>JANJTW010000138.1 GCA_024710925.1 Rhodocyclaceae bacterium | reverse complement strand
CGTCCTCGCCGACGTAGCCCGCCTCGGTGAGCGTCGTCGCGTCGGCGATCACGAACGGCACGTCGAGCAGCCGCGCCAGCGTCTGCGCCAGCAGCGTCTTGCCCGACCCGGTCGGCCCGATCAGCAGGATGTTCGACTTGGCGAGCTCGACGTCGTCGTCCTTCGCGCCGGACTCGAGACGCTTGTAGTGGTTGTAGACCGCGACCGACAGGATCTTCTTCGCCGGCTCCTGCCCGATCACGTACTGGTCGAGGATCGAGCAGATCTCGCGCGGCGTCGGCAGATCGGAACGGACAGCCTTGCCCTCCTCGCCGCCGGCGATCTCGTCGCGGATGATGTCATTGCACAGCTCGATGCACTCGTCGCAGATGAATACCGACGGACCGGCGATGAGTTTCTTGACCTCGTGCTGGCTCTTGCCGCAGAACGAGCAATAGAGCAGCTTTTCGCTGCCGCTTTTCTTTTCGGACATATTCCGTCTTCCTGTATCTGGCCGGGACGCCCGAAGCTTCGATTAAACGCCTTCGCGCGCGACAAGCACCTTGTCGATCAAGCCGTATTCTGCAGCTTCCTGCGCCGAACGGAAATTGTCGCGAGCGGTGTCGCGCTCGATCCGTTCGACCGGCTGGCCGGTATGCAAGGCCATGATTTCGTTGAGCTTGGCGCGCAACGCCAGGATTTCCTTGGCATGGATCTCGATATCCGAGGCCTGCCCCTGGAAACCGCCCATCGGCTGGTGGATCATCACGCGCGAGTTGGGCAGCGCGAAACGCTTGCCCTTGGCGCCCGCCGTCAGCAGAAAGGCGCCCATCGAGCAGGCCTGGCCCATGCACAGCGTGGACACATCCGGCTTGATGAACTGCATCGTGTCGTAGATCGACAGGCCGGCCGTCACCGAACCGCCGGGCGAATTGATGTAGAAATTGATGTCCTTGTCCGGATTCTCCGCTTCAAGGAACAGGAGCTGCGCCACCACCAGGTTGGCCGTCGTGTCGTTGACCGGGCCGACCAGGAAAATGACGCGCTCCTTGAGCAGGCGCGAATAGATATCGTAGGCACGCTCGCCGCGCCCGCTCTGCTCGATCACCATCGGCACCAGGCCGAGGGCTTGCGGGTCCCAGTCGCCGCGCTTGTCCGATCCGAAGATCATGCCTGCTTCTCCCTTAGCGTAGGTCAGGCCTGCTGTTGGCCCATCAGTTCGTCGAAGGCGACCGCCTTGTCGGTCACCTTGGCCGTATTCAGCACCCAGGCAACGACGTTGTCCTCGATGGCGACGCCTTCGATTTCCTGCAGGCGCTGCGGCTGAGCGTAGTACCAGCGTACCACTTCTTCCGGATGCTCGTAGCTCTGCGCGGCCTCCTCGACGATTGCCTTGACCTGCTCGGGCTTGGCATGCAGATCCTTTTCCTTGACCAGCTCGGAGAGGACGAGGCCGAGGGTAACGCGGCGCTTGGCCTGCTCGGCGAACCATTCCGGCTGGATCGGGAAATCCTTGACCTTCATGCCGCGCTGCTCCATGTCGCGACGGGCATTCTCCATCAGGCGGTGAATTTCCATCTCGACCAGCGCGTTCGGGATCTCGATCGGATTCGACTTGATGATGGCATCCATCACCTGATCCTTGATCTTGCCCTGGATGCGCTTCTTCACCTCGCGCTGCAGGTTGCCGGCGATTTCCTCGCGCATCTTCGCGATGTCGCCGTCGGCAATGCCGAGCATCCTGGCGAACTCGGCGTCGACTTCCGGCAGCACCGGACCGCTGACCTTCTTCACGGTAATTTCGAACTGCACCTTCTGGCCGGCCAGATCCTTCGAGAAGTAATCCTCGGGGAAGGTCAGGTCGAAAGTCTTCGCTTCGCCGGCCTTGAGGCCTTCGACGGCGGTTTCGAAATCGGGGAGCATCATGCCCTGGCCAAGAACGAAGGGATAATCGGCCGCCTGGCCACCCTGGAACGGCTCGCCGTCCTTCTTGCCGAGGAAGTCGATGACGACGCGGTCTTCCTTGGCCGCGGCACGGTCGACGGCTTCATAGCGGATGCGCTGCTTCCGCAGGATCTCGATGGTCTTGTCGACCTCCGCCTCGCCGACTTCCAGCACCGGACGCTCGACCTCGGCAGCAGACATGTCACCCAGCTTGATCTCGGGATAGACCTCGAAGACCGCGGAAAACTCGATGTGCGTGGCGTTTTCGGTATTCTTCGGCTCGATGCGCGGGTAGCCGGCAACGCGCAACTGCTGGGCGACGACGGCCTCGCCGAAGGCGCGGTCGAGGGCAGCGTTCAGCGCCTCATGGCGCGCCTGGTCGCCATACTGCTGGCGAACGATGTTGGCCGGCACCTTGCCCGGGCGGAAACCCGGCATCTTGACGTTCTTGCCCATTTTTTTCAGGCGTGCATCGACGTCCTTGTCGAGATCGGCGATGGCTACGGAAAGGTCGATGCGGCGCTCCAGAGCGCTCGGGGCCGGTTGCTGGACGTTGGTGGTTTCGGCGTTCGTTTGCATAGAAAATCCTAGTTTGGCGCGAGTGTGGAGTTGGCGGACCAGGTCCGTTGGAAGATAAAGGGCGGCATTTTAACACGCCGAACCATGACCAAGGCGACTCACGTACCGAAGCGGCGGCCATTCCCCGCCGGAAGGTTCTGCCGACGAAGAAGCGTCAGAACAGCCCTTCTTCGTCGGCATCGCCGACAGACATCCCGCCGAAAAGATCCGCGCGCAGGTTTCGCCGGCGCAGCAGCTTCTGCTGCACGACCGGCGGCAGATCAGTGAGAACGATGAGGTTCTTGGCGATCAGGAGGTCGACGACGTCCTCGATCACCCGGATCATCTCCACATCGGACTGGAGAGGAAAGGCTCCAGCCTCCGCGCCGGCCGTCTCGGCGACGAAGGCCGCGACTTCCGGATGCTCCGGCGGCAGAAACTCGCTCGCCAGTTCGCCCTGCTCCTTGAACAGGCCGACCACCGCACCCTCTTCGTTTCGAAGAACAAAAGGCATCCAAAAACCCTCCGCGCCTCTTGACAGACGCACTGTAATAAGCCAATGCTGAACCCCTCCGGCATAAGCTGGAGAAGGCCGGCGGATGGCGACGGCAAGACAGGGCGGACCCGCTCCGATTACGTCGTCATTCCAAAGCCTCGCAGCATATACAAGAATACAAGAAACAGCATGCGCTACAGCCCTTTGAGGCATGGGGGAAAGAATGTTTCTCGTAACAAGCGATCGCAGCGCCTTCACCGAAGCCTGGGCGGCCCTGCTCGGCCCGGAAAACATGCGGACGACGACCGCGCTCCCCGACACGCTGGCAATGGTGGCCACGCAACAATTTCCACTGACGGTTCTCGACGCCTCCCGGCTCGGCAGGCAATCGCTCGCGCCCGACGGCGACGTCGCCCGGCTTGCCCGGCACACCCGGCTGCTTCTCGCCGATGCCGATTTCGATGAGCAGACGGAAGTCGCCGCCCTGTCGCTGGGCATCGTCGGCTGTTGCCAACCGCGACTGTCGCCGACGGAACTGCGGAAAATCGTCGAGGTCGTCCTCAAGGGCGGCATCTGGGTTTCGCGCAATACCCTGCCCTACATGCTCAACCATCTGCGCCACGCGACCCAGCCGGCCGAACCCGGCCACCGGCCGCAGCCGGCCCCCCGGCAACTCGATCGGCTGACCCCGCGCGAACGCGAAATCGCCGCCCGCGTCGCAGAAGGGGAGAGCAACAAGGTCATTGCCAAGCACCTGAACGTCTCCGACGTCACCGTGAAGGCACACCTGACGACGATTTTCCACAAGCTCGGCGTTTCCGGGCGCGTCCAGCTCGCCCTGCTGCTTTCCGACATGAAACGCCCCCCCGCCGAACCGCCGCATCACGCTGCCTGAATGTCCGCAGGCCGTCCCAACCCCATACCAAAGTCGAACCAGACCTAGGTCGAATACCAATTTCCTGACGGAGGCATAGACTGACCTCGTACGAATAATTTTCGGGAGTGCTGTCATGGCCACCACGTCTTCCTCCAGCGTCCAATCCGTCGCCGCCGGCACGAAAATCACCTCGATCGGAACCGTCAAGACGGTCATCGGCACAGTCACCGCCACCGATGCGAACGGCGTCACCCGCACCCTGCAGGTGGGCGACAAGGTCTTCACCAACGACATCATCCAGACCGCCGCCGCGGGCGCAATCCTGATCGAGTTCACCAACGGCTCCCACATGGACTTGGGCCGGGACTCGAAGATCGTGCTTGATCTCGACGTGTTCAATCCGGCCGCAGCCGTAGCCGAACAATCCGACATCGCCGCCATCCAGGCCCAGATTGCGGCCGGCGCCGACCCGACACAGATCACCGAGGCCACGGCCGCCGGTGCCGGCGGCGGCGAAGAAGGCGGCGCCAGCTTCATCGTGGTCGACCAGGCGGCCCCGCAGGGGCTCGTCACCAGCGGCTTCCCGACCGGGCCGATCTCCGTCGCTTTTGACCAGCCGGAGGCAGAGTTGCCGGTTATCGAGCCGGAAGCCGGACCGACGCCGCCGACGGTAACTGTCATCGTCACACTCCCGCCGGAAGAGCAGCCTTACCCCGGTGGCAGCGAAGACCCGAACGATCCAACCCTCCCTCACATCATCGGCAATAACGCCTACATTCCAGAGGGAACGGACGGCCCCGATCTTTTTAATACGGTTACGTTCATTCTTCAACTCAGCAACCCGTACCCGGAAGACATAGTCGTCCACTACACGATCTACCCAGGAACGGCCGGAGCAGTCGATGGCGCCATCGATACGGTTAACGACGATTACACCGGCGTCCTCTCCGGCACCGTGACGATCCCGGCAAACACGACCGAGGTTCCGGTGACGATCAACCTCATCCCCGACCATTTTGATGAGGGTGCAAACACGCTTGCCGGTGCGGAAAACTTTTATATCGTTCTTGATGAAGTCGTCACTAACAATGCAACCATTGATCCGGCAGCAAATACCGCTACAGCATGGATCGTCGATGACGACACAACTCCCGTTGCTGCCAGCGACACCAACTGGACCATGGAAGATGTCAGTGAGGCTACCGTCGAAGGAAACGTCATACTCGGCATGCCGCACCCGGGAGACCCCAGTGAAACGCTGGAATTCAGCGATATCGCCGACACCGATGCCGATGGCGATCAGCTTTTCGTCACCTCAGTTAATGGTAATGCAGCGAATGTTGGCCAGCCGGTTACAGGCGCCTATGGCACATTGATTTTGAACAGTACCGGCACCTACGAATACGTTGTCGATCCCACCAAGACCCAATTCCTCGACGAAGGCGAAATTCGGACCGACGAGTTTACGTATGTTGTTACGGACACCTACAACGCCCCGCAAACCGCAACACTGACCATCACAATTTTCGGTAGCAACGACGCTCCCGTCGCCAACGCCGATACGAACTGGGTCCTCGAAGACACCACGCCCTCCGCATCCGGCAACGTCCTCAACGACGTCGCCCACCCGGGCGATCCGAGTCCAGCCCTCGCCTTTGCCGACGTCGCCGATACCGACGTCGATGTCGAGGCCCTCTCGGTGACCACCGTCGGTACCTTCAACGGCAATTACGGCACGCTGACCATCGGCAGCGATGGCGCCTATACCTACACGCTCTATGCGTCCGAGGTCGAGGCCACTGCCGCCGGCCATGCCGGTGGCTACAACGCCGTCCAGGCTCACGATACCAATGACGATCCGCTGACCGACAGCTTCAACTACACCGCCAGCGACGGCTCCACTACCGCCAACTCGACCCTTACCATCAGCGTCTTCGGCCTTAACGACGCTCCCGTCGCCAACGCCGATACGAACTGGGTCCTCGAAGACACCACGCCCTCCGCATCCGGCAACGTCCTCAACGACGTCGCCCACCCGGGCGATCCGAGTCCAGCCCTCGCCTTTGCCGACGTCGCCGACACCGATGTCGATGTCGAGGCCCTCTCGGTGACCACCGTCGGTACCTTCAACGGCAACTACGGCACGCTGACCATCGGCAGCGATGGCGCCTATACCTACACGCTCTATGCGTCCGAGGTCGAGGCCGCTGCCGCCGGCCATGCCGGTGGCTACAACGCCGTCCAGGCCCACGATACCAATGACGATCCGCTGACCGACAGCTTCAACTACACCGCCAGCGACGGCTCCACTACCGCCAACTCGACCCTTACCATCAGCATCTTCGGCGCCAACGACAAGCCGGTCGTCGTGATCAACAGTGACGGAATCGGTGATGAGGTCTTCGAATCCGGCATGCTGCAAGGAACAGCGTCTGTAACAAACGGGGAATTTGCCTCTGGTAGCTTCTCCTTCTCCGATACGGACGGTCTGGACGATATCCAATCCATCCAGCTCGGCACGAATGTCTTCACCCTCACCGGCGGCGGTGGAACCTTTGCAAGCTTCGCAGCAATGGTCGGAGAAAGCTTCGACACGACCAACGGTACTGTCACATTAACTGGCTATAACAACGGCACCTTCGACTATACGTTCGAATTGACCAGCCGCACCGCCGACGTTGCCGACCAAGTTGAAAGTAACAGCTTTGATGTCGCGGTTTCGGATGGCACCGTCTGGAGCGACCCGGCCACCGTTACGATCACGATCGTCGACGATGAACCGTTCAACTTTGTGCCACAAGCCGGCGCCATGACCAACGCAGCGGACACCATACTGACCGGCAGGCTCGATCTGGACCACAACATAGACAACAACACCGGCGCAGACCAACTTGGTAGCGTAACCTTCGCCGACATCACCAGCGGCCAACCCATGACCGGCGTAAAATCAGGTAGTACACAGGTCTACCTGTACCTGTCCGATGACGGTCAAACAGTCGTCGGATCAACCTTGTCCGGTTCGACATACGCCACTGCATCGACAACAACGGCCAACAAGGTTTTCGTGCTGGAACTTAACCAGGACGGCAGCTTTGACACTGCCAACGACAGTTACACGATGACGTTGCTGAAGCCTATCGACAACGGCTCCGGCGTCACCTTCAGCAACCTCACCGGTACGGGTCCGGCGGGCAACCCGCCATGGAAGGTCGTCGAATCGCCGGCGGGCCCCAATGTCGGGAAGGATATTTTGTTCACACCGATGGGCAGCGCAACGACCGTCAACAGCGATTCGGACGACGTTGCTGTCGGTTCGCAGTTCATCGGGTTCAATGACGGTCTCCGTATCGACTTCGCCGATATGGAGATAATCACCAATGCCCAAGGCAAGGTCACGGGCTACAGCTTTGGTGACCCCGACGACCAGCACTATACGGTCAATAACTTTACCTTTACCGTCGATCAAATTTCGAACGGCACCGACGCCAACATGACGATCAAGGTCTGGAATGCCAACGGCGACCAGGATTTCAGCAACGACTCGCTGGTTCAGGTTAACCGCGTCGATGTCTATCGCGGAGGGGTGCTGATCGCATCGGCGAGCGCAGATGCAACCGTCGCCGGCATCGGATTCAATTTCCTTGATGGCGGCGGAACTGCCGGCGATGATTACGTGACAATCACCGGTCTGCTCGCTGGCGACAAAGTTGTTACCTCGTCGCTCACCGGCTACGACCGGATCGAAATCGTCAACGCAGGAACCGGTGGCGATGACGGAAAATTCTCTCTGAGCCATCTGGAACTTGAAACCGTCAATTCCGGATCGCCGGTGGACATGAACTTCAACCTGGAACTGACTGACGCCGATGGCGACGTTTCGACCGGAACGTTGAACCTCACGCTTGAACCGAGCGCGCTAGCCGGGGCCAACATCCTGAGCGGCACTGCCAACGCCGATACGCTGTACGGCGGCGGCAACGATGACAGCATCAGCGGCCTCGCCAGCGCCGATACGCTGACTGGAGGCAGCGGCAATGACATCCTGAACGGCGGCGATGGTAACGACATCCTTGTCGGAGGCATCGGCAACGACACGATGACTGGCGGTGCCGGGAAGGACGAATTCGTTTTCAATAGCGACAGTTTCAGCAACGCGGGGAACGACACGATCACCGACTTCCATCTCGGCAACAACAATCCGGCCGACCTGATCGCCGACGACCCCAATGCCGACGTTCTCGACATCAGCGATGTCCTGATCGCAGCCCACGCCGCCGACGCCGGCATCCCGACCGATCTGGCAAGCGCAATCAACGGTGGTTTCCTGAAGGTGGAAACCGTCGATGGCGACGCAAATGCGGCACGCATTGTCCTCGACCTGGATGGAACCGGAAGCGGTACGAATACGGTAGCGATTGTTACTCTGGATAATTTGAGTACCCCCATCGATACCGCCGGACTGCTCACCCAGCTCCTGCAGGATGGCCAGTTGAAGTAAGCGGACAAATTGCTGATGCAAGCCGCTGAACGGAGGGGATTTTCCCCTCCGTTTCTTTTTCCCAATATCGCATTCCGAGGGAATAGAAAAGCAATGGACAGCCTCCGCAAAAAAGAGTAGAAAACACATACGGAGCAAGAAGCCTGCGCCCTCCACAGGCAAGATCAACATCAATAACCCTGGAAGAAGAGACCTGCCATGAATGCTTGGACCCCTCTCAAGAAAACAGCCATTGCCGCGGCCATTTCCGCGGCGCTGACCCTCCCGGCGTACGCCCAGTCCCTGAAAGACGCCGTCGAGATGACCATTAAGACCAATCCCGACATCCTGGTCGAAAGCAGCCAGCGCCTGGCCAACGACGAAGCCGTCAAGGTCGCCCGCGGCGGCTTCTTCCCGAAGGTCGACCTGCTCGCCGGCACCGGGCACGAGTGGAGCGACAACACCTCGACAAAGGCGGCCGGCTATAACGACGGTCGCTGGCTCCGGCGTCACGAAGCCCAGGTAACGCTGACGCAGATGCTCTTCGACGGCTTCGGCGTCAGCAGCGAAGTCGGCCGCAACAAGGCACGCGTCGAATCGGCCGCCTACAAGACCCTCGGCACTTCCGAAGCGGTCGCCCTGCGCGCCATCGAGGCCTATCTGAACACCCTGCGCAACCGCGAACTGGTCGAGATCACGAAGACCAACCTCGACGCCCACCTGAAGGTTCAGGATCAGATCCGCATCCGCTCCGACGGCGGCGTCGGCCGCAAGTCTGACCTCGAACAGATCGACGCCCGTGTCGGTCTCGCCCGTGCCAACCTGGTATCGACCCAGGCGGCCCTGCGCGATGCGGAAACCACCTTCCTGCGCATCATCGGCGCCAAACCGGCGACGCTCGCGCGCCCCACCGCGCCGGATGCGACCCTCGTGCCGCGCAGCGCCGACGAAACGGTGACGACGGCCATCGAAAACCATCCGATCCTCAAGTCGGCCCACGCCGACGTGAAGGCGACGGAACAACAGCGCGAAGCGGCCAAGTCCTTCCTGTATCCCCGCCTCGACCTGGAAATGGGCGCCGGCAACAACCGCAATCTCGACGGCATCCGCGGCGAGAACGACGAGCGCTACGCCATGCTGCGCATGCGCTGGAACATTTTCAAGGGGGGTTCCGACGTCGCCCGCATCGAGGAAACCACGCACCTGATGCGCGAGGCCACCGAGGTCAAGAACCGCACGCAGCGCCAGGTCGAAGAAAGCACCCGTCTTTCGTACAACGCCCTGCAATCGGCCAGCGAGCGACTGCCGGCGCTGCGCGAGCATGCCGAAAAAAGTGCGGCAACCCGTGACAGCTACGCCCGCCAGTTCAACCTCGGCCAGCGCACCCTGCTCGACCTGCTCGACTCCGAGAACGAAACGTTCACCGCCAGTTCCAACCTGATCAACGGCTCCTACCTGGAACTGTTCGCCCGCTACCGCTTGCTGGCGGACATGGGGCAACTGCTGAGCTACCTCGGCGTCGCGCCTCCGGAGGAAGCCAACCTCGCCGCAAAATAAACGCCGGCAACGGGGCTTGACATGAGAAATCTGCGTCGAGCCTCGCCGGGCGGGGAAATCCCCGCCCTCCTTGCCGGTCGGCACTGTACCGATCGCGGGCGCTCGCCATGAGCCGCCCGCGATTTTTTTGCCAAACCATGCGGCCTCACAGCATCCTCTGCCTGCTTCTCGGTGCCTGGCTGGCTGTCGTCACCACGGCAGCCGTCTATCCCGATTCGACCGCCATCGCCCTGAACGCGCGCCGGCTGGAAGCCGCGGAGAAGAAATTCGGCAGCAAGGCGCGGGACCGCCTCGAAGCCTGGCAGGCACTGGTCGGATCGTCGCGCGCACTGTCCGAGAGCGAGAAGTTGCGCGCCACCAACGACTTCTTCAACCAGATTCCGTTCGTTTCCGACGCCGAGCACTGGCAGACCAACGATTACTGGGCGACGCCAAGCGAGATGCTGGCCACGAACGGGGGCGACTGCGAGGACTTCTCGATCGCCAAGTATTTCACGCTGATCGCCCTCGGCGTTCCCGTCGGGAAATTGCGGATCACCTACGTCAAAGCGCTCAACTGGAACCCGATCAACCAGGCGCACATGGTCCTGACCTATTACGAGACGCCGGGCGCCGTGCCACTGGTGCTCGACAACCTGATCCCCGAGATCCGCCCCGCCAGCAAGCGGCCGGACCTGATCCCCGTTTATGCCTTCAACGGCAGCGGACTATGGCTGGCGAAGGAACGCGGCGAAGGCAAGAGCGTCGCCGGCGGATCGAACAACATCGCTTTCTGGCGCCAACTGAACGCCCGCATGGGCAGGGAATTCGACTGATGCACCCGACTGCACGCCGCACCGTGAGGAGCACAAAATGACATTGCTACGCCAGCTCGTTCTCGTCATCGTCGTCCTGTTCGTCCTGCTCTTTGCCGGCACCTTCGCGATCAGCGTGCACAACACGCAGAATTACCTCTCCGAGCAGCTGAAGACGATCTCCCAGGATACGGCCACATCCCTCGGCCTGACCCTCTCGCCGCACTTCGCCACCAACGAGATGGTCATCGTCGAAAGCATGATCAGCGCCGTCTTCGACAGCGGTTACTATCGCGAGGTGAAGATCGACGCCATCGACGGCAAGACACTCGTCGAGCGCATCGCGCCGGTCCGGATCGAAGCCGTTCCCGCCTGGTTCATCAACCTCTTCCCACTGGAAACCCCGCGCGGCGAGGCCCTGATCATGGCGGGATGGCAACAGGCAGGCACCATCTTTGTCTCCGCCAGCCCCGGACATGCCTATGTCACGCTCTGGTCGAACAGCATCGAATCCTTCTGGTGGTTCCTTGGCTCGTCGATCGTCACCTTCCTTCTCGGCGTGCTCTCGCTGCACTTCGTGCTGCGCCCGCTGCGCGCGGTCGAGGAACAGGCCAAGGCCATCTGCGACCGCCAGTTTCCGGTACAAACCCGCCGCCCGTGGACCCTCGAACTGCGCAGCGTCGTCGATGCGATGAACCGGATGACGACCAAGGTCAAGGAGATGTTCGACGAGCAGGCTGTCGCCATGGAGCGGATGCGGGCCGAGAACTACCGGGATCATGTCACCGGCCTCGCCAACCGACGCTACTTCGACATGCAGCTGCGCTACCTGATCGGCCACGACGACCGCTTCGCGACCGGCGCCCTGGTCCTCCTCGAACTGAAGGATCTCAAGCAGCTCAACGAGCGGGAAGGCTTCGCCCGCGTCGATGCGCTTCTCGAAGGCCTCGGCCGGCTGATCGAGGAGCAGTGCGCGGCACTCACCGGGGTCGAGCACTTCGCCGCGCACATTGCCGGCGCCGACTTTGCCGTGGTCCTCGGCGACGTGACCGAAAAGGACGTCGAGGATTTCACCGGGCAACTGATGCAAGCGCTACCCCGGCTGCACGACAAGGGGCTGATCGACACGCTGGACATCGCCCACGCCGGCGTCGCCCTCTATCAGGGGCAGAGCATCGGCGAATTCCTCGCCGAAGCCGACACGGCACTGCGCGGGGCTCAGACGAAAGGCGCCAATGCCTGGCAGATCCATCGCGGCAGTGGCGATGCCGTCAAGCAGTCGCACTCGGCGAGCGAATGGTCGAACATCCTCCGCCGCATCCTCGACGAAAAACGGGCCATGCTGTTCACGCAGGCCGTACGGCAGGCCGGGCCGGACGAGGTGATCAATCATTACGAGGTTCTGCTGCGCATCGTCGACGACAGCGGCGCGGTCGTCCCGGCCGGCGTCTTCATCCCGATGGCGAAACGGCTCGGCCTCGTGCAGGATTTCGACCGCCTCGTCGTCGGCGAAGTCATCGCGCATCTGCGCCAGGGCAACCGCCTCGGCGGCCCGGTGGCGATCAATCTCTTCCCGAATTCGATCCGCGACCAGGCCTTTGTCGACTGGCTGCTCGACGAATTGAGGCAACAGCCCGCTGTCGCCGCACAACTGATCTTCGAGATCGCCGAATACGGCGCGGTCGAGGATCTGGCGGCACTGCGCGAATGGGTCAACCGGATCCGCACGACCGGGGCACGCACCAGCATCGACCATTTCGGCAAGGGCTTCGCCTCGTTCGGCTACCTCTGCGAGACGCGCATCGACTGCCTGAAGATCGACGGCAGCTTCATCACCGACATCATGGACAGCAAGGACCACCGCTTCTTCGTCGAATCGGTGATCAAGATCGCCCACGGCCTCGACATCGTCGTCGTCGCCGAAGCGGTCGAGGACGAGCCGACAGCGGAACTGCTGACCACGCTGGGGATCGATGCGCTGCAGGGCTACGGTATCAGCACGCCGGTGCCGTGGCCGAAGGATTGATGTCGCCCCATGCGGAGCCGTCCGGGCAGCACGGCCGACAACCTGCAGGCGTAGGAGGAAGGGAGACCGCCCGCACAAACGGGCGGCCCCGCCGGGAAAGTTTCAACGCTCGCGCAGGGCTTCGCTGCGGGCGCGGATGATCGGCTTCAGCAGGTAGGCAAGGACCGATTTCTCGCCGGTGCGGATATGCACCGTCGTCAGCATGCCGGGAATGATCGACAGCGGCTTGCTATCCGACCCGAAATGGCTGGATTTCGTCCGCACGCGGACGAGATAGAAGCTCTCCCCCTTGTCGTTGGTGATGGTATCGGCGGTGATCGTCTCCACGATCGCCTCGAGGCCGCCGAAGATCGAGTAATCGTATGCCGTGACCTTCACCATCGCGCTCTGCCCGGGGCGCAGGAAGGCGATGTCGGCCGGCCGGATTCGTGCCTCGACGAGCAGGTTGTCCTCGATCGGCACGATTTCCATGACGTCCATGCCCGGCTGGATGACGCCGCCGACGGTGGTCACCTTGATCGTCTTGACGACGCCATTGACCGGCGAGCGCACCGTCGTCCGGGCCAACCGATCCTCCATCGCCACGCTGCTCGCACTCAGGCTCTCGAATTCCGCCCTCGCCTGCGACAGTTCGACACCGGCCTCGGAACGGAATTTCGCCTGCGCCCCCTCGACCTTCTTGATCGCCTCGCTGAGGCTCGCTTCCATGCGCGGCAGCGCCAGGCGGGTCGCCTCCAGTTCGCCGTGAATGTCGTTGGCCTGGCGTTCGAGACGCAGCAGTTCGACATCGGAAATCACCTGCTGCTTGGCCATCGGCCGGGTCAGCTCAAGTTCCGCCGCCACCAGGCGATAGCTTTCCGTCAGCTGCTGCACGCGCGCCCGCTTCTCGACGAGTTCCTGCTGGCGCTGCTGCGCCTGCTGGCGAAGGACGGCAAGCATTGCGTCCTGTTCGGACTGGCGCGTGGTGTAGAGGCTGAACTCCTCGCGCAGCACCTGCGGGCTCTCCTGCGCCACCTCGTCCGGCGCGGAAAACGGCGTGCCGTTCGCCTCCGCCGTCAGGCGGGCCATCCGCGCCAGGAGTGCATGGTACTTCGCGCGGGTTTCGCCAAGCGACGAGGAAAAGCGCGTCGGATCGATGTTGACGACGACCTGCCCGCGCTGGACGACGTCGCCGACCTGAACGGGAATCTTGCTGACGATACCGCCCTCAAGGTTCTGGATGACCTGCACATGGCTGGACGGAATGACCTTGCCCTCGCCGATCGTCACCTCCTCCAGTTCCGTGAACGCCGCCCAGAGCAAGAAGACGACGAGGAAGGCGAAGGCGCCGCGGACGATCAGGAAGGCAGCCCGCGGCGGGCGGAGGAAAAAGGCCGCCAGGCGGTCCGGCATGTACTGCGCCTCCGCCCGCTCCTCCGGCGTTGCCGCGGCGGCGGGGAAGAGCACGCGATCGAGCCGGCTCTTGATGCGTTCGAAAATCGTCCGGTTAGACATGGATCTTGCCTCCGGACAGAGCCGCCAGCACCTGCTTCTTTTCGCCGTCGGCGACGATCCGGCCGCTATCGACGACGATCAGCCGGTCGACCAGCGACAGCATCGACGCGCGGTGGGTGACCAGCAGCAGCGTATGGCGCATGCCCAGATGCTTCGACAGACGCGCCTTGAAGATCTCCTCGCTGCGGTTGTCGAGCGAATTCGTCGGCTCGTCGAGCAGCAGCAGCGGCGGATCGCGCATCAGCGCCCGGGCGATGGCGATCGCTTGGCGCTGGCCGCCGGAAAGGCTTTCGCCGCGCTCGCCGATCTGCATGTCGAGCCCCTTCGGATGGCGCTTGACGACATCCATGACGCCGCCGATCTCGGCCGCACGCAGCATCGCGTCGTCGTCCACGAAAAGACCGCCGAGCATCAGGTTCTCGCGCACGCTGCCAGAGAACAGGAAAATGTCCTGCGGCACGTAGCCGATGTTGTTGCGGAGATCGACCGGGTCCATCTGCTGCAGATCAATGCCGTCGATCCAGACGGATCCGGAAACCGGCTGGTAGAGCCCGAGGATCAGTTTCTCGATGGTCGTCTTGCCGGAACCGACGCGACCGATGATGCCGACGCGCTCGCCGGCGCGGATACGGAACGAGACGTTGTCCAGGGCGCCGACCTCCTGCCCCGGATAAGCGAAGGAAACGCCGCGAAACTCGATGTTGCCCTCGAAGGTCGAGCGACGGACGAAGCTCTTGCCGGGCGGCCGCTCGACCGGCAGGTTCATCAGCGAATCGATGCCCTGCAGCGCGACCTTGACCTGGTACATCCGCGTCATCAGCGCGGCGATCTGGGAGAACGGCATCATCGCCCGCGTCACGAGCAGGGTGCAGGCGATCAGGCCGCCGACGGAAACGTTGTGGGCGGTGATCTGGTAGACGCCGACGATCACCACGAGGACCACCGCTAGGTTCTGCAGGAAGGCCGCCTGGTTGGCGATCGCCGCCGACATCAGCTTCGACGACAGGCCGCGCTCGCCGATCTCACCGACCGTCTGCTCCCAGCGACGCTGGAAATAGCCTTCGGCGCCGAGCGACTTCAGCGTATCGACGCCACCGAGGGTCTCGATCAGCATCGACTGCTTCTGGGTCGTCGCCTGCATCACCTTGCGCACGAGCTCCGACAGCGCCGGCTGCATGAGCACGCCGATGCCGATGGAGATCGGGATCAGCACCAGCGGCACGACGACGATCCAGCCGCCGACCCACCAGATGATGCCGAGGAAAAGCAATGCAAACGGCAGGTCGACAAGGGTCGAGATCGACGCCGCGGTCATCAGGTCGCGGAAGCCCTCGAATTCGTGCAGATGGTTGGCCAGGCTGCCGATGGAGCGGGGCCGCGCCGCCGAACGCAGCGCCAGGATCTGCTCGAAGATCGACGAAAGCAGGATGACATCCACCTGCTTGCCGGCAAGATCGAGAAAATAGCCGCGCAGACCGCGCATCACGAAATCGAAGCAGAAGGCGATGCCGAGGCCGATGGCCAGCGTCCACAAGGTCTCGTAGGCCTCGTTGGGCACCACGCGGTCGTAGACGTTCATGATGAACAACGGCGTCAGCAAGGCGAAGACGTTGATCAGCACGGAGGCGATCAGCACCTCCCCGTAGAGCGGCACGGCCTGCTGCAGGACGCCCCAGAACCAGTGCTGCGGCCTGGGAACGGCGGTCTTCGTCGCGTCCTCGGTGTACTTGAAGCCCGGCTTGACGTAGATCAGCGAGCCGTCGTACAGCTCGGCCAGATGCGCCTCCGTCATCACCGTCTCGCCGCCCGACTCGGGCTGCAGGATGACCCACTTCTGCCGGTCCTCGCTGCAACGCAAGGCCACGCAGGCGCCGCGCGACTTGAGCAGGAGGACCGCCGGCAGCGTCGTCGGCGCGATGTCTTCCAGACGGCGCACCATGACGCGCGCCGACATCTCGGCGCGCGCTGCCGCGCGCACGAAGAGTTCCGGCGTCAGGCGACCGTCGACCAGCGGCAGGCCATGAACCAGGGTCTCCCTGGAAAATGGCTGATGGTAGTAGCGGGTGAGGATGGCCAGGCATTCGGCCAACGGATCGTCGGGGAAAATCGCCGAGCGGGGAATGTCCCAGCGTTCGACGGCACTGCTTACCGTATCCATGAAGACCTCTGTTCGGGGCGCTTGTTCGGGCCTGGCGCGGTCGCCGCGGATCGGCTGCGGCCGCGCATAACCTCTATAGCCGTAATTTCCAAAAGGCTATTCCATTTCGATAGGTCAACGCAAACAGATTATGCGCCGGAATGAATCCGGCGGCGACGGATGTAGCCGCCCCGCACCACCCAAGCCCTCGGGGCAAGTATCCGCCAGCCGCTGGCCACGGCCGCCGGCAAGGCTAGCGGCGTGGCTTGCTGCCGAGCGACGGCAGCGGCAGCGCGGCGACGCTGCGTCCGGAAAAACCGAGTACGCGGGCAACGTAAAGGATCGTTTCCATGTACGGTGGAATCCCGCCATACCGGTCGACCGCCCCCTCGCCGGCGTTGTAGGCGGCGACAACGCGCACCAGATCGCCGGCGTAGTAGCGTTGCAGCCAGCGGATGTAGGCAAGCCCGCCGCGGATGTTCTGCTCGGCATCGAACGGCCGGGTGACGTTGAAACGTGCGGCCGTTTCCGGGATCAGCTGCATCACGCCCATCGCCTGCTTCGGCGAAACCGCCCACGGATCGAGGTTGGACTCGACCGTCGCCACCGCCAGCGCCAGCCCCGGATCGACGCCATAGCGCGGCGCCAGGTCGCGGATCAGGCCGACGATCTCGCGCCGTCGTAGCGGCAATCCCGAAACGTAGCGGTCGAGGTCGAACTGGACGAGACGGCCGATGGCGTCTTCATCCTCGTCGCAGGGAACGCTGCGCCGCCAGCCGTCGGCATCAAGCTCGTCGAGTGCGGCGCGCGCGCCCTCGTGGCCGAGCTGGCTGGCCGCCGAGAACAGGCAGGCCGCCAAGTCGAGTTGCGCCCCGCCGATGCCGAGCGCGAGCTGCATTTGGCCGGCGCGAAAATAGCCTTCGGCACTTCCCAGCTTCCCCGCCTGACCGTACAGCGCCGACGCAAGCAGCACGTTGCGGCGCACCCCCTGTCCGCTTTCACTGGCCCAGCCCTGGGCGAGCAAGGCACGAATCTGCGGCGCCTCGCCCTCGTCGCTCGGCGGCGGCGACGAAGCACCGGCCGGCAGGGCCAAAACGAGGGCGACAAGCGCGAGCGTGCGCCGAACGACTCGCAGGAAACCGGCCGAAACGATTTCGCCGCCCGCCCCAAGCACCGCACACCCGTACTCCGCTAGCCCGGCCATCGACCACCCCGAGCGCCGCAAAACCGGCATCGCCACGATGGCGACGCTGGTCTCCCGGCAACCGATCCTCTACAATTCCCGCCGTGCGGACGTGGCGGAATTGGTAGACGCACCAGATTTAGGTTCTGGCGCCTTTGGCGTGAGAGTTCGAGTCTCTCCGTCCGCACCACCTCTCGCTGCATCGGGCCGCCCCTCCGGCGGCCGGCACCTTCCTCACCTTAGTCCGTCCCGCCGTCCCGAACAAGGACAGCGACGTCACTCCGCGGCCGACGCCAGCATCTGCGGCGGCTCCGGCACGTCGTTCAAGGCGAACTGCCGCGGCAGGTCGCGGCCGAGAACGATGCGGACATCCGCGCGAGGATCGAGGCGTGCCTGCACTACCACCTTCGCCGGCTGCGGGAAACGTCCGGCCAGCGCACTGGCCTGCGCCTCGAAGCCCACCCGATACTGGACGACGGTCGTCGGCACACGGAAAGGCTTCTGGTTGGTCACCCGGATCCGCCCCAGACCTTCATCCGCCAACGTCGTACGCACCCTGCGCGCCATGCCCTCGACACCGTTGCCGTTCGACACCTCCAGACGATAACGAGGCGAATCGGCGGCCACCGGCGCGGCTGTTGCGGCTGTTGCGGCTGTTGCGGCTGTTGCGGCTGTTGCGGCTGTTGCGGCTGTTGCGGCTGTTGCGGCTGTTGCGGCTGTTGCGGCTGTTGCGGCTGTTGCCG
>JANJTW010000124.1 GCA_024710925.1 Rhodocyclaceae bacterium | reverse complement strand
GACGGACGCGGGGTATATACTGGCGCCCGCCGCGGCGCCCCGAGCGCGCGGCCGACCGACCGAGAACGCCGACATGCCCCTGCCCCGCTTCCGCCCCCTCGCCCGACTGTGCGCCGGTTTCGCGCTCGCCCTCGGCCTCGCCGCCCCCGTTGCCGCCGCGACCGATTACGGCGACGCACAGTTCCGCCTCGAACACGGCCACGACGGCAAGGACGTCTTCTGGGCGCCGACGCCGGACGCGATGGTGACGCTGATGCTGCAGACGGCGCAGGTGACGCCGGCCGACGTCGTCTACGACCTCGGCGCCGGCGAGGGGCGGATTCCGATCGCCGCCGC
Source organism: Rhodocyclaceae bacterium (assembly GCA_024710925.1). Lineage (GTDB taxonomy): Bacteria > Pseudomonadota > Gammaproteobacteria > Burkholderiales > Rhodocyclaceae > Proximibacter. The sequence continues at coordinate 3,750 of JANJTW010000124.1, read as the reverse complement.
CCGCGAGTTCGGCGCGCGCGCCGTCGGCATCGAATACGAGCCCGACGTCGCCGAACTGGCGCGGCGCAACGTCCGGCGCGCCGGCCTCGACGGCCGGGTGCGGATCGTCACCGGCGACATCTTCGTCGAGGACTTCTCCGAGGCGACGGTGGTGACGATGTTCCTGACGCCGATCGTCAACCGCAAGCTGCGGCCGCAGCTGCTCAAGATGAAACCGGGCACGCGCATCGTCTCGCACAGCTTCCACATGGGCGACTGGCCGCCCGATGCGACGATCGCGACGGACAACGCCGAGGGCTTCTTCTGGATCGTTCCCGCCCGTGTCGACGGCGACTGGTCGCTGCGCCTGCCGGGCGAAGCCGCCCCGGCCCGGCTGCAGCTGAAGCAGGCTTACCAGAAATTCTCCGGCACGCTCGCGTTCGGCACGCGGACGCAGCCGGTCGAGGGCCGGCTCGAAGGCGCCGCGCTGCGCTTCGACTACCGCCGGCCGGACGGCACGACGGCGAGCGTCGAGGCCCGCGTCGCCGGCGACCGCCTCGCCGGCCGGCAGGCGCACCCGCAGGCCGCCGGCCCGGTCGCCGGCGAGCGCCGCTGAGGCGCCGGCAATGGCCGCCCATGCCGGCAAGCCGCGCCGCCTGCTGTCGACGACGGGCGCGGTCGCCATCGTCGTCGGCATCGTCGTCGGTGCCGGCATCTTCAAGACGCCGGCGATGGTCGCCGGCATCACGCCGGACGCCGGCTGGCTGATCGCCGCCTGGCTCGCCGGCGCCGTCGTCTCGCTCGCCGGCGCGCTGTGCTACGCCGAGCTGTGCGCGGCGCACCCGCACGCCGGCGGCGACTACCACTTCCTCAGCCGCGCCTGGGGCAAGCGGCTGGCCTTCCTCTACGCCTGGTCGAAGGCGACGGTCATCAACACCGGCTCGATCGCGCTGCTCGCCTATGTCTTCGGCGACTACATGACGCGCGCCGTCGACCTCGGCGCGCACTCGTCGGCGCTGTGGGCCACCACCGTCATCGTCCTGCTCACCGCCACCAACGTCGCCGGCCTGACGCTCGCCGCCCGCCTGCAGACGCTGATGGTGATGCTGCTCGTCGCCGGGCTCCTGGCCGTCGTCGCCGCCGGTTTCGCGGCGCCGGCCGCCGATCTGGCGGCGAACAGCGCGACGAATCCGGCGATCAATGCGGCGCCGGCCTGGTTCGCCAGCACGCCGCCGGCGGGCCTGCTCGGGCTGGCGATGGTCTTCGTGCTGCTCACCTTCGGCGGCTGGAACGAGGCCGCGTATCTCTCGTCCGAGGTGCGCGGCGGCCCACGCGCCATCGTCCGCGTGCTGATCGTCAGCCTCGCCGTCATCGCCGGCCTCTACCTCCTGGTCAACCTCGCGCTGCTGCACGGCCTCGGTCTGGCCGGCCTCGCCGCCAGCAAGGCCGCCGGCGCCGAGGTGCTCGGCCGTCACGTCGGCGTCTGGGCCGACCGCCTGCTCGGCCTGCTCGTCGCGCTCGCCGCGCTGACCAGCATCCATTCGACGATGATCGTCGGCGCCCGCACCAACTACGCGCTCGGCCGCGACTGGGCGCTGCTGCGCCGCCTCGGCCGCTGGCGGGCGGGCAGCGGCACGCCGGTGAACGGCTATCTCGTGCAGGCGGCGATCAGCCTGGCGCTGGTCGTCTTCGGCGCTTTCCAGAGCGACGGCTTCACGGCGATGGTGGAATTCACGGCGCCGGTGTTCTGGGCCTTCCTGTTCATGGTCGGGCTCGCCGTCTTCCGGCTGCGCCGGCGCCACCCCGGCCGCGCGCGGCCGTTCCGCGTACCGCTCTATCCGTTGACGCCGGCGGTCTTCTGCGTCGCCTGCGCCTGGCTGACCTGGTCGAGCGTCGCCTACGCCGCCAGCCAGGCGGCGGTGCATGTCTCGCTGCTGGTGATGCTGGCCGGCGTCGCGGTGCTCGCCGGCCTGATCGCGCACGGCCGCCGCGGTCGCCCCGGCCGGCCGCAGCGACTGGCGGCGGCGCTGCCGGCCGGCGGCGAGTAGCCGTTACCGGACGTAGCCCCAGCCCTTCAGCCGCGAATACGCGTACTGCGCCGCATCGCCCTGCGCGTTCTGGCGCAGGAAGGCGTCGTAGTGCCGCGCGGCGGCACGGCGATTGCCCTGGCCTTCGAGGGAGACGCCCTTGAGGAAGGTGATACCGGCGTCGCCGGGCAGCAGGCGGTCGCAGGCGTCGAGGCGCTGGAAGGCGCCGGCCGGATCGCGCAGTTCGAGCGCCAGTACGCCGGCGACCTTGTGCGCCTGCGCCTCCTGCGGATAGATGCGGCGCGCGCTGTCGGCGTAGTCGAGCGCCTGCCGGCCGCGGCCGGTGGCCTGCAGGCACTGCGCCATGCGCACGTTGGCGGCGTAGTCCTGCGGCGTGCGCTGCAGCGCCGATTCGAACTTGGTCTCGGCGGCGCGGTAGTCCTTCTTCGCCATCGCCGTCTCGCCGTGCTTGAGGTCGTCGATGGTCGGCTTCAGCCGGCGCAGGCCGGCGGTGCTGTCCATGAAGCGCGCGCGCTGCGGGTCGCGCCCGCGGCTCGCCGCGTAGCGCGTCTCGGCCAGCTGGCGCGCGGTGTCGCGCCGCTCGCGGCTCATCGGGTGCGACGAGAACATCGTCTGCAGCAGGCCCGGCGCCTCCTTCTCCTGGTCGACCAGCAGCTGGTGCAGGCGCACCATGCCGTCCGCCGGATAGCCGCCGCGCACCAGGTATTCCTGGCCGAGCGCGTCGGCCTCGCGCTCGTCGTCGCGCGAGTAGCCGGAGAGCAGCGCGCTGGCGCCGATCTGGCTGCCGAGGCCGATGACGCTGCCCCAGCTGGAATCGCGGGCGGCGATGTTGACGCCGGCCACCGCCACCTGCGCGAGCAGCGAGCGCCCCTGCTGCTGCGCGACGTGACGGGCGTTGACGTGGCCCAGCTCATGGCCGAGCAGCGCCGCCAGTTCGGCCTCGTCATCCAGCTCGACGAGGATGCCGCGGGTGACGCCCATGGCGCCGCCGGGGAAGGTGTAGGCGTTCACGTAGTTGGCGTTGAGCGCGCGGTAGGAGTACGGCATGCCCGGCCGGTGCACCGCATCGTCGAGGCGGCCGCCGACCTCGCCGACGTAGCGGTTGATCGCCGCGTCCTGGACGGCGCCGAGGTCGCGCGAAAACTGGTGCGGCGAAACGCGGGCGTCGACCGCCTTCTCGTCGGCCTCGCTCATGCCGACCAGGATCGACTCGCCGGTCACCGGCGAGGTCGTGCAGCCGGAGAGGCCGCCGGCGACGCAGCCGGCGCCGAGCAGCCACAGCGCCTGGCGGCGGCTGAGGCGGTTGCGTTCGAGGTTGCGGGCGAGCAGTTCGAAGGAAATCATGGCGCGATCCGGGCGGTGGCACGAGCGCGATTCTATGCCGAGTCGCCGGGTTTGCGCCGGCGCGATGGCGACCGAAGGCGAACCCGACGCACCGGAACGGTGCGTCGGATGCGGCAATTTCGACCTCAGGCGGCAAGCTGCGCGCGGTAAAATCCTGCTCCAAAAACTGCGGCCGCAAACCGCTGTCAAAAAAGCCGCTGACAACCAGCACCGGGGGATCTCTGTCATGAAAAAAATTGGCTCTGTTCGCATCGGCTGATGATGGCTCACGCCCTGAGCCTGCGGAAGCCGACACTGGACTCCTGTATGGACCGAACAGGAGACGGCGATGCGAACGCGGGAATTGCAGAAATGGGTACGGCTGGTCGGCTGCTTAAGC
>JANJTW010000109.1 GCA_024710925.1 Rhodocyclaceae bacterium | reverse complement strand
GCGCAGGCGGTGCTGGCGGCGCTCGTGCTGTCGATGCTGATCGCGCCGCTGATCGTCCACTACGCCGACCGCATCGCGCTGCGCTTTGCCGCCAGCGAGTGGTTGCTGCGCTCGATGGAGCTGACCAGCATCTTCGCGCAGAGCATGGGTACCGAGCGGCACGCGATCATCTGCGGGTTCGGCCGCAGTGGCCAGACGCTGGCGCGCTTCATGGCGCAGGAGGGGATCGGCCACATGGCGCTCGACCTCGATCCGGAGCGGGTACGCGAGGCCGCCGCCGCCGGTGAGAGCGTCGTCTTCGGCGACGCCGCCCGGCGGGAAACCCTGATCGCCGCCGGCGTCAAACGGGCCAGCGTTCTCATCGTCACCTTTGCCGATACGCGCGCGGCCGAGCGGATCCTGCACCTCGCGCAGGAATTGAAGCCGGACCTGCCGGTCGTCGTCCGCACCTACGACGATACCGACATGGATCGCCTGCGCGCGGCCGGCGCCGCCGAGGTCGTTCCGGAATCGCTGGAAGCGAGCATGATGCTTGCCTCGCATGCGCTGGTGCTGGTCGGCATTCCGATCAACCGCGTGCTGAAGCGCGTGCGCGAGATGCGCGCCGGCCGCTATCAGCTGCTGCGCGGTTTCTTCCATGGCCAGACCGACCGGGAGGAAGACATTCATGAGAGCGAGGCGGTGCGCCTGCATTCGGTGACGCTGGGTATCGGTGCGCGGGCTCTCGGACGTTCGCTCGGCGAATTTGCGCTCGGCGAACTGGGGGTCAGCGTCAGCGCCGTTCGCCGGCGCAACATCCGGGCCGTCGAGCCATCCGACGATCTTCGCTTCCAGGAAGGCGACGTCGTTGTCCTGTTCGGCCGGCCGGATGGCCTTGCCGTCGCCGAAGAGCGGCTGCTGCGCGGTTGATCCGTTCGCTCAGAAGCCCATGCAGACGGTGTACTGGCCGGCGTCGCTGATGCTCTCGGGGTTTGCCGCATTGTTGATGCCGGCGCTGGCGTTGCGCGCGTAACCGCTGCCGGGAACGATGCGGACCTGGCCGGTGGCCCCGTTGCCGTCGTCCAGCGTGAGGTCGACCTGGCGCGCGAATTTGCCGAGGACGCCGCCGGAACAGAGCAGGTAGGTGCCGCCCAGGTCCTGCACGTAGGCGCCGCCCGTCGGCTGGTGGATGCTCTCGATGCCGACGAAGCCGCCGTCGGCATTGGTCGGCCGGTAGCTGCCGTCGTCGGTCCGGGTCGAACCCGGGGCCAGGCCGGCGAGGCGGACGTGCTGCCAGAGAATGAAGCTTTCGTCGGCGGCCGAGGCCGAATTCCAGAAGCCGTCGAGGCGGCCGTTGCCGGCGCTGCCGGCGGCCGCCACCGTCGTCACCTGTGTGGCGGCGACGCCGAGGTGCGATTGCACCGCCGGGTCGTCGCCGGGCAGGGCGCGGAATTTGTCCTGGTAGCTGTAAATGAAGATCGGGACGTTGCGGAAATCGCTGGCCATGGCTTTCGCCTTGGCGCTGTTGATCAGTTCCTGCCCTTTCAGGACGCCGCCCAGGAGCAGGCCGATGATGATCAGCACGATGGCGGTTTCGATCAGAGTGAATCCCGTGCCCGTCCGCTTCATGCCTTCCTCCCCCGGGTGTGGCGCGGTCCGGTTGTCGCCCGCGATCCATCTGTTCAGCATGTTTGTACTATGACATCGGTATGTTTTCCGGTCAAGGGCGGCGGCGGTGGCCGGCGCTGGCTTGACGGGGCTGGGGGGGGCGCCTAAGATTCGCCGGTTTTTCCCACTACTCCTCCCGCCGCGGTGAATCTCGAACAACTGTACGCCCTGATCGGCCCCGACATGAAGGCGGTCGATGCCGTCATTCGGCAGCGGCTGCACTCCGAAGTGGTGCTCGTCCGCCAGGTCGCCGAATACATCATCCAGAGCGGCGGCAAGCGCCTGCGGCCGGCGCTCGTGCTGCTGTCGGCCGGAGCGCTCGGCTACCCGGGGACGCATCACCACGTGCTGGCGGCGGTCGTCGAGTTCATCCATACGGCAACGCTCCTGCACGACGACGTCGTCGATGAGTCCGATCTGCGGCGCGGCCGCGATACCGCCAACGCCATCTTCGGCAACGCGGCCAGCGTGCTGGTCGGCGATTTCCTCTATTCCCGGGCGTTCCAGATGATGGTCGCGGTAGACGACATGCGCGTCATGCGTGTCCTCTCGGATGCCACCAACGTCATCGCCGAGGGCGAAGTGTTGCAGCTGATGAACTGCCACGACGCGGACGTGGACGAGGCGCGCTATCTGCAGGTCATCCGCTACAAGACGGCGAAGCTGTTCGAGGCGGCGGCGCAGCTCGGAGCCATCCTCGGCGGTGCTTCGCCGGAACTCGAAGCCGGCCTTGCCGCCTACGGCATGCATCTCGGTACCGCGTTCCAGATCATCGACGACGTGCTCGACTATTCGGGGGCCGAGGCGGAAACCGGCAAGCACCTTGGCGACGATCTCGCCGAAGGCAAGCCGACCCTGCCGCTGATCTACGTCATGCAGCACGGAACGCCGGCCCAGGCCGCACTGGTCCGGGGGGCGATCGAGCGCGGCGGGCGCGACGAATTCGCCGCCGTGCTGGCCGCCGTCCGCGAGAGCGGGGCGCTGGAACATGCCCGGCGCGCCGCCGAAGCGGAGGCTGTGCTGGCGACGAACGCAATTTTTGCACTTCCCTCTTCACAGTACAAAGAGTCGCTGCTACAATTGCCAGCTTTCGCGGTATCCCGAAGTTTTTGACGCCGCGAAGCCCTCGGTCGGGGTGTAGCTCAGCCTGGTAGAGTACTGCGTTCGGGACGCAGGAGTCGGAGGTTCGAATCCTCTCACCCCGACCATTTCCTCCTTTCTCCGTATTTCGCCCTTCCCGCTTCTGCTATCCTTGGCGCCCATCTTTCGGGGGCGCGCATGGGCAAGCTGGTTCTGTTGGTCATCCTTGGTTTTGTTGTCTGGTGGATGTGGCGCAAGCTGCGTTCCGCTGACGGCGAGCGCCCTGCTTCCGTAGCGCCCCGGCCGCCCGAGACGATGGTCGGCTGTGCCCTGTGCGGCGTCAACCAGCCCCGCAGCGAGTGCGTCGAGAGCGGTGGCCGCCATTACTGCTGCGATGCGCATCGGCAGCAGGCGGAAAGCGGTCGCGAGGAGCGCTGACCGGATGGCGACCTCCACCGTCAGGGACGATCCGCCGCTGTCGGAGATGCACTGGAGGTCGCTGCGCTACTTCAACCTCTATCGCTTCGTCCTGGCGGCACTGCTTTTCCTCGCCGCGACCGGAACTTCGCTGCAGCCCGCAATCTTCGCGGCGGTGCCGTCGCGCTGGCACGTCCTGCTGAGCGGCGGCTACCTGCTGCTGACGGCCGTGTCGGTAATGTCGCTGCACCGCCTGCGGCGGCATTTCAATCTTCAGCTGTCGATCCAGATCCTCCTCGACATCCTCGTCCTGACGACGCTGATGTACGCGGACGGCACGCTGCGCAGCGATTTCGGCTGGCTGCTGCTGGTTTCGCTGGCCGGTGCCGGCCTCGTCGGCGAGGGGCGCCTGGTGCTTTTCTATGCGGCGATGGCAACGCTCGCCGTGCTGCTCTCGGAATCCTACTTCGCGCTCGGCAACGACTTCGAGAGCGCGCATTTCCTGCAGGCCGGCCTGCTGTCGCTGGGTTTTTTCGCCACAGCCATTTCCGGGCGCCTGCTGGCGCGTCGCATCCTGGCCAACGAGGAACTCGCGCGCCAGCGTGGCGTCGCCCTGCGCAACCAGATGCTCGTCAGCCAGCGGGTGATCGAGGAGATGCAGGATGGCGTCCTCGTCGTCAGCCGCGATGCCGTCGTCCGTCAGCACAACCCCCGTGCCGAGTTCCTGCTCGGCCTGCGCGGCATGACCACCGACACGCTGGCCGACTATTCGCCGGCGCTGGCCGCCGACTTCGTCGCCTGGCAGGCGGGCGGCGCCGCCGAACCGGAGCCGTTTCCGGCGGCGGCCAGCGGCCTGACGCTGCGAGCCCGCTTCGTGCCCACGGAAAGCGCCGGCAACGACGTCCTGGTTTTCCTCGAAGACATGGGACGGGTGCAGCAGCGCGCGCAACAGTTGAAGCTGGCCGCCCTCGGCCGGCTGACGGCGAACATCGCACACGAGATCCGCAATCCGCTGTCGGCGATCAGCCATGCCGGCGAGCTGCTGATGGAGGAGCGCCGCGGCGCTACCGAGGACCGCCTGCTGACCATCGTGCGCGACAATACCCAGCGTCTCGACCGCATCGTCCGCGACGTCCTCGAACTCGGGCGCCGCGACCGCGCGCATCGCGAGACGATCGACCTCGCTGCACTCCTGCCGCAGTTCCGCGAAGAGTTCGCGGTCAAGGAGGCCGTGCCGGCCGACGTCGTCACCCTCGACGTCGATGGCGGCGCCTCGATCTGCTTCGATCGTTCCCATCTGCATCAGGTGCTGTGGAATCTGCTCGGCAATGCGCTGCGCCATTCGCGGCGCCAGGCAGGAAGCATCACCGTTCGCGCCCGCGCCGGGGCCGGCGGGCGCGTGCAGCTGTTCGTCGTCGACGATGGTGACGGGGTGCCGGCCGGGCTGCGCGAACAGGTCTTCGAACCTTTCTTTACGACGCATTCGCGTGGCACCGGCCTCGGCCTGTATATTGCGCGCGAACTGTGCGAGGCCAACGGCGCCCGGCTGGAACTTGCCGACAATGCGCCGGGGGGGCATTTCCGCATCATCGGAGGAGCGAACTGTGACATCCATTAAGGGCGAGCGGCGGGCGCGTGGCGAACTCCTGCGCGTGCTGGTGGTGGACGACGAGGCGGATATCCGCGAACTGCTCGACCTGACGCTGTCGCGCATGGGACTGGCTGCGGATTGCGCGGGCTCGGTTGCCGAGGCGCGCGAATGCCTGGGCCGGGGGCACTATCAACTGTGCCTGACCGACATGCGTTTGCCGGACGGCGAGGGTCTGGAGGTCGTGCGCATGGTGGCCGAACGCAGCCCGGAAACGCCGGTGGCCGTGATCACGGCCTTCGGCAGCACGGAGAACGCCGTCGCCGCGCTCAAGGCCGGGGCCTTCGACTACCTGGCGAAGCCGGTCGCCCTCGACCAGCTGCGGACGCTGGTCAAGTCCGCGCTCGATTTGCCGGCGGCCGAAAGCGGCCGCGCCGAGCAGCAACTGATCGGCGAATCGGCCGCCATCGATCAGGTGCGCGAGCTGATCGACAAGCTCGCGCGCAGCCAGGCGCCGGTCTACATTTCCGGCGAATCGGGCAGCGGCAAGGAACTGGCGGCACGCCAGATTCATTCGCGCAGCGCACGCGCGCAGGGCGCCTTCGTCCCGGTCAACTGCGGCGCCATTCCCGAGACACTGGTCGAAAGCGAGTTCTTCGGCTATCGCAAGGGCGCTTTCACCGGCGCCGATGCCGACCGTGACGGTTTCTTCCAGGCGGCCGACGGCGGTACGCTGTTCCTTGACGAGGTGGCCGATCTGCCGCTCGCCATGCAGGTCAAGCTGCTGCGGGCGATCCAGGAGAAGCGCGTTCGCAAGGTCGGCAGCACGGTCGAGGAGGCGGTCGATGTCCGCCTGATCTCGGCCACCCACCGCAACCTGCGCGAGTGCGTCGAGGGCGGAACCTTTCGTCAGGACCTCTACTACCGGCTGAACGTCATCGAACTGCGCATGCCACCGCTGCGCGAGCGTCGCGAGGACATTCCCGTGCTCGTCGAAGCCTTGCTGGCGCGCATTGCCGGCCGGGCGGTCGAGGTCAGCGAGGCCGCCATGCGCGAGCTCGCCGCCTACGCCTTTCCCGGCAACGTGCGCGAGCTTGAAAACATTCTTGAACGCGCCATGGCGCTGTCCGCCGGCGGTTGCATCGATGTCGTCGATCTGCAGCTGGCGCCCGAGGCCGCCGACGAAGGCGGCGTGTCGATGCCGCGCGCCGGCGAAACGCTGGACGATACGCTGAACCGCGTCGAGCGCTCCGCCATCCTTGACGCGCTGGCCAAGACCGGAGGCAACCGCACGGCAGCTGCCCGCCTGCTCGGCGTCACCTTCCGTTCGCTGCGCTACCGGATCGAGCGGTTGGGGATCGACGAGTGAGCCAGGCGGAGATCGGCGGTGGCTGGCTGGCCTCGGCGCGGCGAGAGTCGTCGCCGAATTTCGACGCGCGCCCGGCGGGAGTCGAGCCCAGCCTGCTCGTCGTGCATGCGATCAGCCTGCCGCCGGACGTCTTTGGCAGTGACGACATCCTTGATTTCTTCGCCAATCGACTGCAGGTCGAGCGCCATCCCTACTTCGCGGGCATCCGCGACCTGCGCGTATCCGCGCATTTCCTGATCCGTCGCGACGGCGAGCTCATCCAGTTCGTCTCCTGCGATGACCGCGCCTGGCATGCCGGCGTTTCGTGCTGGCAGGGGCGCGAGCGCTGCAACGATTTCTCCATCGGCGTCGAACTCGAGGGCGGCGACACGATGCCGTTCGAGGACGCCCAATATTTCCGTCTGCGCGAACTCGCTGGTGTTCTCTGCCGCCACTATCCGCTCGTTGACGTTGCCGGCCATTGCGACATCGCTCCCGGCCGCAAGACCGATCCCGGTCCCCGCTTCGACTGGGCGCGACTCTCGTTGCTGCCGCTTCGCCTGCCGCGCTGAGCGGCGTCATGCAAGCACGCTGCCGGCGAATGTCGTCGGCAAATGACGCGCGACTGCAACAGTTTTTCTCCGGGGTTGACATCGGCAGAAAAAAATCTTGCATGCGAAATGATCAACTACTAGAATTAGTCGAAATTTGCAAGGGTGGCACAATATCTAGTATGTGCCTCCGAAAAGGCCGCCTGGAGCGGGTTTCGAGACCGTCGATCGGAAAACGCGGCGACCTCGCGGATAAAAGAAGGCGATGAGACTGAAGCGACATCAAGCGCGTAAACGATCGCAAGGACTGCCGACGCAAGGTCGGATGTCAGCCTTCCATTCCCTTCTTTTTGCCTCCTCCCGCCTTCTCCTTCTTTCCTCTGACCGTCCTCTCCGTCTGGCTCGATCCGCGTTCGTCGACGCGTTCGCTGCCGGCCTTGTCGACGGCAGTTCCCGAATTGCGGCAGTGGCCGCTGCAGGATTCGATCGGTTCGCGCACGGTGCGGCGATCGAATGGTCCGGGCTATCGCAGACGGATCGCTTTTTGCGTTCTCATCAAACGTAATGAACTTTCCATCGAATCGATAGAAGGAGGTAACCATGGCAACAAGCGCGAAGAAGCCCGCTGCGAAACCGGCGGCGAAAAAGGCGGCTCCCAAGGCCGCTGCGAAACCGGCAGCGAAGAAGCCTGTCGTGAAAAAGGTTGCTGCCGCGAAGCCGGCGGCGAAGAAGGTTGCGGCGCCGAAGAAGGCCGTTGCCGCGAAGCCGGTGGCGAAGAAGGCCGCGGCGCCGAAGAAGGCTGCTGCCGCGAAGCCGGCGGCAAAGAAGGCGGCAGCGCCGAAGAAGGCCGCTGCCGCGAAGCCGGTGGTGAAGAAGGCGGCTGCCGCGAAGCCGGCGGCAAAGAAAGCCGCAGCACCGAAGAAGGTTGCCGCTGCAAAGCCGGTGGTGAAGAAGGCGGTCGCTGCGAAGCCGGCAGCAAAGACGGCTGCGGCGCCGAAGGCTGCCAAGCCGGCGGCGAAAAAACCCGCTGCGGCCCCGGCGGCGGCAGCGCCGGCTCCCGCGCCGGCACCGGTTGCTGCCGCGCCGGCCCCCGCGCCGACTCCGTCGACCGCCGCTACCCCGGGGCTGAAGACCGCGCTCAATCCGACTGCGGCCTGGCCGTTCCCGACCGGTTCGCGTCCGAAGTAATCGGCGGCAGATGTGGTGCGGGGCGAGTCCGCTTGCCCCGCCCGCTCTTTTCTGTGGCGCGGCGTTCCGTCGCGCCGCCTTCCTTCCGGTCCTCCGTGTTTCGCTGCACACTGAATTGCAGCGCCTGAGTGAAGCGCAGCGCGCTTTGCGGGGGAATTTCCTAGGTGGCGCTGAGCAGACGTTCGATGCGCTGCACGGCTTCGGCCAGCCGCTCGATGCCTGTGGTGTAGGCGAAGCGCATGTGCCTGGCCGGCGCATTGGCACCGAAGTCGAGTCCGGGCGTTGCGGCAATGCCGGCTTCCTCCAATAGGCGGCCGGCCAGCACTTCGCTGTCGTCGCTCAACGCGCTGCAGTCGGCGTAGATGTAGAACGCGCCCTGGGATGGGGCCGGCAAACGGAAGCCGAGACCGGCCAGTGCCGGGACGAGGAAATCGCGCCGGCGGCGGAATTCCGCACGACGCGCCTCCAGGATCGCCAGCGTTTCCGGCGCAAAGGCGGCGAGGGCGGCATATTGCGCCGGCGTGGACGGCGAAATGAACAGGTTCTGCGCCAGCTTCTCGACATCGCGCACGTAGCGCTCGGGAACGACCAGCCAGCCGAGCCGCCAGCCGGTCATCTGGAAATACTTGGAGAAGCTCTGCACGACGAAGATGTCGTCGCCGGCCGCCAGTGCGGTCGGAGCGTCGCCGTCGTAGGTGAGTCCGTGGTAGATCTCGTCGACGATCAGCTGCCCGCCGCGCTCGCGGACGAATTCGGCCAGCATGGCGATCTCCGCTGCGGACAGCATGGTGCCGGTCGGGTTCGCCGGCGAAGCGAAGAGGGCGCCGGCCGTGCGTTCGTTCCAGTGCCGCGCGAGGTCGCCGACGGTCGGCTGGAAATTGGCGGCGGCACCGACCGGGATGCCGACCGGGACGCCTTCGAAGGCGCGTACGAAGTGGCGGTTGCACGGATAGCCGGGGTCGGTCAGCAGCCATTCGCTGCCCGGTTCGACCAGGCAGGCGAGGGCCAGCGTCAGCGCGCCGGAGGCGCCGGCGGTGACGGCGATGCGCGAGGCCGGCACGGCGACGCCGTAGCGCTCGGCGTAGAAGCGCGAGATCGCCTCGCGCAGTTCGGGCAGGCCGAGCGCCGGCGTGTAGAACATGCGCCCGCCGGCGATCGCGCGCTGGGCGGCGTCGACGATCGGCTGCGGCGTCGGGAAGTCGGGCTCGCCGACCTCCATGTGGATGATGTCGCGTCCGGCGGCTTCCAGCGCCTTGGCGCGGGTCAGCAGCTCCATGACGTGGAAAGGGGCGATGTCGGCGACGCGTGAGGCGGGACGCATGCGGATCTCCGGAAAGACAAAGGCCGCCCGCGGGCGGCCTTTGCAGTGTAGCGAAATCGCTTACGCGGCGTCGCGGAAGATGTTCATCTCGAACAGCTCGCGCTTCAGGTTCAGCTGCTTCGGCAGCTTGTCGCCGAGCTTGTCGAACCACTCCTTGTGGCCGGCCAGTTCCGACTTCCAGGCATCGGCGTCGATCTGCGTCAGCGCCTCGAACTCGGCCTTGGTGATGTCGAGGCCGGTCCAGTCGATGTCCTCGAAGCGCGGCATCCAGCCGAGCGCCGTTTCCTTGGCGGCGACGCGGCCGCGGCAGCGGTCGACGATCCACTTCAGCACGCGCATGTTCTCGCCGAAGCCCGGCCACATGAACTCGCCCTTCTCGTTCATGCGGAACCAGTTCACGCAGAAGATCTTCGGCGTGTGCTCGACAGCCTGGCCCATGCGCAGCCAGTGGTTGAAGTAGTCGCCCATGTGGTAGCCGCAGAACGGCAGCATGGCGAACGGATCGCGGCGGACGACGCCCTGGGCGCCGAAGGCGGCGGCGGTGGTTTCCGAACCGAGGGTGGCGGCCATGTAGACGCCGTAGTTCCAGTTGAAGGCCTGGTAGACCAGCGGCACGGTGGTGGCGCGGCGGCCGCCGAAGATGAAGGCCGAGATCGGCACGCCCTGCGGGTCTTCCCACTTGTCGTCGATCGACGGGCACTGGTAGGCCGGGGCGGTGAAGCGGGCGTTCGGGTGCGCTGCCTTGCGGCCGGTTTCCTTGGCGATCTCCGGCGTCCAGTCCTTGCCCTGCCAGTCGATCAGGTGCGCCGGCGCTTCCTTGCTCATGCCTTCCCACCACACGTCGCCGTCGTCGGTCAGCGCGACGTTGGTGAAGATGATGTTTTCCTTCAACGTCGCCATCGCGTTGTAGTTGGTCTTCTCCGACGTGCCCGGGGCGACGCCGAAGTAGCCGGCTTCCGGGTTGATCGCGTAGAACTTGCCGTCCTTGCCCGGCTTGATCCAGGCGATGTCGTCGCCGACGGTGGTGATTTTCCAGCCATCGAAGGTCTTCGGCGGGATCAGCATGGCGAAGTTGGTCTTGCCACAGGCCGACGGGAAGGCGGCGGCGACGTAGGTCTT
>JANJTW010000105.1 GCA_024710925.1 Rhodocyclaceae bacterium | reverse complement strand
TCGAGGTCGGTGAACTCCTTGTCGAACCAGCGTCGCGCCTCCTCGGCGCTGCGCCCCGCGAGATCGGCGTCGGACATCTTGAATTCGTATTCCTTGTCCTTGCCAAAGACAACCATCACTTGATAAAGCATCTGCCTCCTCCAGCTGTTATGACTTGCATGACTTGTAAGCGGCCCATTCTAGCCGCTTTTTTCGTAGCTGCCGACCCGCCGGCGAATCGCCGTCGTCGCCGCATCATACCCCCCGCCGCCGGCGAAGAGGATACGCCGCCGCGCGTTGTCTTTCCTCCGGAGGGCGACTACCATTGCCGGACCCTCCGCCAGGACGCGCGCCCATACCACCGACATGAACCCAAGCGACGAAGACATTGCGGCGATCCGCGCCCAGCTCAACGAACTGCAGATCGAGCACCGCGACCTCGACCTCGTCATCGAGCACCTGACGCTCAATCCGCCGCCGGACCAGCTGCTGGTCCGCCGCCTGAAGAAGCGCAAGCTGCAGCTGAAGGATCGCATCTCCCTGCTTGAGCGCATGCTCGTTCCCGACATTCCCGCCTGAGCCATGCAGATCGACATCGACGGCCTGGCGTGCCACATCGCCACTGCCGGCCCGGCGCCCGCGCCCGGAACGCCGGCGATCATCCTCGTTCATGGCGCCGCCAACGACAGCGCCGCCTGGCACGACGTGCTGCCCGGGCTCGCCGCACGCGGCATCGCCGCATTCGCCCCCGACCTGCCGGGGCACGGACGCTCCGCCGGCAGCCCGCCGACTTCGGTGGAAGCCGCCGCGGACTGGCTGCTGGCACTGGTCGACGCCCTGCGTCTGGAGAACGTCGCCGTCGCCGGCCACTCGATGGGGTCGCTGGTCGCGCTCGAAGCGGCGGCGCGCGGCGGATCGCGCATCGGCCGGCTGGCGCTGCTTGGCACGGCGGCACCGATGCCGGTATCCGAAGCCCTCCTCGACGCCGCGCGGAAGACGCCGGATGCGGCCTGCCGCATGGTCGCGCTGTGGTCGCACACGCCCGCCTTCTTCCTCGGCGGCGGCGGCGGCCATGGCGTCTGGGGGCCGGGCAAGACGCTGGCGGTGATGCGCAGGAACAGCGCGACGCTGGCCAACGATCTCGCCAACTGCAACGACTACCGGAACGGCCTGCAGGCCGCGGCCGCCGTCGGCTGCCCAACGCTGCTGCTGCTCGGCCGCCGCGACCGGATGACGCCGCTGCGCGCCGTGCAGGCGCTGCAGGACGCCCTGCCGCACGCACGGCGACAGGAAATCGACGACTGCGGCCACGCCATGATGGTCGAGCAGGCGGCCGCGGTAGCGGCGGCGCTGGCCAGCTTCGTCGCCTGAAGAGAGGGCGGCCGGACCGCCCCGAAGATCGGATCGCGCAGCCGGAAAAGCGGCCGGAAAAATTTCGGGAAGCGGGCGGCCGCCACGGATGGCCGCCCCGCCGCGCGTCAGCGGTTCAGAGAACCAGCGAGCCGAGCCACCAGAAGATGGCAGCGATCAGCGCACTGGCCGGAATGGTGAGAACCCACGCCCAGACGATGCCGCCGGCAACGCCCCAGCGCACCGCCGACATCTTCTGCGACGAGCCGACGCCGACGATGGCGCCGGTGATGGTGTGCGTCGTCGACACCGGAATGCCGAGGCCGGTCGCCAGGAACAGCGTGATCGCGCCGCCGGTTTCGGCGCAGAAGCCGCCGACCGGCTTCAGCTTGGTGATCTTCTGCCCCATCGTCTTGACGATGCGCCAGCCGCCGAACAGCGTGCCCATGCCGATGGCGATGTAGCAGACGGCGACCACCCAGGTCGGGATCGGGTCCTGCGAGGTGGAGAGGCCGGCGGCGATGAGCAGCATCCAGATGATGCCCATCGTCTTCTGCGCGTCGTTGCCGCCGTGGCCGAGGCTGTAGAGCGCGGCCGAAAAGAGCTGCAGGCGACGGAACCACTTGTCCACGCGACGCGGCGTCGTCCGTCGCAGAATCCACGAAACGAGCAGCATCAGCAGCGCGCCGAGCAGCATGCCGAGCAGCGGCGAGACGAAGATGAAGAGCAGCGTCTTGGTGATGCCCGAGGCGATCAGCGCCGACGGCCCGGCCTTGGCCACCGCGGCGCCGACGAGGCCGCCGATCAGCGCGTGCGACGACGATGACGGAATGCCGTAGTACCAGGTGATCAGGTTCCAGGCGATGGCGCCGACGAGCGCGCCGAAGACGACGATGTGGTCGATGATCACCGGCTCGATGGTACCCTTGCCGATCGTCGTCGCCACCTTCAGCTGGAAGACGACGACGGCAACGACGTTGAAGAAGGCGGCGAAGGCGACCGCGTGCTGCGGCTTCAGGACGCCGGTCGAAACGACGGTGGCGATCGAGTTCGCGGCATCGTGAAAGCCGTTCATGAAATCGAACGCCAGGGCGAGCAGGACGAGGAAGATGACCACGCCCAGGCTGATCTGCAGGGTTTCCATGCGCTATCTGCTCGCGAGTCGTCGGACGGTCAGGAATTCTCGAGGACGATGCCCTCGATGACGTTGGCGACGTCCTCGCAGCGATCGGTGATGGTTTCCAGCAATTCGTAGATGGCCTTGAGCTTGATCAGCTGGCGGACATCCGGCTCGTCGCGGAACAGCTTCGACATCGCGCCGCGCATGACGCGGTCGGCGTCCGACTCGAACTGGTCGATCTCGCGACAGGTGGCGAGGATGGTCTGCGCGTGGTCCATCGAGTGCAGCAGATTCACCGCCGTCTTCACGCGCTCGCAGCACGCCAGCGTGATCTCGGCGAGGGTGATCGCCTCCGGCGTCGCCCGCTGGATATCGTAGAGGGCGATGGTCTGGGCGACGTCCTGGGTGATGTCGAGGATGTCGTCCATGCGCGTGATCAGCTGATGGATCTCGTCGCGGTCGAGCGGCGTGATGAAGGTCTTGTGCAGCTGCGAGATGGTTTCGTGCGTGATCTTGTCGGCACCGGTCTCGGCCTTGTCGATGGCGGCGGCGCAGGCCTCGACGTTGTCCTTGCCGCTGTTCAGCGCGGTCATCATGGCGACAAGCTGCTTGCCGCCCTCGACGATCAGTTCCGCGTGCTCGTTGAAAAGATCGAAGAATTTGCCCTCTTTGGGCATCAGCCGTCCGAACATGACAGTTCCGTGATGATTTTGTGACGGGCGCGAGTGTACCATCACTTGATGCGGCGCAGCGAAGGCCGATCGTTCCTGACCGGTCGCGTCAGGCAGCGGGAAGGAACGGGGAAGCGAGGGGGCCGGTAAACGACAAAGCCCGCACGATCACGTAAGATTCATGCGGGCTGTCGAGAGTGGCGGAGAGGGTGGGATTCGAACCCACGGTAGGTTGCCCTACGCCTGATTTCGAGTCAGGTACATTCGACCACTCTGCCACCTCTCCGCGAAAGGCGCGCAGTATAGCAGCACAAACAGAACGACACAATGCGCTGGCTCCTGATTTTTATTTCCGCGACTTTTCTCGCCGCCTGCGGCGAACGGACGCCGCCGCCGATCGGCGAAAGCCGCGAGCTCGTCGTGCTCACGCGCGAAGGGCCGACCACCCTGACGCGCGACGAGCGCGGCCGGTACGCCGGCTTCGAGCACGACCTGGTCGCCCTCTTCGCCGAGGAGCTCGGCAAGAAGCTGCGCCTCGTCGTCGTCCCCCGGGATGCGGACGTGATCGGCCGGCTGAAGGACGGCAAGGCCCACCTCGGCGCCGCCTGGCTCACCGCCGCCGACGACCCGGCGCTGCTCGCCGGCCCGTCCTTCTTCACCAGCGCCAACATCGTCGTGCAGAACGAGAACGCGATGACCGCGGACGCCCCGGAAAAGCTCGCCGGTCACGCGCTGCACGTCCTCGCCGGTTCGCGGCAGGCGACGGCGGCGCGCGAGTTGCAGGAACGCGTCGGTGGCCTGCGCATCGTCGAGCATCCGGACAAGGACGAGTTCGCGCTGCTTGAGACGGTTTCGCAGCAGCGCGACGCGACCGCCCTCGTCGACCGTGCGGCGCTCGACATCGCCTCCAATTTCTACCCGCAACTCCAGCACGAGCTCAACCTCAACGGCGAAATCCCCGTCGTCTGGCTGTTCCCGGCCGCCGCCGAGCCGGCGCTGGTCGAGCGCGCCCGCGCCTTCATCGAGCGCATCCGCGCCGACGGCACGCTGGCACGCCTTGCCGACCGCTACTTCGGGCACATCGACCGGCTCAAGCAGATCGACGCGGTGCAATTCATCGAACGGGTGCGCAGCGTGCTGCCGCGCTACCGGCAGGATTTCCAGGCAGCGCAGGTCGCCACCGGCATCGACTGGCGCCTGCTCGCTGCGCTCGCCTATCAGGAATCGCACTGGGACCCGCTGGCGACCAGCCCGACCGGCGTGCGCGGCATGATGATGCTGACCGAAGATACCGCCGATGCGTTGCGCGTCAGCAACCGGCTCGACGCGAAGCAGAGCATCCGCGCCGGCGCGCGCTACCTCGCCGAATTGCGCGATGCGCTGCCGGCGACGACGGCCGAGCCGGACCGCACCTGGCTGGCGCTCGCCGCCTACAACCTCGGCATGGGCCACCTGAACGGCGCGCGGCACATCGCGACGACGCTGAAGAAAGATCCGGATTCGTGGTACGAAATGAAGCGCGTGCTGCCGCTGCTGGCGCGACCGCAGTACTACCAGCGGCTGAAGTCGGGCAAGGGGCGCGGCGGCGAAGCGGTGATCATGACCGAGAACATCCGCATGTACTACGACATCCTCAGCCGTTTCGAGCCCCCCTACCGGCCGTTTGCCGACGACGGCATCGCCGCGGCGCACGACGCCGCACCGGGCGCCGCGCGCTGAGGCGGATCAGCGGCCGACGGCCTCGATCCCGCCCATGTACGGGCGCAGCGCCGCCGGCACCGTGACGCTGCCGTCAGCGTTCTGGTAGTTCTCGAGGATGGCCACCAGCGTGCGGCCGACGGCCAGCCCGGAGCCATTCAGCGTGTGCGCGATCTCCGGCTTGTTCTTCTCGTTGCGGAAGCGGGCCTGCATGCGCCGCGCCTGGAAGTCCGAGAAGGTCGAGCACGAGGAAATCTCGCGATAGGTATCCTGCGCCGGCAGCCACACTTCGAGGTCGAAGGTCTTCGCCGACGAGAAGCCCATGTCGCCGGTGCACAGCACGACGCGGCGGTACGGCAGTTCGAGCCGTTCGAGAATCGTCTCGGCGTGGCGCGTCAGTTCCTCGTGCGCGGCCAGCGATTGCTCGGGCGTGACGATCTGCACCAGCTCGACCTTGTCGAACTGGTGCTGGCGGATCATGCCGCGCGTGTCGCGGCCGGCCGAACCGGCCTCGGAACGGAAGCACGGCGTGTGGCAGACGAACTTCAACGGCAGCGCCTCGGCGGCGAGAATCTCGTCGCGGACGATGTTGGTCACCGGCACCTCGGCGGTCGGGATCAGGTAGAGCGGATCGGCATCGCCGCGCGGCACCCGGAACAGATCCTCCTCGAACTTCGGCAGCTGGCCGGTACCGAACAGGCTCGCGCCATTGACGAGGTACGGGGCGTAGACCTCGGTATAGCCGTGCTCGGTGGAGTGGATGTCGAGCATGAACTGGGCGAGCGCGCGGTGCAGGCGGGCGAGCGGACCCTTCATCAGCGTGAAGCGGGCGCCGGAGATCTTGGCGGCGGTGGCGAAGTCGAGCTGGCCGAGCGCTTCGCCGAGATCGACGTGGTCCTTCACCGGGAAATCGAAGGCGCGCGGCGTGCCCCAGCGTTTCAGTTCGACGTTGGCCGTCTCGTCGGGGCCGACCGGGACCGATTCGTGCGGCAGATTCGGGATCGCCGCGACGATCGCCTCCATTTGCGGCAGCAGCGCCGAGAGCCGTGCCTCGCTCGCTTCCAGTTCCGCCTTGAGCTTGGCCACCTCGGCCATGACGCCGCTGGCGTCCTCACCCTTGCCCTTGAGCATGCCGATCTGCTTCGACAGCGTGTTGCGCTGCGCCTGCAGTTCCTGCGTCTTCGTCTGCAGCGTCTTGCGCTCTGTTTCGAGCCTCTGGAATTCCGAGAAATCGAACGGCTTGCCGCGCGTGGCGAGGCGTTCGGCGACGGCGTCGAGGTTGTTGCGGAGGAGCTGGATGTCGAGCATTTGGCGAGTCCGGAATCGGTGGCAACCGCGGTGCGCGGCGAAAGCGGCGATTATACGCGAGCGCCTCCGTCCGCCAGCGGCGGCGCATCGACGAAACGAGGGGTCAGCGCGGCGGCGGGCCGGCGCGCAGTAAGCCGGCGATGCGGCCGACCAGCGTGCGCAGGTAGCGCCACAGCTTCGGCAGCAGCCAGACGAGCGCCAGCAGGAAGAGCGCGAGCAGGCCGAGGAATATCCACGGATGCGCCAGCATCAGCCAGAAGCCGCCGAGCACCGCCGCCTCTTCGCCGACCGAGGCCGTCCAGTTGCTGAGCGGCTCCGGCGACGAGTTGATCGCCAGCCGGCCGCCGGCCTTCGACAGCGCGGTGCCGGCGGTGATGGTGCCGCCGACCAGACCGGCGGCGAGCATCCAGGCCGGATCGGCGACGCCGAGCGAGAAGGCGGCGAGCAAGGCGCCGGCCGGGATGCGCACGAAGGTCTGCAGCGCATCCCAGAAGGAATCGAAGCCCGGCACCTTGTCGGCCACCGTCTCGGCAAGCAGCAGCAGGCCGCTGGCGCCCATCACCAGCGGGTGTTCGAGGAGTTTCAGGCTGTCGGGCAGCTGCAGGTGGCCAAGGTGTGAGAGCAGCCCGGCGAGGAAGAGCACGAGGTAGAGGCGCAGCCCGCTCGCCCAGGCCAGCCCGGCGGCCAGCGCCACCGCCTGCACGACCGAGGCCGGGTCGCCCATCTACGCCGCTCCACCGCTGGCGCCCCGGCAGCCGATGCCGACACCGAGGCCAAGGCCGATACCGGCCGGCCGCCGGTTCCGCGAAGGGAGCGCGGCACTCACCGCCCCGCCCCCTTCTTCTTCGCCTCGGCGTCGAGCTGGCGCAGGTGGTCCAGCTTCTCGCCGATCTTCGTCTCCAGCCCGCGCGCCACCGGTCGGTACCAGCGCTGCGGCTTCATGCCGTCGGGGAAGTAGGTCTCGCCCGCCGCGTAGCCCTCGGCCTCGTCATGCGCGTAGCGGTATTCCTTGCCGAAGCCCATCTCCTTCATCAGCTTGGTCGGCGCGTTGCGCAGATGCAGCGGCACCGGCCGCGAGCCGTCCTCGGCGATGAAGGCGCGCACCGCGTTGTAGGCGTTGTAGGCAGCGTTCGATTTCGCCGCGACGGCGAGGTAGACGACGGCGTTGGCCAGCGCCAGCTCGCCCTCCGGCGAACCGAGCCGCTCGTAGGTCTCGGCGGCGGACAGCGCGATCTCGGCGCCACGCGGGTCGGCCAGCCCGATGTCCTCCCAGGCCATGCGCACGATGCGCCGGGCCAGGTAGCGCGGGTCGGCGCCGCCGTCGAGCATGCGGCAGTACCAGTAGAGCGCGGCGTCCGGATCGGAGCCGCGCACCGACTTGTGCAGCGCCGAGATCTGGTCGTAGAAGGCGTCGCCGCCCTTGTCGAAGCGGCGCAGCTGCTGCGCCAGCGTGGCGTTGACGAAGTCGCCGTCGACCGTATCGCGACGGGCGGCCTGCGCCGCGGTGCGGATCTGTTCGAGCAGGTTGAGGAGCTTCCTCGCATCGCCGTCGGCGACGCCGCACAGGCGGCTGCGCGCCGCCTCGTCGAAGGCGAGGCCGGCGAGCGCGCTGCCCGCGGCGCGGTCGAAGAGCTGCCCCATCTCGTCTTCGGAAAGCGACTGCAGCGTATAGACCGAGGCGCGCGAGAGCAGCGCCGAATTCACTTCGAACGACGGGTTCTCGGTCGTCGCGCCGACGAAGGTGACCAGCCCGGATTCGACAAAGGGCAGGAAGGCATCCTGCTGCGACTTGTTGAAGCGGTGCACCTCGTCGACGAAGAGGATCGTCCGCCGCCCCTGGCCGCGCGTGATCTCGGCGCGGGCGATCGCCTCGCGGATTTCCTTGACGCCGGAGAGCACGGCGGAGAGCGCGATGAAGTCGGCGTCGAAGGCGTCCGCCATCAGCCGCGCCAGCGTCGTCTTGCCGACGCCCGGCGGCCCCCAGAGAATCATCGAATGCGGCTGCCCTGCCTCGAAGGCGAGCCGGAGCGGCTTGCCCGGCCCGAGCAGGTGCGACTGGCCGATCACTTCGTCGAGCGTCTTCGGCCGCAGCTGCTCGGCGAGCGGGGCGAAGGCGCTGCCCGGCGCCTCGTCGGCGGCGGTGGAGAAGAGATCAGTCACCGCGCGTCATTCGCCGAGCACGTCCGCCCCCTTGGGCGGCGTGAAGCGGAAGTGCGACGCGGCGAGCGCCGGATTCTTCTCGACCTTCGAGAAGACGAGCGAGGTCTGCTGGCCGAAGCTGTCGGTCAGCTCCATCGCCCGCAGCTCGGCGCCAGCGAAGCCGATGCGCACCTTCTCGAAACCGCTGTCGGTGGATTTCGGCACCGCCTCCAGCCATTCGAGGCCGTCCTTGTCGCCGGCATCCTTCAGCGCAAAGGATTTCTCCAGCGCGGCGACGCCCTCGCCGGCAAGCAGCGCCGCCGGCGAGCCGGCGAGCGCGGCGCCCTGCGTCTTCACCGTCACCTGGTTGAGTTCGGGGTCGTGCAGCCAGACCTTCTCGCCGTCGCCGACGATCAGTTGCGGGTAGGGCTTCTCGATCTGCCAGCGGAACTTGTGCGGGCGCGCGATGGCCATGCTGCCCGACGAGAACTGCGGCTTGCGGCCGCTCTTCGGCATCACCGTCTGCGAAAAGTCGGCACGCAGCATCTTCGTCGTTTCGAGGAAGACGCGCAGGCGGTCAACGGCGTCGGCCTGGGCGCCCCCTGCCGAAACGGTAAGCGCAAGGGCGAAAAACAGACGCCGCATGGTCATTCCTCCGGTTTCCGGGCCAGCACTTCGCGGCCGCCGCGACCATCCATCGCCGACACCAGGCCGGCCTTCTCCATCGCCTCGATCAGCCGCGCCGAGCGGTTGTAGCCGATGCGCAGGTGGCGCTGCACGAGCGAGATCGACGCGCGGCGGTTCTTCAGCACGATGTCGACGGCCTGATCGTAGAGCGGGTCGCTCTCGGCATCGTTGCCGTCGCCGCCCTCGCCGCCCTCCTCGTCGTCGCCGCCGGCGCCGGTGAGCACACCCTCGACGTACTCGGGGACGCCGGCCTTCTTCAGGTAATCGACGACGTGGTGCACCTCGTCGTCGGCGACGAAAGCGCCATGCACGCGCGTCGGGTAGCCGGTGCCGGGCGCCAGCCAGAGCATGTCGCCCTGGCCGAGCAGCGCCTCGGCGCCCATCTGGTCGAGGATGGTGCGCGAGTCGATCTTCGACGACACCTGGAAGGAGATGCGCGTCGGGATGTTGGCCTTGATCAGGCCGGTGATGACGTCGACCGACGGCCGCTGCGTCGCCAGGATCAGGTGGATGCCCGAGGCGCGGGCCTTCTGCGCCAGCCGGGCGATCAGTTCCTCGACCTTCTTGCCGACGACCATCATCAGGTCGGCCAGCTCGTCGATAACGACGACGATGTGCGGCAGCGTGGCCAGCGGTTCCGGCGATTCGGGGGTCAGCGACAGCGGGTTGTAGATCTTCTCGCCGCGCTTCTCGGCGTCCTTGATCTTGCTGTTGGCGCTCGCCAGGTTGCGCACGCCCAAGGCGCTCATCAGCTTGTAGCGCTTCTCCATCTCGCCGACGCACCAGTTGAGCGCGTTGGCCGCCTGCTTCATGTCGGTAACGACCGGCGCCAGCAGGTGCGGGATGCCCTCGTAGATCGACAGTTCGAGCATCTTCGGGTCGACCATGATCAGGCGGACCTTCTCCGGCTCGGACTTGTAGACCATGGACAGGATCATCGCGTTGATGCCGACCGACTTGCCGGAACCGGTGGTGCCGGCGACCAGCAGGTGCGGCATCTTGGCCAGATCGGCGACCACCGGCTGGCCGCCGATGTCCTTGCCGAGCGTCAGCGTCAGCGGCGAGGCCATGTCCTGGTAGGCCTTGCTCGAAATGATCTCGGACAGGCGTACCGTCTGC
>JANJTW010000090.1 GCA_024710925.1 Rhodocyclaceae bacterium | reverse complement strand
CGTCGAAACCCGCCTCGTCTCGCCGCAGATGCTCTACGTGCTGGGCATCGAGACCGGTTCGACCAACATGATCCTGCAGGGCAAGAGCGGCCGCTGCGAGGTCGTCGATGTCCAGGTCGGGCTCGATGCGCAAGGGGTGGAAGCCAAGGTCCGCGAGCTCTTCCCCGACGAGAAGGAAGTCCGGGTCAGGGTCGCCGCGAACAGCCTGGTGCTGACCGGTACCGCCTCCGATGCGCTGGTGGTCAACCAGATCGTCCAGGTGGCCGGCGCCTACGTGCGTACCGGCCAGGGCGCATCGGCCGGCGGCGGCGCGGCGGGCAGCACCGCCGTTTCGCCGCGCATCGTGAACATGATGTCGGTGGCGGCGCCGCAGCAGGTGATGCTGGAAGTGAAGATCGCCGAGGTGTCGAAATCCCTGATCGAGAAGCTGGGGGCCGAGCTGAACATCGTCAAGGAAAACGGCAGCTGGACCTACAGCCTGCTGTCCAGCTTCCTGTTCAACCCGCCCGCCGGCGGGGGGATTGGCGTAGTGCACAAGCTCAGCAACCTGAACATCGAAGCCGAAGACTCCGAGGAACTGGTCAAGATCCTGGCCGAGCCGACGGTGATGGCGATCAGCGGGCAGGAGGGCAGCTTCCTGGCCGGCGGCAGGATTTTCATCCCCGTCGCGCAGAATGCGGCAACCGGGACGGGAACGACGATCACCCTGGAGGAAAAGGAGTTCGGCGTCGGCCTGCGGTTTACGCCGACGGTCCTGAGCGGCGACCGGATCAACCTGCGCGTGGCGCCGGAGGTTTCGGAAGTCAATCCGGAAGGGATCGGCGTCACCGTCAATGGCAGCCAGACGCTGCTGCCGTCGATCACCACGCGCCGGGCGGCGACGACGATCCAGCTGAAGGACGGGCAGACGTTCGCCATCGGCGGGCTGATCAGCAACAACGTCCGCCATTCCCTCAAGGCTTATCCCTTCCTCGGGGAAATTCCCGTGCTCGGCGCCTTGTTCCGCAGCAACAACTTCCAGAACAACCGTACCGAGCTGCTTTTCGTCGTGACGCCGCGTCTGGTCAAGCCCTTGCCTCCGGGCTACGCCTTGCCGACGGACGCCTACGTTCCGCCGGGCCGGGCCGGGCGGCTGGCCAATGGGCGCATGGAAGGATCGCCGGAGCGCAGCGAAGAGACGATGCCGGCGCCGGAAGCATCGGCTGCCGGGCAGGGCAAGCCCGCTGGCGGTTTCGAGGTGAAGTGAGGAGAACATCATGAAAGCATTCCAGACAGCATCCTCGGTCGGCATCCTGGCGCTGCTGCTTGCGCTTGCCGGGTGTGGCAGCACCGCGTCGAGCGGCATGCAGAGCCGCACGCCGAATCTCGACGAGCGCTTCGGGCAGGCGGTGGAGATGGCGAAGGCGCAGCAGACGATCAACCCCGACGCCAGCAAGAACCCCGATCCGGTGAAGGGGATCGACGGTCGCGCGGCGCGCGAAGCGGTCGAGCGTTACGAAACGAGCTTCCAACGTCCGCAGCCGCAGCAGAACATCTTCAGCATCGGCGTTTCCGGCACCTCCGGCGCCGGCGGGCAGTAGGTCGTCGCGGCGGCAGGCGGTTCGGTTGCGCGACGGCGATGCGGTACAGGAGCACATCATGGCCAGGCATCATTCCTTGCGGGAGCGGCAGCGCGGCGCGGTTGCGCTGATCGTCGGGCTGCTCTCCGTGCTGTTCCTCTTCGGCATGATGGGGATCGCCATCGACCTCTCGTATCTCTATGCGCGCAAGACCGAACTGCAGAATGCCGCCGACGCCGCCGCGCTGAGCGGCGCAAAGGATCTCAACCAGACCGCGGCCGGCGTGACCAGCGCCGTCGCCAGCGCGATCGCGACCTTCGGACAGAATGCCTCGAACAACCTGATCCACGGCGAGGCGATCACCGTCGATAACATCCGCTTTGGCAGCTGTGCCAACGCCGACGATCACGATCCCCTGCGCACACCGAGCTGCACCTTCGTTGATGCGGCGACGGCGTCGGCGTCCGATGCGGCGGCGGCCACCATGACCTTCATCGAGGTCGATACCGGCCTGGCGAGCAACAAGCCGGTGTTCTTCATGCCGGTGATCGGCGGCCAGGACAACGCCAGCGCCTCCGGCTACGCGGTGGCCGGGCGCTATCTCGCGCAGGTCACGCCGATCGGCATCTGCGCGGTGACGACGACGCGCTTCGACAGCTACGCGCACGGCGAACTGCTGGAATACGGTTTCCGCCGCGGCGTGTCGTACGACCTGATGTCGATGGGGCCGCTCGGCGCCAACAGCGTTCCCTATCTGGTCAATCCGGTCGATACCGATCCGGCGAGTTGCGATCCGCACCATTCGAGCGCGAATTTCACCGCGCCATTCGTCTGCATGGGTTCCAGCGCGGTCGGGCAGGGATCCGGAACGGTGTTCGCGATCGGCAATACCGGCCTGTCCAACGTGATCGTCAGCGCGCTCAACTCGCGCTTCGGCCTGTACGGCGGCGCCGGCTGGGGGACCAACCAGTGCGACCCGCAGAGCGCGCCGCCAGACCGCAACATCAAGCAGTTCTGCTACCGGACGCAGGGCAACAAATGCGACTGGCAGCCCAATGCCTCCTGGGTGCCATCGGGCGTGTCCGTGCATGCCGACTACGGCCAGGACCCGGACAACGTCGCAACGTGGAATGTCAGCAACGAGCAGGCCTACCAGCCGGTGCAGCTGAACTCGACGACCAAGAAGCCGTGCTACAACGCCGCGCCGGGCGGTTCGGGATCGCCGGGCAGCGCCTTTGCCGCCGCCAGCGGCTGCGGCGGCCTCAGCGGCGGGCCGAACTACGGGACGCTGTGGTCCTACGGCCCGGCCTACCGCGCCAATCTGAGCGCGCCCGACGGCACCGGCGCGGCGTACACCGTCGCCGAGGCGAACGCGATCGGACAGATGTACAACAACAGCGCGACGGCGATGCGCTACTTCGATACCGCCGTCTATCCGGCGTCGCCGCCGTACTCGGCGACCAGCGGCACCTTCTTCCAGGCGCC
Organism: Rhodocyclaceae bacterium; assembly: GCA_024710925.1. Taxonomy (GTDB): domain Bacteria; phylum Pseudomonadota; class Gammaproteobacteria; order Burkholderiales; family Rhodocyclaceae; genus Proximibacter. Next base: position 3,054 of record JANJTW010000090.1, on the reverse strand, counting down.
GTCCGGCACAACCGGCGTTGCCAACCGGCGGATCCTCAATCTCCTGATCATCGACTGCGACAACGTCACCGGCGGCGGCGCCTGTGGCATGCAGTTGCCGGTGCTGGGCATCGGCCGTTTCTTCATGACCGTGCTGGCCGATCCCACGGCCTCCCCGAAACGGATTCCGGCCGAATTCGCCGGGCTGGCGAGCCCGGTGCCGCTGGCCGAGATCAAGCTGTATCGGTGAGCGCATGAGCGAGAAACGCCTTCCCCTCCAGAAACCGGTGTGCGGGCGCCCGGGGCGGCATCGCCAGTCCGGTGTCGCCGCCGTCGAGCTTGCCTTCCTCCTCGTCCTGTTGCTGCTGATGGCGGCCGGGACGTTCGAGTTCGGGCGGGGGTTCTGGTACTACAACGCGCTGGCGAAGGCGACCCGCGACGGGGCGCGGGCCATGTCGATCGCGCCGGCGGCAACGATTTCCTCGACGGCGGTCGGCGCGGCGCAGACCCTGGTGGTCAATGCGGCCAACGGCGCAAACATCGATCCGACGCTGGCCGCTGCCAACGTCGCCATCACCTGCGACGGGGGGGCCTGTGTTGACGGAACGGTGCCAAATGAAGTGCGCGTCGCGATCACCGGCTACGCGATCGATATCGGCGGCATTTTCCCGTTCTTCGATCCGGCGACCTACGGCGTCAGTTCGATCGCCGGGGTCAATCTGGCGCCGCATACGACCATGCGCTACATGAACTGAGTATCCGGCCATGAAACCGAACCGTCTGCCAGCCCATGCCGATTTCCGCCAGCGCGGTGCGACCGCGGTCGAGTTCGCGCTGGTCAGCCTGTTCTTCTTCACGCTGCTGCTCGGGATCGTCGAGCTCGGGCGCCTGATGTACGTGTGGAATACGGTGCAGGAGGTGACGCGGCGCGCGGCACGCGAGGCGGTCGTGCGCAATTTCAGCACCGACGTGGCCGACCTGCGGCGGGAGGCGCTTTTCCGGGTCGGGGCGAGCGGTACCGTGGTGCTGCCGGCGGCCGGCGAGATCAGCAACGCCGAGGTGCGCATCACCTATCTCGACGCCAATCAGGCGGTCGTCACGCCGGCGCCGAGCGATCCCGCGGACAATCTGTCGGCATGCGCCGACGCCAGCCGCACCAGCAGCTGCATCCGCTACGTCCGCGCCGAGGTTTGCAACGCGGCGGATTGCTCGGGCGTCTTCTACCGGCCGGTGATCGGCTTCCTGCTGCCGGTGGCCGGTGCCGATTTCCGCATCCGGATTCCGATCTCGCCGGTCGTCATGCCGGCCGAGAGCATGGGTTTTGCACCGACATAGGCGGGCATGGGGTATGAATCGCCCATCGAATATCAACGAACGATCCGGGAGGGTGCAGTGAATCTGGTTGTTGTCTCGAATACCCGTCAGACGCTGCGCGAGATTTGCGCCAACCTCGATGCGATGGAGGAGTCGATGGAGGTGACGCCGATCGAGGGCGGGCTGGACGATCTGGCGAACATTCCTGCGAATCAGGATCCGGAAGTGATGATCCTCGATTGCAGCGGCGATGGTTGCGGAAAACTCGATCGGATCGAGCAACTGCGCCAGCTCTATCCGGACATGGCGCTGATCCTGGTCTCGGAAAACCCCGCGCCCGATTTCCTGCTCGGTGCGATGCGCGCCGGCGTGCGCGAGGTGCTGCCGCTGCCGGCGACGACGCCGTCGCTTGCCGCCGCGCTCGGCCGGCTGGTCAAGAAGGCGAACGGCGTCGAGCGGCGGCGCGGACGCATTCTGACCTTCGTCGGCTGCAAGGGCGGCGCCGGCACCAGCTTCCTCGCCGCCAATCTCGCTTTCGTCCTTTCCGAGCGCGCGCAGAAGGTGCTGCTGCTCGACCTTAACCTGCAGTTCGGCGATGCCGCGCTGTTCGTCTCCGACCAGAAGTCGAGCAAGACCATTGCCGATCTGGCCGAGGAAATCCATCGGGTCGATGCGGCCTTCCTTGGTTCCAGCGTTGTTCACGTAACCGGGTCCTTCGACGTCCTGGCGGCGCCGGAGGACCCGGCGCGGGCGCTGGCGGTCAAGGCCGAGCACGTCGACACCTTGCTGCGCCTGGCGCGCCACCAGTACGACTTCGTCGTCATCGATGCCGGGCGCGGCCTCGATGCGGTCAGCCTGCGCGCGCTGGACCATGCCGACGTGATCTACCCGGTGCTGCAGCTGACCTTGCCGTTCATCCGCGACGCGAAGCGGCTGGTCGATGCTTTCCGGTCGCTGGACTACAGCCGCGACAAGGTGCACATCATCGTCAACCGCTATCAGAAGGGCGGCGACATCGGCCTTGCCGACGTGCAGAAGGCGCTCGGTTACGAGGCGGCGCATGTCGTGCCGAATCAGTTCGATGCGGTTGCCGCGTCGGTGAACCAGGGCGTGCCGGTGCTCAGGCTGGCGCCGGCGAGTGCGGTGGCGAAGGCGCTGCTCGACATTGCGGCGAGCCTGACCAGTGTTGAATCCAGCAACGTAGCGCGGGGTGGCTGGCTGGGCCGCCTTCTGGGGCGCGAATAGAACGAGCGTTAGGAGCGAGTCATGTCCCTGAGAGAACGGCTGAGCGATTTCGAAAGCGGTAACAACCGTGCCGGCGAAGCCCGTGCGGGCCTGGGCAGCAAGTCGTACCAGGACTTGAAGGTGCGCCTGCACCAGAGCCTGCTGGAGCGCGTCGACCTGGAGCGGATGCAGCGCATCGGCAGCGACCAGTTGCGCGACGAGTTGAAGGATCTGGTCGAACGACTCCTCGACGAGAGCGACGTCGTCCTCAACACCACCGAACGGCACAACCTGGTCCGCGACATCCAGTACGAGATGCTCGGGCTGGGGCCGCTGGAACCGCTGCTCGCCGACCCGACGATCTCCGACATTTTGGTCAACACGCACAATCAGGTTTTCGTCGAGCGCCGCGGCAAGCTGGAGCAGACCAACGTCAGCTTCTACGACGACGCCCACCTGATGAAGATCATCGACAAGATCGTGTCGCGCGTCGGTCGCCGCATCGACGAATCGAGCCCGATGGTCGATGCCCGCCTC
>JANJTW010000086.1 GCA_024710925.1 Rhodocyclaceae bacterium | reverse complement strand
TAAGCAGCCGACCAGCCGTACCCATTTCTGCAATTCTCGCGTTCGCATCGCCGTCTCCTGTTCGGTCCATACAGGAGTCCAGTGTCGGCTTCCGCAGGCTCAGGGCGTGAGCCATCATCAGCCGATGCGAACAGAGCCAATGGATAAGGGGCTTTGGACGAGGCTGTATGCTGAAGTGGATGGGGATGAAAATAAAACCAAGATCGCCTACATCAAGCTGCGTGCCGCCAAGTTAATTGATGCCGAGCGGGGGCGGATTGCCGAGCTCGATCGGGAACGACAATTCGCTGCTGCGGAGGCTGAGCGCATACGCCGTATGCGGGAACGACAGGTCGCTGCTGCTGAGGCCGAGCGCATACGCCGTATATCCTTGAAGGATAAGCTCAGATTGAGCCAGCTCAGCCCCGAAGAGATTTCCGCGAATTGCGGCGGATGCGAAACAAAGTTTCTGATTTGCTGCCAACGAGGCACAGCGCAGGAGGCTCAGCAGTTGATTAGTGAATATCCCCTGCTTGTGGCTGCCACCAATGGCGACGGCTCAACCGGGCTACATCTTGCGGCCAAGGAAGATCGCGAAGATATCGTTCGATTACTTCTTGAAAATGGTGCGGAGCCAACAGCCAAGAATCGGCATGGAGCAACTCCTGCCGATCTCGCTCTCGGCATGGGAGCCGGAAATCCAATGTCGTATCCCTCGTACAAAAAAATTGCAGACCTCATCGCGTCTTATGTTTAGCGGCAGGAGTACCACCAGAAAGGCAAAGGGCCGCACCAAAAGATGTGGCCCCTTGAGCCGACAGCACGCTGTCAGCGGGTGTGTGCGGGGGGTGGTAGATATATCTGTGTGGACCGCTCCGTCACGGCGCTTGCAATAAACCCCCGCAAGCCCCGCGCCGTCGCTACCGTGTCGCGGACTCCACCACGCCGTCGCGCAAAAAAGCCGCGCCACGGCTCAGTGCTACCAACGGGCGCCGAAAGCCAGTACCGCCGCTTCCATCAACATTCGCCGCCCTCGCGTGCACCCCGCCGCCTGCGCCGTCAGCTTCGCTCACGGCTCCAGCGGCTACGCCGCAAACCCCGCGCGTACTCCCCGGCTGTCACGCCGCTTGCCCTCGCTGCGGCCTACATAACGCCGCATTATGCGCAGGCGCTCGCTTCCGGTCGCTTGGCTCCCTGCGCGGCGCCTGTCCGGTCGCTGCGCTCCCCGCATAACTGGCGTTATGCAAACCTTGCTCCTGCAACCGTCGCGCCAGCCTGCGCCGGTGCCCTGAACCCCATCTCCGTTTATCGACGGCCGCTGTAATCCAGTGTCACGAACTCCGGGGCGCCATGTGTCATCGCGCCCCTGCGCGCTACGCTTGCCGGTGTTTCCGTCGGCGCGCTACGCGCCCCGACGCCCGGCACAAGCCCCGCCCGCCCGGCGTGTCTGCCTGCGGCGGCGCGCACTGCGTTGCGCGTTTTCCGCCTCGGCAGCCGCCCCCCCCCCCATCCGCCCCTCGGGGCTCCCCGAAAACCCACGACGTTGGCGATGCCGTTCTCTTGCGTAGTGGGCATCCGGGCGGTGTTGGAACTCCTTGGAAGCCGCTCTGCACAAGCGTTTGCGCGGTGTTGTCCGGCTATGCAGAATGCGTTCTGTGCGGCTTGATTCACGACCAAAATGCCGCCCCATTCAAGGAGAACTTCACGATGAACCGAATCGAAATCATCAACAGCATGGCCGCGTCAGCAGATATTTCGCGCACCGTGGCCGAGCGCATTTTCGAAGCCTTTGAAACGTGCCTCAAGGCACATATCGACGCTGGTAAGCGGGTGGTGCTGCGCGGCTTCGGCAGCTTTTCGCGCGGCCTGCCGACCCGGAAGGCGGGGCGCAATCCGCGTACCGGCGTGCCGATCACCTATACCGCTTACCACAAGCCGAAAAACGTGCCGGCGGTATCGAGTGCCGCGTTCTACCGGGAGGTGGCCGCTGCCGCCGCCTGTGGCGAAGCCCAGGCGCGCCGCGCGCTCGACGGCATGCAGGCGACGATTGCCTCCAATGTGCGCAAAGGCGCCGATGTTTCCGTCTATGGCTTCGGTCGCTTCTTCGCGGCACGCCGCGCTGCGCGCATGGCACGCAACCCGCGCACTGGCGAAGCGGTTCGCGTACCGGCGCACACCGTGCCGAACTTTCGCGCCAGCAAGGCGGGCAACGCCGGTGGCAAATTCAGCGCTGGTAGCGGGTTGAAAGCGCTGTTCGGCTGACACCTGCCAGCGGTAAAGCACGCCACAGCAACGGCCCTGCGGGGCCGTTGCTATTTGGGGAGCCCCCGGCGGGGGCGGACGGGGTAGCGAGGTTGGTAGCAAGGGAAACGAGCAACACAGTGCGAGCCCTTGCCGACAAACGCGCCGGGCGGGCCGGGGCGAGCGTGACCGGGAAGGCATTTACACATAACGGGGATTATCCGGTGCGCCAGAACGGACACTGCGCAGCAGTGCGGATAATTGCTCGCCGTTATGTTGGATGCCTGAACATGCCGGCACTTGCGGCGCCCGTTGCCAGCGATACGGCAGCGCGGGCGCGTAGCGCCGGCGCGGGGCTTGGCCAGCGGTTCCGCAGTGGCCATGCCAGCCGGCAAGCTGACGGCGCAGCCGTGAGCGCAGACCGCGTGCAGACGGTTGCGCCGCGTGCGGCGGCGGTTCGGAGTGCGGCGGGTTCGGTTTGGCACGGCGGAGCCCGGCGCGCGCCTTGCGGGCGACAATGGCTGCGGCGCCCTGGCGCAAGGCGCGTGACGGGCGGGTTAGGGCTGCCTGCCTGCTGGCGGCAATCCTCGTTGGTGTCATCGGCAGCGATCCCGTGGAGTCCTTCTGCCCGCAAATCAGGGTTTCGCTGCATTGCGTAATGAGGGAAAATGCACGATTCTGAATCCGCACATTCTCAGCGCAAGGGCACCAAAGAAAATTGGGGGTACTTCTGGGGGTATCAAAAGCAAGTCCCAGTAAAGCGTTGTGGAAGAATCAAGAGGTTATACGCTTTATGCTGCTGATGATCGACAACTACGATTCCTTCACCTACAACATCGTCCAGTACTTCGGCGAACTCGGCCAGGACGTGCAGGTGTATCGCAACGATGCCATCTCGCTGGCCGAGATCGCCCGTCTGAAACCGGCCTATCTGGTGATCTCGCCGGGGCCGTGCGCGCCGGCGCAGGCCGGCATCTCGCTTGCCGCGATCCGCGAGTTCGCCGGCAAGATTCCGCTCTTGGGCGTCTGCCTCGGCCACCAGTCCATCGGCGAAGCCTTCGGCGGGCGCATCGTGCATGCCAAGCAGCTGATGCACGGCAAGACCTCGCCGGTGCATCACCAGGACGTCGGCGTCTTCAGGGGCTTGCCCAATCCGCTGACCTGCACGCGCTACCACTCGCTGGCCATCGAGCGCGAGTCGCTGCCGGACTGCCTCGACATCACGGCCTGGACCGACGACGGCGAGATCATGGGCGTCCGCCACAAGACGCTGGCCGTCGAGGGCGTGCAGTTCCATCCCGAATCGATCCTGACCGAGCGCGGTCACGACCTCTTGAAGAACTTCCTTGAGGAGCACGCCAAATGAAACCGCAAGAAGCCCTGCAGCGTGTCATCGAGCATCGCGAGATTTTCCACGACGAGATGGTTTCGCTGATGCGCCAGATCATGGGCGGCGAAGTGTCGCCGGTGCTGATCGCGGCGATCATCACCGGTCTGCGCGTAAAGAAGGAGACGATCGGCGAGATCGCCGCCGCCGCTTCGGTGATGCGCGAACTGTCGACCAAGGTGACGGTGCAGGACGATTCCCGCTTGGTCGATACCTGCGGCACCGGCGGCGACGGCGCGCATACCTTCAATATTTCCACCGCCGCGATGTTCGTCGCCGCCGCTGCCGGTGCGCGCATCGCCAAGCATGGCGGCCGCTCGGTATCGTCGCAGTCGGGCAGCGCTGACGTGCTGGAGTCGCTCGGTGCCAACATCATGCTCAGCCCGGAGCAGGTCGCCACCTGCATCGACGAGCAGGGCCTCGGCTTCATGTTCGCCCCCAGCCATCACAGCGCGATGAAGCACGCCGCGCCGGTCCGCCGCGAGCTGGGCGTGCGCACCATCTTCAACATCCTCGGGCCGCTGACCAACCCCGCCAACGCGCCGCAACAGGTAATGGGTGTCTTCCATCCCGACCTCGTCGGCATCCAGGTGCGCGTGCTGCAACGTCTCGGCAGCAAGCGGGCGCTCACCGTCTTCGGTCGCGAGGGGCTGGACGAGATCTCGATCTCGGGCGAGACGCTGGTCGGCGAGCTGAAGGACGGCCGCGTCAGCGAATACACGGTGCATCCGGAACAGTTCAACCTCGCCGTGCACGATCCGAAGGTGCTGCGCGTAGGCAACGTCGAGGAATCGAAGGCGATGTTGCTCGGCGCGCTGGAGAACAAGCTCGGTGCGCCGCGCGACATCGTCGCGCTGAACGCCGGCGCCAGCCTGTACGTCGCCGGTGTCGCCGAAACGCTGGCCGACGGCGTCGACCTTGCCTTCGAGACCATCGCCGCCGGCGCCGCGCGCGCCAAGGTCGATGCCTTCGTCAATTTCACGAAGCAATTCGCATGAGCGACATCCTGAATAAAATCCTTGCCACCAAGCGTGAGGAAGTGGCCGCCGCCAGCGCGCTGAAGCCGCTGGCAAGGGTCCGTGCCGAAGCCGAGGCGCAGGCCCCGGCGCGCGATTTCGCCGGTGCGCTGCAGGCGAAGGTCGCCGCCAGCCAGCCGGCGGTGATCGCCGAAATCAAGAAAGCCAGCCCGTCTAAGGGCGTGCTGCGCGCCGACTTCCGGCCGGCCGAGATCGCCGCCAGCTACGAGCGGCACGGTGCGGCCTGTTTGTCGGTGCTCACCGACCGCCAGTACTTCCAGGGGGCGACCGAATACCTGCAGGCCGCCCGCGCCGCCTGCGCGCTGCCGGTGCTGCGCAAGGACTTCCTCGTCGATCCGTACCAGGTGTTCGAGGCAAGGGCGATGGGCGCGGATGCCATCCTGCTCATCGTTTCGGCGCTCGGCCTCTCCGAAATGCGGGAGTTCGAGGCGATCGCCCGCGGCCTCGGCATGTCGGTGCTGGTCGAGGTGCACGACGGCGATGAACTCGATCTGGCGCTGCAGCTGGCGACGCCGCTGGTCGGCATCAACAACCGCAACCTGCGCAGCTTCGAGGTCAGCCTGCAGACGACGCTCGACCTGCTGCCCCGCATTCCGGCGGACAAGCTGGTGGTCACCGAGAGCGGCATCCTGGCGCCGGCCGACGTTGCGCTGATGCGGCGGAACGCGGTGCATGCCTTCCTCGTCGGCGAGGCTTTCATGCGCGCACCGGAGCCCGGCAAGGCGCTGGCCGGCCTGTTTGCGGCATGACTTTCCGGGGTGTTGCGTTCGTGCAACAAACCCGAGAAATCCGGCCGCCAATTACCTCTCCGGCGTTGCCCCGCTCCCTGCCCTTTGCCAGAATCCGTCCAACCCCTCATTTCAAGAGAGGTAAGCCCGGTTCGAGTGGCAACACGAAGAACCTGTCTTAATCACAGAGGAGAAATCTGATGCAAAAGAAACTGATCGCCCTGGCTGTCGCCGGTCTGGCTTCGACGGCTGCCTTCGCGCAGACCAATGTCACCATCTACGGCGTTGCTGACGCAGCTTTCGTTAATGCAAGCGGCGATAACGGCACGAACAACTCGTTCAACGGTATTAACTCCGGCGTGCTGGCTGGCTCGCGTCTCGGCTTCCGCGGCGAAGAGGCTCTGGGCAATGGTCTGAAGGCTGTATTCACTCTGGAATACGCGCTGGACCTTGATCAGAACACCGGTATTGGCAGCACGACGGCTTCGTCGGGCCTGCAGTCGCGTCAGTCGTTTGTCGGTCTGAGCCATGCCAAGCTGGGTACTCTGACCCTGGGTCGTCAATATGCACCGGGCTTCTTCGCCGCGGCTCGTAACGATATCCTTGCTGCCTCGTCCGTCCTTGCTCCGCTGAACCTGATGAGCGGTGCCTACGGTGCGACGATCAACGCCGGTTCGAACGCTCGCTGGAACAACGCGATCGCCTACCAGAGCCCGACCATCGCTGGTTTCAGCGCCCGTGCGGTTTATGGCTATGGCGAAGCCCAGAGCAACGCCAACACGCCGGTAGCCGGCAACAGCACCGGCAACGACGGTCGCTGGGGCGTTGGCCTGAACTACGCGAACGGCCCGATCAATGCCGACTTCGCGTACCACAGCCGTCGTGACATCACCGCAAACGCTGCCGGCTTCGGCACTGCTGCCGCTCTCGTTCCGGCTGCTGCTGCCGCCACCGGCGACAAGAACATCAACGAATGGTTCGTTGGTGGTTCGTACGATTTCAAGGTCGCCAAGGTCAAGGCCACCTATCAGCGCCAGGATGACAAGAACGGCACCTCCGCTCAGCAGGTCGATGCCCGCGTTTGGTCTGTCGGCGTGGAAGTTCCGGTTTTTGGCAATGGCACGGTTCACGCTGGTTACTCCGATCTGGGCTGGCGTAGCACCGGTACCAACCTCGACTCCGATGGTTGGTCCGTTGGCTACACCCACGCCCTGTCGAAGCGCACCACGCTGTACACTGCCTACACCAGCGTTGACAACGACAGCGCTTCCCGCGCTGTTGCTGGTAACACCACGGTTCGTGCCCGTGACGAGCGTCATGGCATCTTCGCTGCTGGTATTAGCCACTCGTTCTAATCTGGTTTAGAGACCAGTCGAATGAAAAACGGGCGCTTCGGCGCCCGTTTTGTTTGTGCTTTGGGAAAACGGTTGAGAAGTTTCCGCTCCGGCTAAGGCCGTCCGAGTCAGCCGGGCAGGATCAGGTTGTTGCGATGGATCAGCTCCGGCCCGTCAATGTAGCCGAGGATGGCTTCGAGTACGGGGCAGGTCACGTTTATTTTCCCGTCCGGCGGGACTACAATACCATCCGGCTTATTTTTTGAAGGGTGGAGGCTTGCCGTGGGTTTGACCTATGCGGATGTATGTCTCGAGAATCCTTTCAATCACCGTGTCCTTGAAGTCTCCGCCTTGGTTGACTCAGGAGCTGTTTTCCTGACGGTTCCAGAGCATATGGCGCTTCAGTTGGGCTTCGACCTGTCGGAGGTGTCCGTTCGCGAAATCATCCTTGCGGACGGGAGCCGACGTTCCGTTCCCATGATTGGTCCGTTGCGTGTGCGCTTCGCCGACAGGTTCTGTGATCTGTCGGCACTGGTTGTCGGCGACGAGCCGCTTTTCGGAGCCGTTCCGATGGAAATGATGGATCTTGTTCTCCATCCGGCGACACAAAGGCTGTCGGTCAATCCTGCCAGTCCCTACGTACCGGTGGCGCTCGCCAAGTAACGGGTCGTGATCGCTTCGTGTGTCGTGCCGTGTTGTTTGTCTGATATGAGAACGAAGGAACGGGAAACCGTGGTGCCGCTTCTCGCCGTCCATTTCTCTCGGCTGCACGGTGCGCCGTTGCCTTTGCCGTTGCCGCCCTGCGGACGCCGTTGCTTCGCCGTGCTCGCCTGACGCGGGCGTGCCCGAATTCCCCTTCGCTTTTTCATGCCGATCAGGCCCGTCTGTGACCTTCGCGCAGTGCCCTGACAGGAGTCCCATTGCTTTTCATCCGGCACCCGCCAGCTTGCCCTTCTCATATTCGGGCGGGAGGATGATGGCAACCGAATCGTTGTTTTTAGGAGAGGGCTGTGCGTCTGAGGAAGCCGAGCGAAAGGTTGTTGCTGATGCCGCCCGTCGTCATTTTGGCGCTTCTGCCGCCGTCTGGCTGTCCGGCTCGCGCGTCCGGGATGACGCCCGCGGCGGTGATATCGACCTGCTCATCGAGACGCCGGAGCCTGTGCCCAACCCTCTGGCGGCATCGCTGGCGGCGGAAGTGGAGATTCAATCCGCGCTGGACGATCCCAGGGGTTACATTTTGGTGGCTTGCGCGCGGCTGCCCTCTCTTCCGATTCATCGCCTTGCTCGCGAAACCGGGGGGGCTCTTGTGAGTGAGCCCGATACGATCCGGCGTGTTGCTGTTCTCCCAAGGGGTTGGAGCCCTACGATGCGTTTGCCGACCGCTTCATCCGTTCGGTCGAATGCGGGCTTCGCTACATGCGGAGCTAGGAATTGGTGCAGTTTGCGGAGCAGTCGGAGTCCACGCGCAGCCCCTGCTCGACCGCATGGAAAAGCTCGGTGTCGTCAGTTCCGCCGCTCGGTGGATGCAGATGCGGAATATCCGGAATCGTATCGTTCACGATTACCTTCCGGAGCAGGTGGCGGAGATGTTCGACTTGCTGACGAGAGTGTTCTCACCCGAACTGCTTCAATTTTATGCGCGTCTGGAGGCGGAGGCTGGCGGCGTTTAGCCGAGCAGGATCAGATTGTCGCGGTGGATCAGTTCCGGCTCGTCGACGTAGCCGAGGATGGCTTCGATCTCGCCGGAGGCCTTGCCGCCAATCAGCCGGGTTTCGCTGCTGGCGTAGTTGGTCAGGCCGCGTGCGAGTTCAAGCCCGTCGGGGGAAATGCAGGCAACCGCAGCGCCGCGTTCGAATTCTCCTTCCACGCCCTTGATACCGACCGGCAGCAGGCTGCGGCCTTCGCGCAGGGCCTTGACGGCGCCGGCGTCGAGCAGCAGCTTGCCGGCGAGCTGCAGGTGGTCGGCAAGCCACTGCTTGCGCGCGGCGAGCGGCTGGGTGTCGGCGACGAGCAGCGTGCCGATCGCCTCGCCGGCGGCCAGGCGCGGCATCACGTCCGCTTCGCGGCCGCTGGCGATCGCCGTGTGCGCACCGCTGCGCGCGGCGCGTTTGGCGGCAAGCACCTTGGTGATCATGCCGCCCTTGCCGATCGAGGTGCCGGCGCCGCCGGCCATCGATTCCAGCCGTGCTTCGCCAGCCGCCGCTTCGCTGATCAGCGTGGCGTTCGGGTCCTTGCGCGGGTCAGCGGTGTACAGGCCGGTCTGGTCGGTGAGGATGATCAGCGCCTCCGCTTCGACCAGATTGGCGACCAGTGCGCCGAGGGTGTCGTTGTCGCCGAACTTGATCTCGTCGGTGACGACGGTGTCGTTCTCGTTGATGATCGGCACGACGCCCAGCTGCAGCAGCGTGGTCAGCGTCGAGCGGGCGTTCAGGTAGCGCTTGCGGTCGGCGAGATCCTCGTGCGTCAGCAGTACTTGTGCGGTGGCCAGGCCATGCTTCGCGAAGGCGCTTTCATAGACCTGCGCCAGCCCCATCTGGCCGACCGCGGCGGCGGCCTGCAGCTCGTGCACTGCGTGCGGCCGCTTCGTCCAGCCAAGGCGCTGCATGCCGCAGGCGATGGCGCCCGACGAGACCAGCACGACTTCCTTGCCCTGCTTGCGCAGCGCCGCGATCTGCCGTGCCCATTCACCGATGGCGGTGAGGTCGAGGCCGGCGCCGTTGTTGGTGACGAGGGCGGAGCCGACCTTGACGACGAGGCGGCGGGCGGAGGCGAGGCGGGTCATTGCTGGATCTTCGACAGGTGGCTGTGCAGTGCTGCGCGCACCGGGGGCAGGTTGTGTTCGATGATGGACAGGACGAGGAGGTCGTCAATGCCCAGGTATTCGTGGGCGAGGACGTTGCGGAAATCGGCGATGCGGCGCCAGCGAATGTCCGGATAGGCGACTTCAAGAGGTTCTATCCCGGCATCCTTGAGGCATTGCCCAAGAATCTCCAGGTTGCGCAGAACGGCGTCCCTGGTTTTTCCGTTGTCGAGGAATGCGTCCTGACCGGATGCCGTGTATTCAGTGGCCCGATCGATGCATTCGATGGCATGCGCGAGATACGCGGCAGGTGTGTGGCGCGTGCGCTTCATAACTCGACAGCGTCGCGCAGTATCGACTCTTTCATGTAGGGGGACAGGCCGCGGTCCGAAACCACATCCACCGGAACGTGAAGAAGTGCTTCGGATGCCTCCTTGAGATCCATCAGGTCGAATAGGGAGGCGTCCGGCTGGAAGTGGACAAGCAGGTCGATGTCGCTCTCGTCGCTCGCTTCCCCGCGAGCGACGGAGCCGAAAACACGCACGTGATCCGCCTTGTATTTTGCTGCGAGCGCGAGAATTTCCTCGCGCTTTTCGAGTAGGCGATCAAGGGTGGTCATCAACTTCCTCCGGCGGTGCGGGGTCGGACGGGCATTCTAGCGCAGGAGGTCGCGGCGCGAGCGATTGCAGCGCATCGTAGATCGCATAGACCACCGGCCGGCAACCGTCGCCGCTGATTGCGGCGATGCCGAACCAAGGGCCGTCGTGGCCGTAGGCGGCGAGGAAATCGGCGATGCGCTGGTCGCGCTCTTCCTCGGGAATCAGGTCGAGCTTGTTCAGGATCAGCCAGCGCGGCTTGCCGGCGAGTTCGGGGCTGTACTTTTCCAGTTCGCCGACGATGGCGCGGGCGTCACGCACCGGGTCGGCCTCGGGGTCGGGCGGCGCCAGGTCGACGATGTGCAGGAGCAGGCGCGTGCGCGCCAGGTGCTTGAGAAAACGGATGCCCAGCCCGGCGCCGTCGGCGGCGCCCTCGATCAGCCCCGGCACGTCGGCGATGACGAAGCTCTTGTTCTCGTCGACGCGGACGACGCCGAGGTTCGGGTGCAGCGTCGTGAACGGGTAGTCGGCAACCTTCGGCCGGGCCGCCGAGACGGCGCGGATGAAGGTGCTTTTCCCGGCATTGGGCAGGCCGAGCAGGCCGACGTCGGCGAGTACCTTCAGCTCCAGCTTGAGGTCGAGTTCTTCGCCCGGCTCGCCCTTGGTGCTCTGGCGCGGCGCGCGGTTGGTCGACGACTTGAAATGGATGTTGCCGAGCCCGCCACGGCCGCCGCGGGCGATGACGATGCGCTTGTCGTGCGTGTCGAGGTCGGCCAGCACTTCGTCGGTGGCGGCGTTGGCGATCACCGTGCCGACCGGCATGCGCAGCACGATGTCGTCGCCGGCCTTGCCGTAGCAGTCCGAGGTGCCGCCGTTCTCGCCGCGCTGGGCGAGGAACTTGCGCGTGTAGCGGTAATCGATCAGCGTGTTGATGTTGCGGTCGGCAACGACGATGACGCTGCCGCCCTTGCCGCCGTCGCCGCCGTCCGGGCCACCCTTGGGGATGTACTTCTCGCGGCGGAACGAAACCATGCCGTTGCCGCCGTCGCCGGCAGCCACGTAGATCTTGGCTTCGTCGATGAACTTCATTTTCGTCCTTCAGTAACAAAAAAGCCCTATCGCACGATAGGGCTTTCTCGCGAGCTTGCGTGCGCTCTCGCAGTCGATTACTCGGCGGCGGGAACGATGCTCACGGTACGGCGCTTCTGCGCGCCCTTGATCGCGAACTGGACGCGGCCTTCGACCAGCGCGAACAGCGTGTGGTCCTTGCCGATGCCGACGTTTTCGCCCGGGTGGAACTCGGTGCCGCGCTGGCGGACGATGATGTTGCCGGCAGCGACCAGTTGGCCGCCGTAGCGCTTCACGCCAAGGCGTTTCGATTCCGAGTCGCGGCCGTTACGGGAACTACCGCCAGCTTTTTTGTGTGCCATGTTTCAGCTCCTTGCTTTAGCCGCGCTTACGCGTTGATCGCGTCGATGCGCAGTTCGGTGTAGTTCTGGCGATGCCCCTGATGCTTCTGGTAGTGCTTGCGGCGACGCATCTTGAAGATCTTGACCTTGTCGTGACGGCCCTGGGCCAGCACGGTGGCCTTCACCGTGGCTCCGGAAACGAGCGGGGCGCCGATCTTCACCGACTCGCCTTCACCTACCATCAGGATCTGGTCAAGCGTGATTTCTGCGCCAACGTCTGCCGGTATCTGTTCTACTTTAAGTTTTTCGCCAGCGGCAACGCGATACTGCTTGCCACCGGTTTTTATGACCGCGTACATGTTGGACTCCATACGAAACGTGAAACGAAGAACCGCGCATTATACGGATTTTTTTCG
>JANJTW010000080.1 GCA_024710925.1 Rhodocyclaceae bacterium | reverse complement strand
TAAGCAGCCGACCAGCCGTACCCATTTCTGCAATTCTCGCGTTCGCATCGCCGTCTCCTGTTCGGTCCATACAGGAGTCCAGTGTCGGCTTCCGCAGGCTCAGGGCGTGAGCCATCATCAGCCGATGCGAACAGAGCCTTTTCTTTGTCGCAACGTCGGCGCGCAACAGGATTGGCAGTGCTGCCGGAGCGCCTGCGCAAGGCAGCGCGCCAGATATTTGCGGTGGATTTGACCGTCGTCAAATTCGCTACTGCGGAATCGCCCGTTCTGCGTCGATATGTCGCAGGGGGCGGCGCTTCCGCCGCACTAGAATCCGTGCCTGATTCCTGCTTCCGAACGATTTCAGGCTCGCGTTCCCCATGTCGCCCCGTTTCCTTTTCCGCCACCTGCGGAACACCCTTGCTGCGCTCCTGCTCTCCCTGTTCGCCATGCATGGCCATGCCGCGGATGGCGTGCGTCCCTTCGTCGCCGGCTCGCTGGCCAAGATCGCCGCCGAGCGCCAGGGGCGGCCGTTCATCTTGGCCCTGTGGTCCGTTTCCTGCACCCACTGCCCGACCGAACTGAAGGCGCTGGGCCGGCTGAAGAAGGCGCATCCCGATCTCGACGTCGTCCTCGTCGCCACCGACGATGCCGATGAGGCTGCGCAGACGCGTGAACTCGCCGAGCGTTTCGGGCTGGGCCGCGTCCCGCAGTGGATCTTCGCCGACCCGATACCCGAGCGGCTGCGTTTCGAGATCGACCGTCGCTGGTATGGCGAGTTGCCGCGCACCCTCTTCTTCGACCGCGAGCACAAGGTCGAGGCGGTTTCCGGGCTGGTTCCCGAGGAGCGCCTGCAGCGCTGGGTGCAGGCCAATGTGCGGGAGCGCGCACGATGACGCTGCCGGTCGAGGCGTCGCCCCCGGCAAGCTATTTCGCGCTGCCGGAAAGCGACAACGTCCCGCGCCAGCGCCGCCTTCTCGCTGTCGGCGCGGTCGTCGCCGTGCATCTTCTGGCGCTGCTCGCCATCGCCTATGCGGCGATCCGCCCGGAACTGCCGCCGCCGGTCAGGGCGCTCGCCGTGCGCATGCTGGAAGAGCCACCGCCGGCGCCGCCGAAGGTCGAGCCGCCCAAGCCGCTGCCGCCGAAAGCGCCGCCGAAGCCGGCGTTGACGCCGCCGCCGGTGCTCGCTGCCGCGCCGAGCGCGCCGGCCGCGCCGACGGCCTTCGCCGTGCCGCCGCAGCCGGAGCCGGTCGCCGCACCGCCGGCCCCGGCGCCCGTCGCCGCACCGGTCCCCGTCGTCGCCGCCCGCTTCGATGCCGACTATCTGCAGAACCCGCGCCCGGTCTATCCGGCGATGTCCCGCCGCCAGGGCGAGGAGGGCAAGGTCGTGCTGCGCGTCCGCGTCAGCCGTGACGGCCTGCCGCTGTCGGTCGAGGTGCGCCAGTCGAGCGGCTTCACGCGCCTCGACGAGGCCGCGAAGAACGCCGTCGAACGCTGGCGCTTCGTGCCGGCCCGCCAGGGCGACGAGGCGATCGAGGCGTCGGTGCTGGTGCCACTGAACTTCACTTTGAGCAACTGAGGATAAAAACATGCGAATGGAAATGGGACTGGCGCACTTCTGGGCGCAGGGCGACGCAGTGACGCATTTCGTGGCCATCCTGCTGCTCGGCCTGTCGGCCGCCAGCTGGTACGTGATGGCCGGCAAGATCCACGGCCTGTGGCAGGCCCGTCGCTGCCACGCGCGGGCGCTTGCCGCCTTCTGGGGCGCCGAGTCGCTGCCGGCGGCGATCGAGGCGATCCGCAGCGAGGATCGCACCGGCGTCCTTGCCGGGCTGGCCATTGCCGGCGCGAATGCCGCCGAGCTGCACCGCCAGCACGCGGCGCGCGGCATCGGCGCCGGGGTTTCGGCGAGCGAGTTCGTCACGCGCGCCGTGCGCTGCCAGATCGTCGAATCGCAGGCGAAGATCGAGTCGGGGCTGACCTTCCTCGCCTCGGTCGGCTCGACCGCCCCCTTCATCGGCCTGTTCGGCACCGTCTGGGGCATCTACCACGCGCTGGTCGGCCTCTCCGGCGCGACGCAGGTGGTCCTCGACAAGGTCGCCGGCCCGGTCGGCGAGGCGCTGATCATGACCGCCGCCGGCCTCTTCGTCGCCATCCCGGCGGTGCTCGCCTACAACGCCTTCACGCGCGGCAACCGGCTGACGCTGGCGCGCCTCGATGGCTTCGCGCACGACCTGCACGCCTACCTGACCACCGGCCTGCGCGGCCGTCCCGGCGACAAGCTGGTCGACCTCGCCGCTGCGCGCTCGGCGAAATCGGCGTAAGGAGGCGGCGATGTCCTTCGGTTCCTTCGACAGCGGCGGCACGGCGCAGCCGATGGCCGAGATCAACATGACGCCGCTGGTCGACGTGATGCTCGTGCTGCTGGTCATCTTCATCATCACCGCGCCGCTCTTCCACCAGGCGGTGCCGGTCGACCTGCCGCAGGTCGATGCGACGCGCATCGACGACAAGCCGCAGGTGCTGGCGGTGGCCATCGACGCCGACGGCAAGGTCTTCGTCGACGGCGTCGTCCAGCACCGCAGTGCGCTGTCCGAGGTCTTCGCCGCCGCCGTCGTCAATGGCCGCGAGCCCGAGCTGCACCTGCGCGCCGACCGCGGCACGCGCTACGAGCGCGTCACCGAGGTGCTCGCCGACGCGCAGCGGGCGGGCATCGTCAAGATCGCCTTCGTTACCGAGCCGGCGCGCTAGGCCGGGCAAAACGCATGCATGGAAAAAGCCAGGGGAAAGCAATGCAAGTGAACAACGTCCGCCGCCGCGCGTCAGGCCGCGCGGTTCTTGCCGCGCTGGCGGCGCTGTCCGGTACGGCTGCCGCCGAGAGCGAGACGCAACTCGGCGAGATGGTCATCCAGGGCGACAAGGCGCCGTCGATTCCGCGCAACCTGCCGGCGGTCAGCGAAGGCATCACGGCGGCGCAGATGGACGAGACGGTCAACGTCGTCAATACCGAGGATGCGCTGAAGTACCTGCCCAGCCTGCAGATCCGCAAGCGCTTCATCGGCGACACCAACGGCATTGTCGCCTCGCGCTCGTCGGGTACGCTGGTCAGCGCCCGCTCGCTGGTCTATGCCGACAACCTGCTGCTCTCCAACCTGCTCGGCAACAGCTTCGCCTATCCGCCGCGCTGGGGGCTGGTGACGCCGGAGGAGATCGAGCGCATCGACGTCATCTACGGCCCGTTCTCGGCCGAATACCCGGGCAACGCGATGGGGGCGGTGATCGCCATGACCACGCGCATGCCGGAGAAGTTCGAGGCGCATGCGCGGACGCAGGCTTTCCGCCAGAACTACAAGATCTACGGCACCGAGGAGAGCTACGGCGGTTACCAGGCGAGCGCCGCGCTCGGCAGCCGCGCCGGCGCCCTGTCCTGGTGGGCGAGCTTCAACCATCTCGACAGCGAGGGCCAGCCGATGGCCTTCGCCACCAAGGCGCTGTCGACGACACCGGCCGTCGGCGGCGATCCGGTCGTCACCGGTGCGCGCGTCGACCGCGATGCCAGCGGTGCGCAGCGCGTCGTACTCGGCGCGACGAGCATCACGCGCACCATCCAGGACCACGCCAAGCTCAAGCTGGCCTACGATGTCACGCCGCAGCTGCAGGCGGCCTACACGCTCGGCTGGTGGCAGAACGACTCGGAGAGCAAGGCCGTCTCCTACCTGCGCGATGCGGCGGGCAATCCGCTCTATAGCGGCAACAACCTGAACATCGGCGGCTTTCGCTACAACATCGGCAACACCGACATCAGCCGTTCGCTCGGCGAGCAGGAGCACTGGCTGCACGGGCTGTCGCTGAAGACGAGGACGCGCGGCGAATGGGACTGGGAGGTCGCCGCCAGCCTCTATGACTACGGCACCGACACCACGCGCGCGCCGACGGTGGCGCTGCCGGCGGCGGCCGGCGGCGGCGCCGGCCGCATCACCGACATGGGCGGCACCGGCTGGCATACGATCGACCTGCGCGGCCAGTGGCGGCCGGGGCTGGCGCAGGGAAGCCACGAGCTCAGCTTCGGCTACCACTACGACCGCTACGTGCTCGACAGCCGCGTCTTTGATACCGCCGACTGGCTGTCCGGCAGCGCCGGCGCACGCCGCACGGCCTTCGCCGGCAAGACGGCGACACATGCCGTCTATGCGCAGGATGCCTGGAAATTCGCCCGCGACTGGAAGCTGACGCTCGGCGGTCGCCTCGAACGCTGGCAGGCCTACGACGGTTCGATCTCGAACCAGACGACGACGCTCGGCTACGGCGAACGCAAGGAAACCTTCTTCTCGCCGAAGGCGGCGCTGTCGTTCCAGGCTTCACCGCTATGGGCGCTGCGCGCCTCGCTGGCGCGCGCCTACCGCATGCCGACGGTGGCCGAGCTGTACCAGGGCAGCATCAACGTGAACACGATCGTGAACAACGATCCGGACCTGAAGCCCGAGCGCGCGCTGTCGGGCGAACTTACCGCCGAACGCGATCTCGGCAACGGCCTGCTGCGCATCTCGCTGTTCCAGGAGAACGCCGATGACGCGCTCTATTCGCAGACCAACGTCACCGTCACGCCAACCGTCACCAACATCCAGAACGTCGACCGCATCCGCACGCGCGGCGTCGAGCTCGCCTACCAGGGTGTGGATGTCGGCATTGCCGGCCTCGATCTGAACGGCAGCGTGACCTACGCCGACTCCGAGATCGTCGAGAACGACAAGGCGCCGGCCACGGTCGGCAAGCGGCAGCCGCGCGTGCCGCGCTGGCGGGCGACGATCGCCGCCACCTGGCGGCCGAGCGACCGCCTGTCGTACACGCTGGCGGCCCGTTACAGCGGCCGCCAGTACAACACGCTGACCAACACCGACATCCATGCCGACACCTACGGCGGCGTCAGCGAGTTCTTCGTCGTCGATGCGCGCGTGCAGTACAAGGTGGCGAAGCAGTGGAAGGCGGCGCTCGGCGTCGACAACCTGAACAACCGCCGCTACTACGTCGCCCATCCCTACCCGCAGCGCACCGTCGTTGCCGAGCTGAAGTTCGACTACTGATGAAACCGTCCGCTCTTTTTTCCATGCGGGCGCTACGGTGCTTCGCCGTCGTCGCGCTCTGCGCCACCTCCCTGCCGGCTCTGGCACAGATGCCGGCGAAAAAACCGCGCCCCGAGCTCGGCACCTCTGCCGCCTTCTCCCCGGACGGTCGCCTGCATGCGGTGGCCAAGCAGGGCGAGCACGTCGTCCTCTACCGCAGCGACGACGACGGGTTGACCTGGTCGGCGCCGGCGATCGTCAATGCGCGCCCCGAGCCGATCTCGGCCGACGGCGAGAATCGGCCGAAGCTCGCCTTTGCCGCCGACGGCGCGCTTCTCGTCTCGTGGACGCGGCCGCTCGGCAAACCGTTCAGCGGCGAGATCCGCCTTGCCCGCGCCGATGCCGGCGCCGCCTTTGCGCCGCCGGTGACCGTCCATCGCGACCGCGCCGAGATCACGCACCGTTTCGATTCGCTGCGCGTCGCCCCGGATGGCCGCGTCGTCGTCGCCTGGATCGACAAGCGCGACCTGGAGGCGGCGAAGGTGCGTGGCGAGCGCTATCGCGGCGCCGCCATCTACGCCGCCGTGTCCGATGACGGCGGACGCAGCTTCCGGGCGGAGCGGAAGCTCGCCGACCATTCCTGCGAGTGCTGCCGGATCGCCGCCGCCGTCGATGTCGACGGTGCGCCGCTCTTCATGTGGCGGCACGTCTTCGCGCCGAACGAGCGCGATCATGCCATCGTCCGTCTGGCCGCCGACGGCGCCGCCGAGCCGCTCCGGCGCGCCACCTTCGACCGCTGGCGCATCGACGGCTGTCCGCACCATGGGCCATCCCTGGCGGTCGATGCCGCCGGTCGGCGGCATGCGGTGTGGTTCAACCTGATCGACGGCGAAGGGCAGGTGTCCTACGGGCGCCTGCCGACGGATGGCGTCGATGCGGCTCCGGTCGGTCGGCGACGCATCGGCGGTGCCGCCGCCGCGCATGCCGATCTGGCGGTGGCGGGAGAGCGTGTCGCGGTGGTCTGGAAAGAATTCGACGGTAGCCGGACGCGGCTCTATGCCAGCCTTTCCGGCGATGGCGGCGACAGCTTCCGCACGCTCGAACTGGCGGCGACGGCCGGTGCTTCCGACCAGCCGCGGGCGCTCGTCCGCGGCGATGCCCTGTTCGCCTTCTGGCGTACCGAGGGCGAAGGCATGATGCTGCGCCCGCTGCGCTGACCAGGCCGGCTCAGGAGCCTTCGGAGCGGAAACGGAAGGGGGCGGCGACGAGCGCGCCGCGGGTTTCGACGAGCACCGTCGCTTCCCACGCCATGCCGCCGGTGATGCATACCGGCAGGCTGGCTTCGCCGACGAAGCGGCCGTTGCCCGTGTCTTCGAGGCGCGGCCGGTTGTAGCCCATCTTCATGTCGACGCCGGCGAAATCGATTGCCACCGAGCGCACGCCGGTGCCGCTTGCCACCGCCTGCACCTTCAGCGGCTTCAGCGCCGGAATCGGGCGCGGCGCGATGTCCACCTCCAGTGTGCCGCCGCCGGGCAGGTCGATGCGGCACGGCGATTTGCCGATGTCGCCGGTCGACAGCGGCAGCGCGATGTCGCTGCGCGGCGTCAGCATTGGCGC
>JANJTW010000209.1 GCA_024710925.1 Rhodocyclaceae bacterium | reverse complement strand
GGCGCCGCGCGCGCGCAGCGCGGCGAGCGGGTCGCCGGCCGCAGCCTGCGCGCCGCCCGCCGCGTCTTCGCGCGGCGGCGCGTCAGCCATGGCCGTCGGCGGCGGCACGTTTCGGCACCGGCGCCATCTCGACACGACGGTTGCGCGCGCGGCCATCGGCATCGGCGTTGCTGGCCACCGGCTGCTCGGCGCCGAAGGCGGCGGCGAAGACCGAGGTCGCCGGCACGCCGGCCTCGATCAGCGCCCGCGTCACGGTCAGCGCGCGCTGCGCCGACAGCTCCCAGTTGTCGTGGAATTGCTGGTTGCTGTCGCGCACCGGGCGGTCGTCGGTGAAGCCGCTGACCATCAGCATTTCGTCGCGCGTCGCCAGGTAGGCGGCGAGCGGCGCCGCCAGGCTCTTCAGGAGTTGCCGGCCGGCGGGTTGCAGCTGGTCAGAGTTGAGCGCGAAGAGGACGCTGCCGCTGATGCCGATCCGGCCGTCGCTGAGCGTCACCCGGCCGGCGGCGAGCGGGCCGGCGAGCGCCTTTTCCAGCGCCATGCGCCGCTGCTCTTCCTGCTGCCGCTTCGCGATCTCGGCCTGCAGCGTGCTCGCCAGCTCCATCTGCACGCCGAGGACGCCGACCAGGATCAGCACGAAGGCGCCGAGGAGGCCGGCCATCAGGTCGCCGAAGACGGTCCAGACCGGCGCCGTCTGCTCGACGCTGGCGTCGACGTCGTGCATCACGCCACCCCGGCGGCGAGCGCCTGCGGGTCGGCGGCGTGGCGCCGCAGGTCGTCGACGATGCGCTGCTGCGACATCACGCTGAGGTCGATCAGCTCGCGCGCCTGCGTCACGTAGTAGGCCAGCTGCTCGTCGCTGCGCGCCAGCGAACGCTCCAGCGCCGCCTCGATGCGCGCCAGCCCGTCGCCCAGCTGCGCGCTGGTATCGCCGAACTGCTGCACGGCGAAGGCGAAGGCGTCGGCGAGGCTGGCCACCTCGACGGCGCTGCCGGTCATCTGCGCGGCGGCATCGGCGAGCCTGGCCGACTCGGCGCCGGCGGCGTCGACGAAGCGGCTGCCGGTGCGGTCGAGCGCGGCGGCGGCGGACGCCACCAGCGACTCGATGACGTTGCGCTGCTCCAGGGTGGCGGCGTTGATCGCGGCGAGCAGCGTGCCGAGGCCTTCCATGATGCGGCTGCGCTCGTCGAGCAGCGCGTTGTCGCGGGCGACGCTCGCCGACAGCTGCTGGCGCAGTTCGCCGATCACCTCGGCGGCGACGCGCGGCGCCTCGGCCGCCGTCTGCAGCAGGCGGCCGATCTCGTCGAGGGTCCGCCCGGCATGTGCCTCGGCGTGCGCGGCGATGCCCTGCGCCGTCGTTTCCAGCGTCCGGCAAATCGCCTGCTGCTGCGCCAGCGTCGCTTCGCCGGCCTGCCGCCATTCGTCGCGCAACGCCGCCGCCATCGCCGCCAGGGACTGCGCCAGCGCCGCCTGCCGCTCCTCGTCGCGGGCGGCAAGCGCAGCCTGCAGCCGGCGCAACTCGTCGATCGCCTCGGCGGCGGCACGCGGTGCGGCCGCCGAGGCCTGCGCGACGCGGGCGATCTCGGCCAGGGTCTGGCCGGTCTGCGCCTGCGCCTGCGCGACGATGTCCTGCGCGCTGCTGGCCAGCGTGCGGCAGATCGCCTGCTGCTGCGCTGCCGACTGCTCGCCGGCCTGTCGCCATTCGTCGCGCAGCGCGGCGCCCATCGTCGTCAGCGACTGCGTCAGCGCCGCCTGGCGCTCGCCGTCGCGGGCGGCGAGGTCGGCCCGCAGCGCGGCCTGCGCGTCGCCGACGCGTTCGAGCAAGGCCGCCGTGCGCTGCGCGAAGTCCTGCGCAAAGCCGTCGAGCGTCCGCCCGAGCTGGCCGGTGAGCGCCTCGCCGTGCTGCGCGTGCTGCGTCAGCGCGGCGCTCCAGCCGTCGGCGACGCGGCCAGCGGTCGCTTCGAAGCGGCCGGCGAGGCCGTCCAGTTGCGCGGCGGCGGTCACCGCCATCCTTTCGTGCAGCGCCGTCGCTTCGCGCGCGAGGCCGGCCAGCGTCGCCTCGACCGCCGGCTGGAGCGCCGCCCCAGCCAGCCGCGCGCTCTCGCCCAGGCTGTCCTTCAGCGAGCGGTCGACCGATTGCGCGAGTTCGCCGTGGATCGCCTTCGCCTCACGGTGGAAGCGCTCCTGGTCGGCGGCGAGGCGCTCGTTCAGCTGCGCGTTCTGCCTTTCCAGCTGCGCCATCAGCACGGCGAGCTTGTCGACGACGTCGGGCAGCGCCTGGCTCTGCGCCTGCAGCGCCTTGAAGGTTTCCTGCCGCTGGTGCACGAGCGAGAAGGCGCGCAGTTCGCCGGCGATCGTCGCGTCCAGCCGCTGCCCGGCCTGTTGCCGCTGGCGCCGGCACAGCGCCGAGATCAGGCCGAGCATTGCCGAGGCGGCGACGCCGGCGACCGAGGTGCCGAAGGCCAGCCCGAGGCCCTTCACCGGCGCCGCCAGCGCGGCGCGGATGGTCGGCAGGTCGGTCGTCGTTTCCAGCGCGAGGACGGCGCCGTTCAGCGTGACGACCAGGCCGAGGAAGGTGCCGAGCATGCCGAGCATGACCAGCAGGCCGACCAGGTAGGGCGTCAGCGCCGGGCCGGGGAGACCGGCGCGCTCGCCCTCGATGCGCAGGCGTACCGCGTTCTGCAGCGACGGATGCAGGCGGTCGAGCCAGTCGTCGAGGCGGGCAAGGTTTTCCGGGATGGCGGCGAGCGCCGCCGACAGCGATTCGGTCGCCGCGTGGAAGCGCTTCAGTTCGAGGGCGCCGGCGACATAGACGGCACCGATGATTGCCGTCATCGTCAGCGCCAGCGGGTGCGAGCCGAGGTAGCCGGCGCCGATCCAGAGGATGGCGGCGGCGCCTGCCGCGAAGGCGGCGATGCATGGATTCCTGTTCATCGTGTTTCCGTATGACCTTTCAAGAAACGGCCGGCAGCGCCGGAGCGCCCGCATCCGCTGTCGCGGCCGGCCGCGGCGGAGGCTGGCCGGCCGCGGCTTCGACCAGGCCGGCGACCGGCAGCAGGCGCACCTCCAGTTCGGCAAACAACACCGCCTGCAGATCGCGGCGGAACGCCGGCAGCCACGACGCCGGCTCGCCGGCCGCCAGCGCCGCCTGGCACAGCGCCCGGCCGCGCCGCTCCAGCAGTTGCGGCACGCCGGCCAGCAAGCTGCGCTCGCGCTCGCCGAGCGCTTTCTCCAGCACCGCGTCGAGGCCGGCGAGCCGGGCGAGCGCCGGCGAACACGCCGCCAGCGCCTGCCGCGCGCGGCTGCGCAGGAGGCCGATGGCCGACTCCATCTCGCGCTGGTGGGCAGCGTAATAGCGGCGGTACGGCGTGAAATCGGCGGCGGTTTCCGCCGTCGCGCCGGCCGCCGGGGCGGGCCAGCGGATGCGCGCCGGACCGGCGCCGGCAACGCCGTCGGCGCCGATCGACTCGGCCAGCGCCGCGCGTACGCGCGCGAAGTCCTCGCGCAGACCGGCGGCGCCGGACGCGCCGGCAGCCGTGCCCGGCGCCGGCGCAGCGGCGGCGAGGGCGCCGGAAAGCGCGATGGCGTCGTTCAGGTCCAGCCACAGACCCAGTCTTTCCGCGAAGGATTGTTTCGGCCCGGTGGCCGGCTCGCCGGTCAGTTCGGCGAGCAGACGTACGAGCCGGGGACTGTTGAAGCTTGTGCGCGGCAGATTACACCTCATGCCGTGATACGTATTGCGAAAAATGCGAAGGGCGCGCAGGCTACTACAAAGTGGCGGCCGGGTCAGCTTTCTTGCTTGCCGCCGGTCGGGCCGGCGGCAACGAAGCGTCGGCGCCGCGGGCCGCGGCGGCCAGAACAAAGCGGCCGGCACCGCTGTCCACCTCCGGTCGCCCCACCGGAGAACGCCGATGTCCCCGCGCCTGTCGCTCGCCAGCCTGCTCCTCCTCCCCCTCGCCGCCGTCGCCGGCGGCTCCAACTACGGCACGGCGCCGGGAGCGCTCGCCACGGTCGCCGGCGAGGTGCGCGAATGGCCGGTGCCGACGCCGCGCTTCGCGCGCGACCCGGCGCCGGCGCCGGACGGCAGCATCTTCGTCGCCGTCATGCGCGGCAACCGCATCGCGCGCTTCGACCCGAAGACGCAACAGTTCAAGGAATGGGCGCTGCCGGCCGGCGCCCACCCGCACGGCGTGCTCGTCGACGGCGACGGCATCGCCTGGTACACCGGCAACGGCAACGGCAGCATCGGCCGCCTCGACCCGGCCAGCGGCCGCATCGTCGAATACCGTACGCCATCCGGCGGCGACCCGCACACGCTGGTCATCGACGCGCAGGGAACGATCTGGTTCACGATGCAGGCGGCACAGCGCATCGGCCGCCTCGACCGGCAGAGCGGCCGCATCGTCGAGTACGCGACCTCCGGCAACCCCTACGGGCTGGCCATCGACCAGCAGGGCTTCGTCTGGTTCTGCCGCATCGCCGACGACCTGCTCGGCCGCCTCGACCCGGCCAGCGGCGAGATCGTCGACCTCGCCACCGGCGCCGGCAGCAAGCCGCGGCGAATCGCCGCCGGCCCGGACGGCATGCTCTGGGTCACCGCCTACGGCAACGGCCGCCTGCTCAAGATCGACCCGCAGGCGCGGCGCATCGCCGCCGCCTACCCGATGCCGGCCGGCGAAGGCGCCGGCCCCTATGCGGTGACGGTCGACGCCGCCGGCCGCGTCTGGGCGAACGAGATCGACACCGACACCGTCGCCGTCCTCGACCCGAAGACGGAACGCTTCCGCGTCATCCCGCTGCCGTCGAAGGGGGTCGGCATCCGCAAGGCGATCATCGATGCCGAAGGTCGCTACTGGTACATGGGCAGCCACAACGAGCGCCTCGGTGTCATCCGCTGACGGCGGCGGCGCGCAAAATGCCCACGGCGAAGCCGATTCGCGCCAAAATGCGCGCTGATTCCCGCAACGAACCACGCCACCATGAGCGACCGCAAGGACGACACCCCCGCCCCCGCCGCCAGCGACGACGATTTCCGCGCCCGCTGTTTCCGCATCCTCGAAGACATCGCCCGCGAGCTGTCCGGCGAAGTGGTCTTCCCGACCAGCTTCGACATCGTCCTGCAGATCCGCAAGGTCTTCGCCAACCCCGAGGTCTCGCTGCAGGAGGTGGCCGGCGTCGTGCGCATGGAACCGCTGGTCGCCGCCAAGCTGCTGCGCATCGCCAATTCCAGCGCCTACAACCCGGCCGGGCGGACGCTGACCGACATCGAATCGGCGCTGCAGCGCATCGGCATGAACATCGCCCGCTCGGTGGCGACCGCCGTCGCCATGGACCAGCTCCGCCATTCGCGGGCGCTGTTCGGGCTGGAGGAAATCTCGACGCGGCTGTGGACGCACACGCTGCGGACGGCGGTGGCGGCGCGCGTGCTGGCCCGCCGGCTGACCCGGCTGAACCCCGAGGACGCGATGCTCGCCGGCCTGGTGCACGACCTCGGCGCCTTCTTCATGCTCTACCGGCTGGCGCAGTACCCGGAGTTCCACCAGAACCCGGATCTCGCCGTCGACCTGATCGGCCAGTGGCACGAGGGCATCGGCGAATCGCTGCTGGCCACGCTCGGCATGCCGGAACAGGTGATCGCGGCGATGCGCGACCACGACCAGCCGCGCCCCTACATCGCCGCGCCGGCGACGCTGGCCGACGTCGTCCATGTCGCCAACCGCCTCGCCGGCGGCGCCGAATCGTGGCGGACGGGCGCCGGCGAGGCCGACGCGGACTACCGGCAGCCGCCCTACGACGCCCTCGCCGCCGAGATCGAAACCGACTTCGAAGCGCTGGTCGCCGCGCTCGCCGGCAACTGAGCGCCGCCGGCGCGGCGGCGCAGACAAAAGCGCCGATTCCGGCGAAAATGGCGGCTGCCGACCCGTCCGCCGTGGCCGGACCGGCCCCCGTTCCGCCACGCCCCCGCCCGACAGACGCCAGACCATGACCGCACGCCCGCCCATCGACGATCCGACGCAGGACAAGAAGGATGCCGCGCTGAAGGCGCAGCGCTTCAAGATGCTCGAAGACATCGCCCGCGAACTCGCCGGCGAGATCAGTTTCCCGACCTGCTTCGACATCGCGCTGCAGGTGCGCAACATCATGCGCGACCCGAACGCCTCGCTGCGCGACATCGCCGGCGTCGTGCGCATGGAGCCGCTGGTCGCGGCGAAGCTGCTGAAGATGGCCAATTCGTCGGCCTACAACCCGACGGGCAAGCAGATCACCGACGTCGAGGCGGCACTCGGCCGCATCGGCGTCAACCTCGCCCGCTCGGTGGCGATGGCCGTCGCCATGGACCAGCTGCTGCTGTCGAAGGATCTCGTCGCCTTCGCCGACATCTCGAAAGGGCTGTGGACGCATACGCTGCAGACGGCGGCGGCGGCGCGCGTCGTCGCCCGCCGGCTGACCCGGGTGAACCCCGAGGACGCGATGCTCGCCGGCCTGGTGCACGACCTCGGCGCCTTCTACATGCTCTACCGCTCGGCGCAGTACGACGAGCTGCGCATCCGCCCGAACACCGTCAAGTACCTGATCGCGCAATGGCACGAGAGCATCGGCGAATCGCTGCTCGCCGCCCTCGGTCTGCCCGAGGCGATCGTCGAGGCGATACGCGACCACGACCAGCCGCGCGCCTTCGTGCAGACGCCGCGTACGCTCGCCGACGTTATCTACGTGGCGAACGCCATCGCCGGCGGCATCGCCGAATGGGCGCACCTCGACGACGATGCCGATGGCCGCGTCGACGCCTACCGGACGCCGGAATACCTCGCGCTCGGCGAGGAAATCGAGGCCGCCTGCGCCGACCTGCGCGGCGCGCTCGGCGGCTGAACGCCTAGTTTTCCGCCGGCCAGCGGAACACCGCCGTGGCGGTCCGGCCGGCGACGACGCTCAGCCGCTGCTTCAGCTCGCGGCCGCCGACCGTGGCGGCGAATTCGTAGCGTCCCGCCGGCAGGCGGACGAGCATGATCGGCCCCTCGCTCGTCGTTTCCAGCACCGTCCGGCCGCCGGCGTCGACGATGCGCACGGCGACGGCGCTCAGGTAATCGCCGGATTGCAGCGCAAAGGTCACCTTCAGGTTGAAGCCGAAGCCGGCCGCCAGCGCCGCCAGGCGTTCGCGCGAATCCTCGCCGATGCCGCCGGAGACCCAGGACACCTCGCCGACCGTCGCCACCGCCTCGTCGGCGGCGATGGCCGGGGCCGCCAGTAGCGCCGCCGCCAGCGCCAGCGCCGGCAGCCTTCCCGATCGTTTCTTTCCGTTCATCGCACTCTCCTCGTCTCGATGCCGCCGACCGCTTACGCGAGCCGGCGGCGGAACACCCAGCGCCGGTCGTCGGAAACCTCCGGCGCGAAGGCGTAATCCTCGTCGTCGAACGCCTTCAGCGCCGCCGCGTCGGCGAGCCGGCGCTCGGCGGCGTAGCGCGCCATCAGGCCGCGCGCGCGCTTGGCGAAGAAGCTGACGACCTTGTAGCGGCCGCCCTTCCAGTCCTCGAACACCGGCTGCACCACCGGCACGCCGAGCAGTTCCGGCCGGACCGCCTTGAAGTACTCCTCCGAGGCGAGGTTCACCAGCACCTTCGCCTTCGCCGCGGCAAGGTCGGCCTTGAGCAGTTCGGCAATGCGCCCGCCCCAGAAGGCGTAGAGATCCTTGCCGCGCGCGTTGGCCAGCTTCGTGCCCATCTCCAGCCGGTAGGCCTGCATCAGGTCGAGCGGGCGCAGCACGCCGTAGAGGCCGGAGAGGATGCGCGCGTGCGCCTGCAGCCAGTCGAGCGCCTGCGCCGGCAGCGTCGCCGCCGCCAGCCCTTCGTAGACATCGCCGGCGAAGGCGAGTACCGCCGGCTTCGCGTTCTGCGGCGTAAACGGCGGCCGCCAGTCGGCGTAGCGGGCATGGTTGAGGGCGGCGAGCGGGTCGGAGAGCGACATCAGCGAGGCGATCTCGGCCGGCGACAGCAGGCGCAGGCGTTCGATCAGCAGCGCCGACTGGTCGAGCAGGCGCGGTTCGGAGAACTTTCCGGTGGATGGCGGCGTCTCGTAGTCGAGGCGCTTGGCCGGAGAGAGGACGAGGATCAAGCGGGGCTCCGTCGGGTCGTGTCTTGTGCATCTTGTTCGCCGCGCCGCGGCCGGTGCGCCGGGCGGCGGGTTCTGCCGGAATTCTAGCCGAGGGGCGGCGCCCCCGCCCTTGTTATAATTGTCGATTGTTTCCGAGAAAGCCGTTTTCCATGAAACGCAGCCGTTTCGCCTCCCGCAGCCGCATCTCCGCCGACGCCACCGAACTCTCCCGCCTCGCTTCCGGCCTTGCCGAATCGGGCAGCAAGATCGAGGACGCCTA
>JANJTW010000202.1 GCA_024710925.1 Rhodocyclaceae bacterium | reverse complement strand
CCGATGATAGTGAGCACCTCGCTTGCGAAAGTAGGTCACCGCCAGGCTCCCATTCAACGCCCCGCAGAGTCCCTCTGCGGGGCGTTTCCATTTCCGCTGATCACCCCCCAATTCAGCAACTCAACCCCGCGCCAACCCCCGCCGCCGTTCCCCCTCCCCGCCGCTCCGCAACGCTTCTCCCCCTTCATCCCGAACGACTAAAATTACCCCAGAACCCGGGGAAAACCATTCAGGGGCCGGTCTAAGCGTTGGCGAAAGCGAGCAGATCGCGCGTGAACCGCTCGCGTTGCCATTGGTGCGGCGAGTGGTCGGTACCTTCGTAGATGTGCAGGATGGCGTTGGGAATTCTGTCGCGGACGTAGTGTGCCGTCGCCGTTGGGTAAAAATTGCTTTCCCCGCCGTAGATCAGTAGCGTCGGAATGTCGATCTCACCCAGGACGACTCGGTAGTCCGCTTCGGTCAGGCTTTGCCAGCAGGCGATCAGCGGCTTGGCGTCCAGTTGGCGCAGCCAGTTGCGGGATTTTTCCCAGCCTTTGGCGTTCTCCTCGTACTTTTCCCGTGCTCGCCGGTTAAGGCCGAAGGCGCCGAGGCGAAGGACCGATTCGGCGAAATCCGCTTCGAGCTGCGAAATGAAACGCTCCGCCCTGGCGCTGTCGAAATTGCCGTAGATGCCGTGCGGCCAGATTTCGTCGGTGACCAGCCGTGGTGATTGGTCGATCAGGCACAGTTTGCCCAGGCGTTCGCAGCCGTAATCGCGAACGTATTGCCAAAGCGTCAGGGCGCCCATCGAGTGGCCAACCGCGCAGGCAGCATCAAGGTCGTAGCGCAGCAGCAGCTCGCGCAGGTCGCGCGCCATCCGCGCCACGGTCGGCGGCGTCGCCGACTGCAGCGCGTGCCCGCCGTGGCCGCGGGCATCCCAACGATAGACGGTATGGTGCTTGTTCAATTCTGCAAGATAGGGAAACCACTCTGCGTGGCTGGCGGTCCACCCGTGAAGGAGAACCAGCGGCGGGCCGTCTCCCGATATCTTCAGATAGATTTTCTCGCCGTCGTCGGCAACGAAGTGATCCATGGCGATTCCGGTATGCGGGAAAGCGCGCAGGTTGTCACAACCGACTGGCAAGAGCAACTATAATCGCCGCTTCCTTTTCGGGTGCTCCATGAAGTTACAGATTTTCCAGTACGCGCATGGCATCAGCGCCATCGATGCCGGCTACCTTCGCTCCTGCCACGCCGCCATCCATTTCGTCGTCGATGCCGGGCGTGTCGCAATTGTCGACACCGGTACCAACGAATCGCTGCCACGCGTGCTGGAAGCGCTTGCGGCGCAGGGACTAGACGCGGCAAGCGTCGACTACGTCATCCTCACGCATATCCATCTGGACCACGCAGGCGGGGCCGGCTCGCTGATGCGCGCCTTTCCCGGTGCCAAGCTCGTCGTCCATCCGCGCGGTGCCCGCCACATGGCCGACCCGAGCCGGCTGGTTGCCGGTGCCGCCGCCGTTTATGGCAGTTCCGAGGTCCGCCGGATGTATGGCGAGATCCTTCCCGTCGACGCCGACCGCATCATCGAGGCGACGCCCGAGACCCGTCTGCGCGTCGGCGGTCGCGAGCTGCTCTGCATCGATACACCGGGGCACGCGCGCCATCACATCTGCATCGTTGACCGCAGCGCCGGCGCAATCTTTACCGGCGATACCTTCGGCCTGTCGTACCGCGAGCTCGATACCGACGGCCGCCAGTTCGTCTTCCCGACGACGACGCCGGTGCAGTTCGATCCGGATGCCCTGCATGCTTCGCTCGACCGCCTCATGTCGTTTCAGCCGAGCGTCATGTACCTCACCCATTTCAGCGAATTGCGCGACGTCGAGCAGCATGCCGCGGAATTGCACCGCCTGATCGATGCGCACGTCGCGATTGCCCGCCGCGAAGCACGACCGGGGCCGGACAGGCATGCGCGGATTCGCGCCAACCTTGCCCACCTGCTGGTGAACGAGGTCGAGCGCTTCGGTTGCCGGCTTGGTCCGGCGGAGGTGCTCAAGCTCTGGGAGTCGGATATCGAGCTGAATGCCCAGGGCCTGGACATCTGGCTCGATACCTCAGCGAAATAGCCGGCGCGACCAGAAAACGGCGAAGAGCGCAAAGGCGACGCCGGCCATCAGCGCCAGTGCCGACCAGAAGCCGTCCGGCGATTCCAGCCACGGCATGCTGCGGAAATTCATGCCGAAGATGCCGGCGACCAGCGCCGCCGGCATGAATACCGTGGTCAGCAGCGTCAGCGTGCGCACCTCCAGATTGACGCGGTTGCTGACGCTGTTCAGGTAGATGTCGAGCAGGCCGGTCAGCAACTCGCGCAAATCCTCCTGCTGCTCCAGCAGGTGCACCGCGTGGTCGTAGATGTCGCGCAGGTACAGGCGCGTCTCGTCGGTGAAGAAGGGCGACGGGTTGCGCTGCAGACTGCCGATGACCTCGCGCAGCGGCCAGATCGTTCGCCGCAACTGCGACAGCTCGCGCTTCAGTTCGTGCGCCTGGCGCAGCGCGTCACGCCGCGGCCGGCCGAGAATCTCCCCTTCCAGCGCTTCGCATTTGTCGGCGATCCGCTCAATGATGCTGAAGTAGGCATCGACCATCGTGTCCAGCAGCGCATACGCCAGATAGTCTGCCCCCTGCCTGCGCGCCGGGTTCCTCTCGGCGCGCAGACGCTGGCGAACCGGCTCGAAGGTTCCGGAGCGACGCTCCTGGAAGGTCAGCACGAAACCGTGGCCGACGATCAGGCTGATCTGGTCCGTCGCCAGGTCGTTGCGCTGCCGTTCGACATCGTAGATCCGGCCGACGACGAACAGATAGTCGTCGTAGGCATCCACCTTCGGCCGCTGGTCGGTGTTCAGGATGTCCTCGAGCACCAGCGGGTGCAGTCCGAAGCGCTGACCGATCGCCGCCATCAGGTCGCCGTCGTGCACGCCGTAGACGTTCAGCCAGCGGACCGGGTAGCTGTCGTCGATGGCGTCGAGGTCGGCGATGCCGGCCAGTTCCCGCTCGACGGCCCCATCGGGCCCGAAGCAGGTCAGCATCATCGTCGGCGACTGCGTCTTCACCTCGCCGATATGCACCAGCGTGCCGGGCGGCAAGCCGCTTTTTTGCGAGCGGCGTTTCTTGATGCGGGCCATCAGGGCGTCTCCCGCAGCGTCTGCAGCGCCGCCGCCGCCGCGAACAGGCCGAAGCTCGCGGTGATGCACATCGCCGAACCGAAGCCCGCGCAATTGAGGCCGCCGCTGACCGCCGGCAGGTCGCAGGCGGCCGCCTCCGGCATCCGGACCGGCTCGCTCGAATAGACGGCGGCGATGCCGAAGCGTTTCTTGGCATCGCGTGGGAATGCGTGCGCCTTGCGCAGTTGCGCGCGCACCTTGGCGAGCAGCGGGTCCTGTTCCGTTCGCGACAGGTCGTCGATGCGGATGCGGCACGGATCGCTCTTGCCGCCGGCGCCGCCGGCGACGACGATCGGCATCTCCCGGGCGCGGCAATGGGCGATCATCGCCACCTTGGCGCGGACCTGGTCGATGGCGTCGACGACCATATCGAAGCCCTCGGCGAGCAGGTCGCCGACATTTTCCGGGGTGACGAATTCCTCGACCTCGTCGACGCCGCAGGCCGGATTGATCGAGCGGATGCGCTCGGCCATCGCCGTTACCTTGGCTTTGCCGAGATTCTCTTCGACGGCGTGCGCCTGCCGGTTCATGTTCGATTCGGCGATATGGTCGAGATCGATCAGCGTCAGCCGGCCGACCCCGCTGCGCGCCAGCGCCTCCGCGGTCCACGAGCCGACGCCGCCGATGCCGACGACGCAGACGTGGGCGCGGTGGTAGCGTTCGAGCGTGGCCGGGCCGTACAAGCGGCCGATGCCGCCGAAACGGCGGTCGGGGTCAGCGGCCATGGCGGAGCGTTGCGGAAGCGGCGGCACGCACCGTCAGTTCTCGATGGTGCGCCGGATGACGCGGTTGAACGGTTCGATCCACTCCGGCGCGAACTGCTTGTCGCAGGCGTTGATCTCGGCGATGGCGCGCAGCACCGAGCGGTTGCGGCCGCGGTGGATGTGCTTGAGGATCACTGCCTCGAAGGCGTCGACGATCGCCAGGATTTTCGCGCCGTCGCAGATCTCGTCCCCCTTCAGCCCGGCCGGGTAGCCGCTGCCGTCAGGCATCTCGTGGTGCTGGGCGATCATTCGCGCCGCCTCCTCCCAGCCTTCCATGCGCTGCACGAGGCCGGCCGCGTAGCCCGGATGGCTGTGCAGGACCATCTTCTCCTCGTCGCTCATGCGGCCGGTGTGCAGCCAGAGCGGTTCCGGCAGCAGCATCATGCCGAGGTCGTGCAGGTAGACGGCTGCCTCCAGTTGCACCGGGTCGACCTTCTTGCCGCCGATCTGGTTGGTTTCCTGCGCCAGGCGCAGGATGCGGTTGGTGCGCCCCTTGAACATCG
>JANJTW010000174.1 GCA_024710925.1 Rhodocyclaceae bacterium | reverse complement strand
CCATGACACTGCCAGTCGTTTTTGGCTTATGCGATGCAATATAGGCAAGCGACAGACTCGTCACGAAGAACACCGTGGCGAGCACGGCCGTCGTACGGCTGAGGAAGTTGGCCGAGCCCGAGGCACCGAAGAGGCTGCCCGAGGCACCGCTGCCGAAAGCCGCCCCCATGTCAGCCCCCTTGCCATGCTGCATCAGCACCAAGCCGCAGACGGCGATGCCGACGAGGATATGAACCACCAGAACGACCGAGAACATTGCATCCATTTTTTAGCCTCAACGATTTGCCGCCTGGCAAATCGCCAGAAATTCATCTACCACCAGCGATGCGCCGCCGACCAGACCACCATCGATATCGGCCTGGGCAAAAATCTCGCCGGCGTTTTGCGCCTTGACACTGCCGCCGTACAGAATCTGCAGGCCGGCAGCGACCGCAGTATCCCTCGCCGCGATGCGCGCCCGGATTGCCGCATGCACCGCCTGCGCCTGCGCCGGCGTCGCCGTCAATCCGGTACCGATGGCCCAGACGGGCTCATAGGCGACCACGCCCCCCGCAAACGCAGCAACACCCGCCACGTCGAGAACGGCATCGAGTTGCGCCGTTACGACGGCAAGCGTTTCATCCGACTCGCGCTGCGCCAGCGTTTCGCCGACACAGAGAATGGGGGTAATGCCCGCAACCTTCGCCGCCACGAACTTTGCCGCCACCTGCGCATCCGTTTCGCCGTACATGGCGCGGCGCTCGGAATGCCCGACGATCGCATAACGACAACCGAAATCCGCCAGCATCGCCGCGGACACCTCGCCGGTGTAGGCTCCCTGCGCATGTTCGCTCAGGCTCTGCGCCCCCCAGGAAACCGGCGTCGCAGCCAGCAGGGACTGCGCCTGCGCAAGATACGGGAAGGGAACACAGACCGCGACGGCAGTATTGCCGGCGGCCGGCAAGCCGGACACCAGAGCCTGCAGCAAACGCCGGTTATCGGCGCTGCAGCCATGCATCTTCCAGTTGCCGACAACAAGTTTCTGACGCATCGGGACCGCTCGCATAAAACCTTTCAATTATAGCCGTCCGCCAGACGGCCGGTCAATGCGACGGGCGACCGGCGGCTAGCCGGCACAGGCGCCGCGTACCGCTTCGGCGAGCAATTCGGCACCGGCGGCGACGCGTTCGCCATCGCGCCCCTCGACCATCACCCTCAGCAGAGGCTCGGTCCCCGAGGCGCGCAGCAACACCCGCCCCCGACCGTCGAGCATGCGCACGACTTCGGCTTCGGCGGCAAGAATGGCGGCATGCTCCTTCCAGGCGAAGCCCTTGCGCATCGGCACGTTGATCAGGCGCTGCGGGTAGAGGCTCAGCCCCGACAGCAGCGACTTGAGGGTACCGCCAGTCTCGCGCAGCGCCGCCAGCACCTGCAGCGCCGAAACGATGCCGTCGCCGGTGCTATGCCGGTCAAGGCAGAGGATATGGCCGGAATTTTCGCCGCCGAGAAGCCAGCCCTTCTCCTGCAGCCGCTCCATGACATATCGGTCGCCGACGGCAGCCCGCTCGAAGGGAACGCCGAGCGCCGCCATGGCATGCTCGAAGGCCAGATTGGTCATCAGCGTGCCGACGACGCCCGCCACCGCTCCCTGGCCCAGGCGGCTCCTGACGATCGCATAGAGCAACTGGTCGCCGTCGTAGACCGTCCCTTCGCTATCGACCATGATCAGCCGGTCGCCGTCGCCGTCAAGGGCGATACCGAGGTCGGCGGCGTGCGCGACGACTTCGCGCGCCAGCGCCCCGGGCGCGGTGGCCCCGACTTCGGCATTGATGTTCAGTCCGTCGGGCTCGGCACCGATCGACACCACCTCCGCCCCCAGTTCGTGCAGGACATGCGGTGCGATGTGATACGCCGCGCCGTGTGCGCA
This sequence comes from Rhodocyclaceae bacterium, assembly GCA_024710925.1. GTDB lineage: Bacteria > Pseudomonadota > Gammaproteobacteria > Burkholderiales > Rhodocyclaceae > Proximibacter. Next base: position 22,174 of record JANJTW010000174.1, on the reverse strand, counting down.
ATCGACGACGATGCGCAGGCCGCGCAGATCGCCGGCATTCGGGAAAGTACTCTTGCAGAACTCGATGTAGCGACCGGCCGCATCGGTAATTCGGCGCGCACGACCAAGCGCGGCCGATGGCACGCAGAGGATTGGCGCATCGATCGAGGCTTCGATTTCGGACTCGATCGCATCGGGCAGCTTGGTGCCGTGCGCCGAGAAAAATTTAATCCCATTATCATAGTAGGGGTTATGCGACGCGGAGATGACGATGCCGGCCTGCAGACGCAAGGCGCGGGTCAGGTAGGCGATCGCCGGCGTCGGCAAGGGACCGGTCAGGCAGACGTCGACACCGGCGGCCGAAAAGCCGGCTTCCAGTGCCGCCTCCAGCATGTAGCCGGAAATCCGCGTGTCCTTGCCGATCAGCACAGCCGGACGCTCGCCACCAGGCAGGTGCTCGCGCGCGACCAACACCCGCCCTGCCGCATAGCCCAGACGCATTACGAAATCCGGCGTGATCGGAGCCTCACCGACCTTGCCGCGCACGCCATCGGTGCCGAAGTATTTTCTGCTCATTGCTATCTCCCGCCGCACGCGGCTGCGTGCCCAAACATGCAATTCTACTTGTCCGGCACACGGGGCGCCGGTCGATCGAAGATGGCCGGATCAACCCGGCATGCGTACGGCCGACCAGACGGCCAGCGCATCGCGCGTCGCCGCGACATCGTGCACGCGCAGCATGCGCGCCCCGCCTTCGAGCGCCAGCAGCGCAGCGGCAAGGCTCGCCGGCAAACGCTCACCGACGGCGCGCCCGGTGATGCCGCCGAGCATCGACTTCCGCGACAGACCGGCCAGCACGGGCAGTCCCGGCAGCGTCGACGCCGGCAGATGACGCAACAGGGCAACATTGTGTGCCAGCGCCTTACCGAAGCCGAAGCCGGGATCAAGGATGATCCGGCGGCGGGCGACACCCGCCGCCTCCGCTGCCGCGACGCGGCCGGCAAGGAAATGCCGCACTTCGCCAAGCAGATCGTCATAGACCGGATTCTGTTGCATGGTCAGCGGCTCACCCTGCATATGCATCAAGCAGATACCACAGTCGGATTCGGCGACCGCCGCCAGCGCGCCAGGCATGCGGAAAGCATAGATATCGTTGATCATCGACGCCCCGGCGGCCAATGCAGCGCGCATCACCTCCGGCTTGTAGGTATCGACCGAGATCGGCACGCCGCACCCGGCAAGCGCTTCCAGCACCGGCAACAGGCGGCGCAACTCATCGTCGAGCGAGGCGGGGATCGCCCCCGGGCGCGAGGACTCGGCGCCGAGATCGAGCAGGTCGGCGCCGGCATCGATCTGCGCGCGCGCATGTGCGACTGCCCGTGCCGTATTGTCGGCCAGCCCGTCGCCGGAAAACGAATCCGGCGTCAGGTTGACGATACCCATCACTCGCGGACGGGAAAGATCAAGTTCGAATTTTCCGCACTGCAGCTTCATGAAAAGAAAACGGGAGAGCGAAGCTCTCCCGTCCCTGTGAAGGAATCCAGGTTCAGGCCGGTGCCGCCGCCGACGGGGCAGCACCGGGCGAGTTGCCGGCATCGGCCGACGGCTTGCTCGGCGACGCCTGTTTCGGCGGACGCGGCTCCTTGCCGGCCATGATGTCGTCGACCTGCTCGGCGTCGATGGTCTCCCATTCGAGCAGCGCGGCCGTCATGGCCTCGACCTTGTCGCGGTTTTCCTCAAGCAGGCGGCGGGCCAACGCATATTGCTCGTCGATGATGCGAAGGATCTCGTTGTCCACCTTCTGCATCGTCGCCTCGGAGACGTTCTTGTGCGTCGTCACCGAGCGGCCGAGGAATACCTCGCCTTCGTTCTCGCCATAGACCATCGGCCCGAGCGCGTCGGACATGCCGTAGCGGGTGACCATGTCGCGCGCCATCTGCGTCGCGCGCTCGAAGTCGTTCGAGGCGCCGGTGGTCATCTGGTTCATGAACAGTTCCTCGGCGATGCGGCCGCCGAAGAGCACGGCGATGCGGCTCATCAGGTAGGTGCGATCGTAGGCGTAGCGATCCTCTTCCGGCAGCTGCATGGTCACGCCCAGCGCGCGACCGCGCGGGATGATGGTGACCTTGTGCACCGGGTCGGACTTCGGTACCAGCTTGGCGACGACGGCATGGCCGGACTCGTGATAGGCGGTGTTCTTCTTTTCCTCCTCGCTCATCACCATGCTGCGGCGCTCGGCGCCCATCATGATCTTGTCCTTGGCCTTCTCGAAATCTTCCATATCGACCAGGCGCTTGTTGGCGCGGGCAGCGAACAGCGCTGCCTCGTTCACCAGGTTGGCGAGGTCGGCGCCGGAGAAACCGGGCGTGCCGCGGGCGATGATGTCGGCCTTGACGTCCGGCGACAGCGGCACCTTGCGCATGTGCACGCCGAGGATCTGCTCGCGCCCGCGGATATCCGGCAGCGGCACGACGACCTGGCGGTCGAAGCGGCCCGGGCGCATCAGCGCCGGATCAAGCACGTCCGGGCGGTTGGTCGCGGCGATGACGATGACGCCGGTCTGGCCCTCGAAGCCGTCCATCTCGACCAGCATCTGGTTCAGGGTCTGCTCGCGCTCGTCGTTGCCGCCGCCGAGGCCGGCACCGCGCTGGCGGCCGACCGCGTCGAGCTCGTCGATGAAGATGATGCACGGCGCGTGCTTCTTGGCGTTCTCGAACATGTCGCGGACGCGGGCGGCGCCGACGCCGACGAACATCTCGACGAAGTCAGAGCCGGAGATCGAGAAGAACGGCACCTTCGCCTCGCCGGCGATGGCCTTGGCGAGCAGCGTCTTGCCGGTACCGGGACTGCCGACCAGCAGCACGCCCTTCGGGATGCGGCCGCCGAGCTTCTGGAATTTCGACGGGTCGCGCAGGAAGTCGACCAACTCGGAGACCTCTTCCTTGGCCTCGTCGCAGCCGGCGACATCGGCGAAGGTGACGGTGTTGTTCGACTCGTCGAGCATGCGCGCCTTGCTCTTGCCGAACGAGAAGGCTCCGCCGCGGCCACCGCCCTGCATCTGGCGCATGAAGAAGACCCAGACGCCGATCAGCAGCAGCATCGGGAACCAGCTGACGAAGATGTTCATCAGCATCGACGGTTCCTCTTCCGGACGCGCCTCGATCTTGACGCCGTATTTGAGGAGATCGGACACCAGCCACAGGTCAGGCGGCGCGTAGGACGTGATCTTCTTGCCGTCGATGGTCACCGCCTTCAGCGTACGGCCCTCCATCGTGACCTTGGCGATACGCCCCTGCTCCACTTCCTGGATGAACTGGGAATACTCCATCGCACTCTGCGGCATCTGGCGGGCGTTGAACTGGTTGAAGACAGTCATCAGCACGAGGCCGATCACCATCCAGATCGCCAGATTCTTGAACATGTTATTCACTTCACGTACCTCACTGCCCCGAAATAGGCTTGAAATGGGACTCGAACAGGTGATTCTAACCGATTTGTCGCCGCCGGCTCAGCGCAAGCCGCGGCCCAGCAGGTAAAGCTCGGCGCTGCGATCCCGCGAAGCGTCCGGCTTCCGCGTCGCGACGGTGCGGAAAGTCTCCTTCATCTGCGCAACGAATTCAGCGTAGCCATGACCCTGAAACACTTTGACCAGAAAGCCCCCCTCGGGTTTCAGCCAGTCCCGCGAGAACTCCAGACCCAGTTCCGCCAGATGCATCATCCGCGCCTGATCGGAAAGGGAGATACCGGACATGTTGGGCGCCATGTCCGAAAGAACAAGCCCGACACGCTCGCCGGCGAGCTTTTCCTCCAGCTGGCGAAGGATCGCCTCCTCGCGGAAGTCTCCCTGGAAAAAATCAACGCCCGGAATCGCCGCCATTTCCAGCAGATCAAGCGCACTCACCCGCCCCCGCCCCTGCAGCCGCTGTGCCGCGACCTGCGACCAGCCGCCCGGAGCCGCCCCCAGGTCGACCACCACCACGCCCGGCCGGATCAGCTTGTCGCGATCGTCGATCTCCATCAGCTTGAACGAGGCGCGCGAGCGCCAGCCTTCGGCCTTCGCCCGCTGCACATAGGGATCGTTGACGTGCTCGTGCAGCCACGCCTTGCTGGTCTTGGTACGGGCCATTGCGATAAAATCCGCGTTTTGATGAAAGATTACCGATGCTGCAACTGACTGCCGACGAGCGCCGCGCACTGCGCGCCCGCGCCCATGGCCTCAACCCCGTCGTCTCGATCAGCCAGAACGGCCTCTCCGAGTCCGTGCTGAAGGAGATCGATGCCTCGCTGACCAGCCACGAACTGATCAAGGTTCGCGTCTATGGCGACGACCGCGACGCACGCGAGGCCTACCTCGCGGAAATCTGCGAAAAACTGGAAGCCGCCGCCGTCCAGCATATCGGCAAGCTCCTCGTGATCTACCGTCCGTCTGCCGAGCAGGCTGCGAAGAAGGCCGCCGCCGCGCGACCGGCACGCCCCCGCGCCGCGCCGCGCCGTACCAAGCGCAGTTTCCAGGGCGGCGACCGCAAGGGCTGAGACAGCCGCGGCTATCGCTGCCCGCGCGCGGCGCCCAGCACCGCAAACACCCCGAGCAGGCTCTGCACCAGATAAAGTACGCTCGCCACCCCATGCCAGGTGGCGAAACGGCTTTTTGTCGCCGCCTCGGCCAGTTCGCGCGGCACACCCTCGCTACGCAGCTGCGCGATCAGCGGCTGCAGCCCGAACAATTGCGCGGCGGCAAGCAACAGCATCAGCAGGACCAGCCAGAAGACCAGACGCTTCAACGCTGCCGCCCCCAGCCGCAGCAGCATGAACAGCAGCAGGTAGGCGCCGCAGCCGAGGCCAAGCCAGCCGACCACGGTAAACATGCGGCCGGCGAGGTTGCCGGCCAGCAGGCGATCGGCAACTCCTGCGAAGAGCAGCGGCGCGGCAATGTAGCCGATCGCCCATAACGCACCGACCCACAGCGTCAGTGCCAGGATGTAAGAAGCGTCGGCGAAGCGCCGCATCGGAACGGTCGCGGCCTTCTTATTCGTAGCGGACGTCGAGAATCTCGAACTCGCGCAGGCCGCCCGGCGCCTGCACCTGGGCGATGTCGCCAGCGAACTTGCCGATCAGCGCACGTGCCATCGGCGACGCGAAGGACAGCTTGCCAGCCTTGATGTCGGCCTCATCCTCGCCGACGATCTGGTAGGTCACCGGGTCGCCCGAATCCTGATCCTCGAGATCGACGGTGGCACCGAAGACGACGCGGCCATCCGCGTCTAGCGCCTTCGGGTCGATGATCTGGGCGTTGCCGAGCTTGCCCTCGACCTCCTGGATGCGCCCTTCGATGAAACCCTGGCGCTCCTTCGCCGCATCGTACTCGGCATTTTCCGACAGATCGCCGTGCGAACGCGCCTCTGCGATCGCGGCGACGACATTCGGCCGATCGACCGTCTTCAGGCGATGCAGTTCGGCGCGCAGTTTTTCGGCACCGGTCAGGGTCAGCGGAATCTTGCTCATGTCGCCCTCTGGGAAAGCAAAACCGCCGGCACCCGGAAATGGGCGGCCCCGGCGGTCGATAAAGAAATGATCAGTTCAGTTGCGCATGCAGCGCCTGGATCGGATAGACGACCAGTTCGCCACGATTCCGGATGCCCTCGGCCGCGGCCTCGGCGCCCCAGATCGTCGTATACGAAGTCACCCGGGCCTGCAGGCCGGAGGTGCGGATCGAGCGAGAATCGGCGATGGCCTGCCGCTTCTCCTCGACCGTATTGACGATCAGCGCGATCTCGTTGTTCTTGATCATGTCGACGATGTGCGGACGGCCTTCGGTCACCTTGTTCACCGCCGTCACCGGCACGCCGGCCGCCTCGATCGCTGCTGCCGTGCCTTTCGTGGCGACGATGGCGAAGCCACTGGCCGCCAGGTTGCGGGCAATCTCGACCGCCTTCGACTTGTCCGAATCCTTGACGCTGAGGAAAGCCTTGCCGGCGGTCGGCAGCTTGACGCTGGCCGCCATCTGGCTCTTGACGAAGGCTTCCTCGAAGGTCACGCCGACCCCCATGACCTCGCCGGTCGACTTCATTTCCGGACCGAGGATGGTATCGACGCCCGGGAACTTGTTGAACGGGAAGACGGCTTCCTTGACCGAGTAGTACGGCGGGATCACTTCCTTCGTCACGCCCTGGCTGGCGAGGCTCTGGCCGGCCATGCAGCGCGCGGCGATCTTGGCCAGCTGCAGGCCGGTGGCCTTCGAGACGAAGGGCACGGTGCGCGAGGCGCGCGGGTTCACTTCGAGGACATAGACCTCGTCGTCCTTGATCGCGAACTGCACGTTCATCAGGCCACAGACGTTCAAGGCCTTGGCCATCAGCTGGGTCTGCCGGCGCAGTTCGTCCTGCACCTCCTTCGACAGCGAATACGGCGGCAGCGAGCAGGCCGAGTCGCCGGAGTGCACGCCGGCCTGTTCGATGTGTTCCATGACACCACCGATGATCACCTCGTCGCCGTCCGACAGCGCATCGACGTCGACTTCGCAGGCATCGTTGAGGAAGCGGTCGAGCAGCACCGGCGAATCGTTCGAGACCTTCACCGCCTCGCGCATGTAGCGCTCGAGGTCGCGCGGCTCATGCACGATTTCCATGGCGCGGCCGCCGAGCACGTAGGACGGGCGGACGACCAACGGATAGCCGATCTCCTCGGCCAGGCGCAGCGCCTCGTCCTCAGCGCGCGCGGTGCGGTTAGGAGGCTGCTTCAGGCCGAGTTCGTGCAAGAGCTTCTGGAAGCGCTCGCGGTCCTCGGCGGCGTCGATCATGTCCGGCGAGGTACCGATGATCGGCACGCCGTTGGCTTCGAGGTCACGCGCCAGCTTCAGCGGCGTCTGGCCACCGTACTGGACGATGACGCCGACCGGCTTCTCGACGTGCACGATCTCGAGCACGTCTTCGAGCGTCAGCGGCTCGAAGTACAGGCGATCGGAGGTGTCGTAGTCGGTGGACACGGTCTCCGGGTTGCAGTTGACCATGATCGTTTCGTAGCCGTCCTCGCGCATCGCCAGCGCGGCATGGACGCAGCAGTAGTCGAACTCGATGCCTTGGCCGATGCGGTTCGGACCGCCGCCCAGCACCATGATCTTCTTCTTGTCGCTCGGGTTCGACTCGCACTCTTCCTCGTAGGTCGAGTACATGTAGGCGGTGTTCGTCGAAAATTCGGCGGCGCAGGTGTCGACGCGCTTGTACGCCGGGCGCACGCCAAGCGCGTGGCGATGCTCGCGCACCGCCGTCTGCGTCGTGTTCAGCAGCCTGGCCAGACGCTTGTCCGAGAAACCGGCGCGCTTGAGCGCCCACAGGTCGCCCTTATCCAGCGACTTCAGATCCTTGCCGCGGATCGCCTCGGCCTTGATGTAGAGATCCTCGATCTGCGCCAGGAACCACGGGTCGATCGCCGTCAGGCGGTGGATATCGTCGAGCGAGAGGCCGGCGCGGAAGGCGTCGGCGACGTACCACAGGCGTTCGGGGCCCGCTTCGGCGAGTTGGGTTTCGATCGCCTCGCGGTCGGTGGTTTTCTCGTCGAAGCCGTCGACGCCGACTTCCAGGCCGCGCAGCGCCTTGTGCAGCGATTCCTGCAGCGTGCGGCCGATGGCCATCACCTCGCCGACCGACTTCATCTGCGTCGTCAGGCGCGAGTCGGCGGTCGGGAATTTTTCGAAGGCGAAGCGTGGCACCTTGGTGACGACGTAGTCGATCGACGGCTCGAACGACGCCGGCGTCTTGCCACCGGTGATCTCGTTCGCGAGTTCGTCCAGCGTGTAGCCGACGGCCAGCTTGGCGGCGACCTTGGCGATCGGGAAACCGGTCGCCTTCGAGGCCAGCGCGGAGGAGCGCGACACGCGCGGGTTCATCTCGATGACGATCATCCGACCGTCCTTCGGGTTGATCGAGAACTGCACGTTCGAACCACCGGTGTCGACGCCGATCTCGCGCAGCACGGCGATCGACGCATTGCGCATGATCTGGTATTCGCGGTCAGTCAGCGTCTGCGACGGCGCAACGGTGATCGAATCGCCGGTATGCACGCCCATCGGGTCAAGGTTCTCGATCGAGCAGACGATGATGCAGTTGTCCTTGCGGTCGCGGACAACCTCCATCTCGTATTCCTTCCAGCCGAGCAGGCTCTCCTCGATCAGCAGTTCGCTGGTCGGCGAGGCTTCGAGGCCGCGCTTGCAGATCTCGACGAACTCTTCCTGGTTGTAGGCGATGCCGCCACCCGAGCCGCCCATCGTGAACGACGGCCGGATGATCGCCGGGAAGCCGATCATCGCCTGCACCTGCTGCGCCTCTTCCATCGAGTGCGCAACGGCGGAGCGGGCCGAGCCGAGGCCGATCTTGGTCATCGCCGCCTTGAATTTCTCGCGGTCCTCGGCCTTGTCGATCGCCTCGCGCGAGGCGCCGATCATCTCGACGTCGTACTTCTCCAACACGCCGTGCTTGGCCAGGTCGAGCGCGCAGTTGAGCGCGGTCTGGCCGCCCATCGTCGGCAGCAGCGCGTCCGGGCGCTCCTTCTCGATGATCTTCTCGACCACCTTCCAGGTGATCGGCTCGATGTAGGTGACGTCGGCCATTTCCGGGTCGGTCATGATCGTCGCCGGGTTGGAGTTAACCAGAATGACCTTGTAGCCCTCCTCGCGCAGGGCCTTGCAGGCCTGCGCGCCGGAATAGTCGAATTCGCACGCCTGGCCGATGATGATCGGACCGGCGCCGATGATGAGGATGCTTTGAATGTCTGTACGCTTGGGCATTTTCTACTTTCTCTCGATTGCTGCTGTCCTCGCGGCGCCTCAGGCGGCCGGCTGCAGCGCGGCGACGCCGCGCACCATCGAATCGAGGAAACGGTCGAACAGGTAGGCCACGTCGTGCGGGCCGGGGCTCGCTTCCGGGTGTCCCTGGAAGGAGAAGGCGGGCACGTCGGTGCGGGCGACCCCCTGCAGAGAGCCGTCGAACAGCGAGACGTGCGTCGGCCGCAGGTTGTCCGGCAGCGAGTCCGGATCGACGGCGAAGCCGTGGTTCTGGCTGGTGATCAGCACCTGCTGGGTATCGAGATCCTTCACCGGGTGGTTGGCGCCATGGTGACCGAACTTCATCTTCATCGTCTTCGCGCCGGAGGCAAGCGCCAGCAACTGATGGCCGAGGCAGATGCCGTAGGTCGGGATGCCGCGGGCGAGGAATTCGCGAATCGCTGCAATCGCGTAGTCGCAAGGCTCGGGGTCGCCCGGGCCGTTCGACAGGAAGATGCCGTCCGGCTTCAGCGCCAGCACGTCGGCGGCCGGCGTCTGCGCCGGCACGACGGTGACGCGGCAGCCGCGCTGGGCGAGCATGCGCAGGATGTTGCGCTTGACGCCGAAATCGTAGGCGACGACGTGGAACTTCGCCTCCGGCAGCGGCTGGAAACCGGTCAGCGACCATTCACCCTCCGTCCACTCGTACGGCGAATCGACCGAGACGACCTTGGCCAGATCCATGCCGGCCAGCCCGGGGAAAGCGCGCGCCTCGGCGATCGCCTTCGTCTCGTCGACGGTGCCGGCAACGATGCAGCCGGCCTGCGCGCCCTTCTCGCGCAGCACACGGGTCAGCGCCCGGGTATCGATGCCGGCAATGGCGACGATGCCGTTCTGCTTCAGGTACGCGGGCAGCGTCTCGGTCATGCGCCAGTTCGAGGCGCGGATCGGCAGATCGCGGATGACCAGACCGGCGGCGAAGTTGGCGCGCGACTCCCAATCTTCGGCATTGCAGCCGGTGTTGCCGATGTGCGGGTAGGTCAGCGTGACGATCTGGCGGCAGTACGAGGGATCGGTCAGGATTTCCTGATAGCCGGTCATGGCGGTGTTGAACACCACCTCGCCGCTGGCGCTGCCCTCGGCGCCGATGGCAAAGCCGCGGAAGACGGTACCGTCGGCTAGCGCGAGCAGGGCGGGCGGGAACGGCGGCAGCAACGCGGATAGCGACACGAAAGACTCCTGTGATGTGGTGACGCCGAATCCGTGAGGAAATTCAGCGCTTTAGATGCGCAAAAGCGGAAGGGCTCGTGACCCTTCCGCTCGTTCGGTATTTAACCGCGTCATTATACAGGACGCCCCATTTCAGGGCAAATTCGGAACGCGACTAGCGCCCGAGAAGGGCTTCCAGCTCCGGCTTGACCAGTTCGAGCGCCGAAGTCAGCGCTTCGAGCGCCGTCCGTGCCTGGCCCCATTGCTCGTCCCGGGCCGCCAGTTCGACGGCGAGCGCGTGCCGGCGCGCCTGCTCGGCATGGAACATGGCGAGCAGTCCCTTGAAGGTGTGCGCCGCGCGGCGCAGGGTCGCGCCGTCCTGCGCCGACAGCGCCGCGACGATTGCACCGAGGTGGCTATCCCACTGCGCCAGCAGCATGCGCGCCATTTCCCTGACCAGATCGACGTCGCCAAGGTCGCGGACCGCCGCCTCGGCATCGATCGCGCCGTTGCCGGAACGAGCCACCGGCTCCCGGGCAAAGGCCGGCGCATGCTCGCGCCCGGTCGCGCGCGCCAGCGCGGCGAACAGGTCATCCTGGCGGATCGGCTTGGCGATGTAATCATTCATGCCGGCCTGCAGGCAGCGTTCGCGGTCGCCTTCCATCGCGTTCGCCGTCATCGCGATGATCGGCAACTGATGGAAATCGATCGCCGACGCCACCCAGCTGCGCCGCAACTCGCGGGCACGGATCGCCTGGGTCGCCTCGATGCCGTCCATCACCGGCATCTGCATGTCCATCAGCGCGACGTCGAAATGCTCGTTCTCGAAGCAGCTCACCGCCTCCTCGCCGTTGCTGGCCACCGTCACCTTGTGGCCGGCGCGCTGCAGCAGGCGCTGCGCCAGTTCCTGGTTGATCGGATTGTCCTCGACGAGCAGGATGCTCAGGCTGCCGCCGGCGATCTTCGCCGCACGCAACGAGGCATCGACATCGAAGCGGTCGAGCTGCAGTTCATCGGGGGGGTTGCCGACGGCCAGCGACACCGCGTCGAGCAGGTCGTCGACGGCCACCGGCTTGACGACATAGACGCCGATGCCGAGCGCCTTCAGCTTCGGCAACTGATCGCGCTGCCCGGCGACGGTGATCAGCATGACCATCGGCTCGACCGTATCGCGAGCCCGCCACTCGGCGAGCGGCGCGCCCTCGTCGGCCAGCGCCGCGGCGGCATCGCAGACAACCAGGGCGAAGGGAAATCCGACCGTACGCCATTTCTCCGACAGCGCGCCGGCCTCCGCGAGCGAGGCCGCCGTCGCCGACTGCATGCCCCAGCGGCCGAAAACCGATTCGAGCAGGCGCATCGTCGCGCCGCCCGCCCCGACGAGGAGAACGCGCTGGCCGGACAGCGCCGCCGGCAGGCGGCGCACCGGCGCCACCCCCTGCCGGATGCCGAACGGCAGCACGAAGCCGAAGACACTGCCACGCCCGGGCTCGCTGACAACCTTCAGCATCCCGCCCATCAGCTCGACCAGGCGTGAAGAAATGGCCAGCCCCAGCCCGGTGCCGCCGAAGCGGCGGGTGGTCGACACGTCCGCCTGCGAGAATGCCTCGAAGATCTGCCGCTGCTTGTCCGGCGGAATGCCGATGCCGGTATCGCGCACCTCGAAGATCACGAACACTTGATCCGGCGCCGTTCCGTGCGAACGGAGGACGACCGACACGCTGCCCGTTTCGGTGAATTTGACGGCATTGCCGACCAGATTGGTGATGACCTGACGCAGACGGACCGGATCGCCCCAGACCCGCGCCGGCAACGCCGGATCGATCTCCACCGTGACGTCGAGCCCCTTCTGCTGGGCGCCGACGGCGAGCGAACGGACGGCCTCGAAGACGATGGCAGACAGCTCGAAGTCGATCTTTTCGATCTGCAGCTTGCCCGCCTCGATCTTCGAGAAATCGAGGATATCGTTGACGATCGTCAGCAGCGCCTCGCACGAGGAACGCACGGTTGCCAGATAGTGGCGCTGCTCGGCGTCCAGTTCGGTATCGAGCGCCAGCTCGGTCATGCCGATGATCGCGTTCATCGGCGTTCGTATCTCGTGGCTCATGTTCGCCAGAAAGGCCGTGCGCGACCGCCCGGCCACCTCGGCCGCCTCGCGCGCCGCGTTGAGCGACGCCTCCAGCTGTTTCTGGCCATCGACGTCCTGCTGCACGACCGCCAGCCGGAGCGGTTCGCCGCGTTCATCGCGGGCGGCGACGCGGCCGCTCACCCGCAGCCAGCGCCAGCCGCCATCGGGAACGCGGCAGCGACAATCGACGGAAAAGCGCGGCGAGGATTCCTGGATATGGGCAGCGATCGCTGCCGACAGGGTGCGCAGGTCGTCCGCATGCACCAGCGCCCGCCAGGCGGCGACGCTGTCGGAAACGCTGCCGGGCGCATAGCCGAGCAAGGACTGCCAGGCCTTTCCCGATTCGATCGCCCCGGTCTTCAGATCCCACTCGGAGACGACCAGACCGCCGACTTCGACGGCCACCTGCTGCAGGCCGCCAAAGCGTGCATAGGTATCGTCCACGGTACGGACGAGGCCGGCCAGCGCCGGATTCGCCTCGACCAGGCGGGCCAGCGCAGCAAACGCCGCATCGGCCGAACCCGGGCCAAGGCTTTCCTGCAACTGCTGGCGGAACAGCGCGGAACGGATCACGGCCGCACCCCGCCGGTGAAGAAACCGGAGCGTATGCGGCCCATCGTCAACGCTCCCTAGCGCAGGCCGAGAACATCCTGCATGTCATAGAGGCCGTTCTTCCGCCCGGACAGGAAATGGGCGGCACGCAGGCTGCCGAGCGCGTAGGGCATGCGGCTGCCGGCCCGGTGCGCGATCTCGACGCGCTCACCGAGACCACAGAACATGACGTTATGGTCGCCGACGATATCGCCGCCGCGCACCGTGGCAAAGCCGATGGTCGACGGATCGCGCTCGCCGGTAACGCCTTCGCGGCCATAGACGGCGCAGGCCTTGAGGTCGCGTCCGAGCGCCGCGGCGACCACCTCGCCCATGCGTAGCGCGGTGCCGGAGGGGGCGTCGATCTTGTGCCGGTGATGCGCCTCGACGATCTCGATGTCGTACCCCTGGTTGAGGATCTTCGCCGCCGTGTCGAGCAGCTTGAAGACGAGGTTGACACCGACCGCCATGTTCGGCGCGAAGACGATCGGGATAGTCTTCGCCGCCTCGGCGATCGCCGCCTTGCCTTCAGCCTCGAAGCCGGTCGTTCCGATGACCATGGCCACCCCCCGCTCGCGGCAAATGTGCAGGTGTTCGATCGTTCCTTCCGGGCGGGTGAAGTCGATCAGGCAGTCGGCGGCGCCAATGCCGCCGGCGAAATCGTCGCTGACGACGACGTCGCACGGCAGCCCGACCAGTTCGCCGGCCGTTTTCCCGACTGCCGGACTGCCGGGACGGTCGAATACCGCTGCCAGCGTCGCCCGCCCGTCCTTCAGCACGGCCTCGATCAGCATCCGCCCCATCCGTCCGTGGGCACCCACCACCGCAATACGCATCCCGCTCATTTCAGAAAATCACCTCAAAGACCCACTTTTTCCATCATCCGGCCAAAAAAGCCTTTTTCCTCGGGCGGCGGCAACGGCGTATCGCCATCGACCGAGCCGAGATCGAGCACCCGCGACTTCACGTCCGGCACGGCGTCCCCGCTCCCCTGTTCGGCGACGACGTCGCCGGCCACCCGGTAGAGTTTGCCGTCGCCGTCGAAAAAGACGGTGAAGCGACGCAGTTCGACCTCGCCCGTCCGCCCCTTCTGCAGCCGATAGACGTAGTCCCAGCGATCAGCGTGGAACATGTCCACGAGCATTGGCGTGCCGAGGACGAAACGCACCTGCTCCCGCGTCAGGCCGGGTCGCAACTGCGACACCATGTCCTGCGTCAGCACGTTGCCCTGCTGCACGTCGATGCGGTATTCGGTGACGATACGCGGCACCGACGAACAGGCGCCGACCAGGAACACGATCAGGGCGGCAGCGGGAAGTCTCGAAAGAATCATGCGTAACGACGCCGAATAATTATTGGAGCGATTGACGACGCGGACGGGAAGGGCGACTGCCGCTTCCGCACGCCACGGCGGAAGGCATTTCGCAAATGCCCCGCCAGCGGTATATCATAACCGAAAACCACCAGCGCTCCGCCGAGCCGAACACGCGATGAGCAATTCAGACAGCCTCAAGAGCATCGGCCTCAAGGCCACCTTCCCCCGACTGAAAATTCTCGAACTGTTCGAGAATACCGACGTCCGCCACCTGACGGCGGAAGACGTCTACCGCATGCTGATCAACGAGGGCATGGACATCGGTCTGGCCACGGTCTACCGCGTGCTGACCCAGTTCGAGCAGGCCGGCCTGCTCGAACGGCACCACTTCGAATCGGGCAAGGCCGTCTTCGAACTGAACGCCGGCCACCATCACGACCATCTGGTCTGCGTCAATTGCGGCCGGGTGGAAGAATTCTACGATCCGGAAATCGAACGCCGGCAGGCAAAGATCGCCAAGGACCGCGGCTTCGCGATCCAGGAACACGCCCTCTACCTCTACGCCGAGTGCCTGAAACCGGACTGCCCGCACCGCGGCAAGGGCGGCAAGCCGGCCGGCTGAACGGTAGCCGGCGACTCAGCCGGCTTCCAGCATCTCGCGGGCGTGCTGCCGCGTGATGGCCGTGATCTCGACGCCGCCGAGCATGCGCGCGATTTCCTCGACACGGCCGCCGGCATCGAGCGGCGTGACGCGGCTGGTGACACGACTGCCGGCCGGTTCCTTATCCTTCGCCACCTGCCATTGCCAGGCCGCGCGCGCCGCCACCTGCGGCAGATGGGTCACGCACAGCACCTGCCGGTCGCGGCCAAGTTCCGCGAGCAGGCGGCCGACGACTTCGGCAACGCCGCCGCCGATACCGACATCGACCTCGTCGAAGATCAGCGTCGGCACCGCCGCCGCGCGGCTGGTCACAACCTGAATGGCCAGGCTGATGCGCGACAGCTCGCCACCGGAGACGACCTTCGCCAGCGGCCGCGCCTCGCCGCCGGCCAGGCCGGAGACGCGGAATTCGGCCTGTTCCAGCCCGTAGGCGGCACCGCCGGCGACCGGCACCAGCACCGCTTCGAAGCGGCCGCCGGCCAGCGCCAGCTGCTGCATGATCCGGCTGACTTCCTCCGAGAGTTTTTTCGCCGCCTTGCCACGCGCCGCCGACAGTTTGCCGGCGAGACGTTCGTAGTCCTGCCGTGCGGCAGCGGCGCGTACTTCCAGCGCCGCCATGTCGGATGCCTCGCCCAGTTCGGCCAGACGCGCACGCGCCTCGGCCAGTCGCTCCGGCAAGGCCTCCGGCGCCACCCGCAGCTTGCGCGCGCAGGCCAGCACCGCCTCGATCCGCCGCTCGACCTCGGCCAGCCGGCCCGGATCGAGCTCGGCCCGGTCGGCGTAGCGGCGCAGCGCCGACACCGCCTCGGCCAGTTCAGCCTGTGCCGACTGCACCAGCTGCGCCACCTCGGCCAGCGCCGGATCGTATTCCGCCAGTCCGTCGAGGCGGGCGGCGACACTGTCGACCTGCGATTCGGCCGCGGCCTCGCCATCGGCAAGCTGCGCCAGCGCGAACTGCACGCCTTCGATCAGACCGGCCGCGTGGCCGAGGCGCCGGTGCTCGGCGTTCAGCGCCTCCCAGCCGGCGACAGAAAACGGTTCGCCGTCGGCCAACCCTTCGATTTCCTGCACCTGCCAGGCGAGCTCGTCGCGCTCGCGCAGCAGCGCCTCGGCGCCACTGGCGGCAGCCTCCAGCAGCGCCTGCGCCTCGCGCCATTGCCGCCAGGCGCGCCCCACCTCGGCCGCCGGCCCGTCGAGGCCGGCGTGCGCGTCGAGCAGCCCGCGCTGCGCATCCGCGCGCAGCAGCGACTGGTGCGCATGCTGGCCATGGATGTCGACCAGCCATTCGGAAATTTCGCGCAACTGCTGCACCGTCGCCGGCGTACCGTTGATCCAGGCGCGCGAGCGGCCACCGGCGTCCACCGTGCGGCGCAGGATCAGCCCGTCATCGCCATCGAGTTCGTGCTCGCGCAGCCAGGCCGCGGCGCCGGCGAGGCCATCCACGGCGAACCCGGCGGAAACTTCGGCGCGTTCGCAGCCGCTGCGGATCAGGCCGGCGTCGGCACGTTCGCCGAGGACGAAGGCCAGCGCGTCGACGAGGATCGACTTGCCAGCGCCGGTTTCGCCGGTAAGGGCGCCGAAGCCATCGGCGAAATCGAGTTCAAGCCGGTCGACGATGACGAAATCGCGGATTGCCAGATGCTGCAGCATGGGGGATCAAGTGCCTTTCGGACGCTCGCTCCACTGCAACTTCTGTCGCAGCATGGCGAAGTAGCTATAACCGGGAGGATGCAGGAAGCAGATCGAATATTGCGAGCGGCGCAGGCGCACCGCGTCGCCACGCGCCAGGTCGACGGTCAGCTGGCCGTCGAAGTGTACCCGGCAGTCGGTGGCGTGCGTGATGCGCAGTTCGATTTCCGCCTGATCGCCGACCAGGATCGGTCGATTGGTCAGTGCGTGCGGGCAGAGCGGCACCAGCGCGATGCCGGCGACCTGCGGATGCAGGATCGGCCCGTTGGCCGACAGCGAGTAGGCCGTGGAGCCGGTCGGCGTCGATACGATGAGGCCATCGGCGCGCAGGTTGTAGATGAACTCGCCGTCGATGAACAGCTCGAACTCGATCATCCGGCCGATCGCACCCTTGTCCATGACGACGTCGTTCAGCGCGATGTTCTCGCCCAGTTCACGGCCGTCGCGCAACACCTCGGCATCGAGCATCATCCGTGTCTCCGGCACGAAACGGCCGTCGAGCAGGTCCTCCATGCAGGACAGCATATCGTTGCGCGCGATGTCGGTCATGAAGCCGAGCCGCCCCTGGTTCACGCCGACCAGCGGCACCCGGTAGCGCGCCAGCCGGCGCGCGGCGTTGAGCATCGTGCCGTCGCCGCCGAGGACGATGGCCAGGTCGACGCTGGCGCCGATCGCCTCGAAGCTGCCCGGCACCCAGTGATCGCCACCGACCGACTGACCGACGTTGGCCGCCGTTTCCTCCTCAACGACCACGGTGACGCCGCGCTCGTACAGGTAGCGGGCCAGCAGGCGCAGCGACGAGGCGATCTCCGGGCTCTGGTAGCGGCCGATGAGCGCGATCGTGCGCGGCAGGTTGCGGGAACCGTAGGGTTGATTCATGGTCCGGATTATTTCATAGCCCCCGGCGCCAGTCACCCAGCCGGCACCACCATCGCCGAGGCCGCATGGCCGGAACTCCCGTTGTTTTGTAGAATCGCTCCCCATGCTCGACGAACGCGCCCGCATCCTGCTGAAAACCCTGGTCGAACGGTACATCGCCGACGGCGAGCCGGTCGGCTCGCGCGCGCTGTCGAAATACTCCGGCCTCGACCTGTCGCCGGCGACCGTGCGCAACGTGATGGCCGATCTCGAAGACGCCGGCTTCATCGCCAGCCCGCATACCTCCGCCGGCCGCGTGCCGACGCCGCGCGGCTACCGCCTGTTCGTCGACAGCCTGCTGACGGTGATGCCGCTGGAGCAGGCCAGCATCGAGCAGATCGAGGGCCTGCTGCACCCGACGCAGCCGCAGCAGCTGATCAGCAGCGCCTCCAGCCTGCTCTCCGGCCTGACCCACTTCGCCGGCATCGTCGCCGCGCCGCGCCGCGCCAGTCCGCGCATCCGCCAGCTGGAATTCGTCGGCCTCTCGGAAAAGCGCATCCTGCTGATCATCGTCACCGCCGACGGCGACGTGCAGAACCGCATCCTGTTCACCGAGCGCGCCTATTCCACGTCCGAGCTGACGGCAGCGGCGAACACCCTGAACGAGCACTTCGCCGGCCTCGACTTCGCGCAGATCCGCAGCCGCCTGCAGGACGAGCTGCGCCAGCTGCGCAGCGACCTGCAGTCGCTGATGGCGGCGGCGCTCGCCGCCAGCGACGAAGCGCTGTCGGCGAACGAGGCGCCGTGCGTCATCTCCGGCGAGAAGAACCTGCTCGAAGTCGAGGAGTTCTCGACCAACATGAAGCGCCTGCGCGAGCTGTTCGACCTATTCGAACAGCGCGCCGGGCTGGAACAGCTGCTCGACGTGTCGAGCAACGCCGACGGCGTGCAGATCTTCATCGGCGGCGAATCGGGCCTCGCGCCGCTCGACGAATGCAGCGTCGTCACCGCCCCCTACACCGTCAACGGCCAGGTGGTCGGCTCGGTCGGCGTCATCGGCCCGACGCGCATGGCCTACGAGCGCGTCATCCCGATCGTCGACATCACCGCCCGCCTGCTCTCCTCCGCCCTCACCTACCAGGCCAATTCCTGATGAGCCACTTCCTTCCCGAGCCGGCCTGGCAGCACGGCACGCCGGCGCGCACCGCCGTCGTCCTGATCAACCTCGGCACGCCGGAAGCGCCGACGCCGGCCGCGCTGAAGACCTACCTGCGCGAATTCCTCTCCGACCCGCGCGTCGTCGAGATTCCCCGCCCGGTCTGGTGGCTGATCCTCAACGGCGTCATCCTCAACACGCGGCCGGCGAAGTCAGCCGAGAAATACGCCACGGTGTGGACGCCGGAAGGCTCGCCCTTGAAGGTACACACCGAGCGCCAGACCCGGCTGCTCAAGGGCCGCCTCGGCGAAGCCGGGCACCGCAATCTGGTCGTCGACTACGCGATGCGCTACGGCCAGCCATCGGTCCCGGCGACGCTCTCGCGACTGAAGGCCGAGGGCTGCACGCGCATCCTGCTCGTGCCGCTCTACCCGCAGTACGCCGGCAGCACCAGCGCCACCGCGCTCGACGCGGCCTACCGCTGGCTGACGACGACGCGCAACCAGCCTGAACTGCGCGTGCTGCGGAGCTTCTGCGACGACCCCGGCTACATCGCCGCGCTCGCCGCCAGCGTCCGCGAGCACTGGCAGAAGCACGGCCGGCCGGACAGCGGCTACCGGCTGCTGATGAGCTTCCACGGCGTGCCGCGCTTCACGCTCGACAAGGGCGACCCCTACCACTGCGAATGCCAGAAGACCGGCCGCCTGCTCGCCGAAGCGCTGGCGTTACCGCCGGACCAGTACCGCATCTCCTTCCAGTCGCGCTTCGGCCGCGCCGAATGGCTGCAGCCCTACACCGCGCCGACGCTGCAGGCGCTCGCCCGCGAAGGCATCGGCCGCGTCGACGTGATCTGCCCCGGTTTCGTCGGCGACTGCCTGGAGACGCTCGAAGAGATCGCCATGGAAGGCAAGGCCGACTTCCTCGGCGCCGGCGGCAAGGAATACCACTACATCCCGGCACTCAACGAACGCGACGACTGGATTGCCGCGCTCGCCACGCTGGTCGAGGCGCAGCTCGGCGGCTGGCCGACGCGCGAAGCGGCCGACGCCGCCGCGCTCGGGTTGTCGGCGACGCGCGCCAAGGCGCTCGGCGCCGCCGCGTAACCCGCACACGGCCGCCAGCCCCCGCCCGGCGCGCAACAAAAAATCCGACGCCCGCCAACCGGGCGTCGACGCCCCTTTTCGGCCGGAAAGCCGCATCACCACAGCCCTCAGGGTGGACTCAACCCGCCCCCGAAAGCTGCCGTTAACAGGCCATCCACGCCATTGGAGGCCGCCATGAGAATTGCCAGCGCCGAGATGCAGATGGCCTCGACCCATGCATCGCAACAACATCACGAAGTCCGCGAATCCCTGCGCATGTGGGTCGGCGACCGCCGCCCCGATTTCGAGGGGGACGGCCGCCGTCGCCCGTCCGTCGAACCGCCGTCGGCGCAGGTGAGCATTTCGGACGCTGGCCGCGCCGCGCAGGCCGGCGAGGCGGAAGCGATCGAACAGGCGAGCGAAGCCGCGGAGAGCGATCCGCGGCTCGCCCTGCTGCGCCGGATGATCCAGATGCTCACCGGCCAAGAGGCGCGCGTCTTCGACGCTCGGGAACTCGCGCCGCGCAAGGACGGCGAGCTGCCGCAGGCGACGGCGACGGGCGCGGCCAACGCCGCGCCGCCCTCCCGCCCGGCCGGCTTCGGCGTCGAATACGATTACCACGAGGTCTACAGCGAAGCGGAGCAGACCGCCTTCTCCGCCAGCGGCGTCGTGCGCACCGCCGACGGCCGCGAGATCGCCTTCCAGCTCGACCTGGCGATGTCGCGCAGCTACTACGAGGAAACCAACGTCAGCCTGCGCCTCGGCGACGCCGCCCGCCCGCAGAAGGACCCGCTGATCCTCAATTTCTCCGGCAGCGCCGGACAGCTCAGCGACCAGCGTTTCAGCTTCGACATCGACGCCGACGGCAGCGCCGACAGCATCAACCGCCTTGTCTCCGGCAGCGGCTTCCTCGCGCTCGATCGCAACGGCGATGGCCGCATCAATGACGGCAGCGAACTGTTCGGCACGAAGAGCGGCGACGGCTTCGCCGACCTCGCCGCCTACGACGACGACAACAACGGCTGGATCGACGAGGCCGACGCCGCCTACGCGCAGCTGCGCGTATGGACGCCGGACGCCGACGGCGGTGGCGCGCTGCGCACGCTGCAGGACGCCGATGTCGGCGCGATCGGGCTGGCGCGCATCGCGACGCCGTTCGCCATTCGCGACGCCGGCAACGAGACGCTCGGACAGGTTCGCAGCAGCGGCATTTTTTTGCAGGAAAGCGGTGGCGCTGGCACAATCCAGCAGGTGGATCTGAGCGTCTGACGCCGCATCCGGCCGGCCCGGCCGGAGAAGCGGCGCACCAGTCGAACGACCGGGCAAAGCCGACGCCGGACCGAACCGAGGGGGGAGTACCATCCGCATGTCCAACTGGAAAATCTGGCTGCGCCTGACCGCAGCCATCTGGCTCGTGCTCGTCGTCGTGTGGACGGGCATGATCAGCTGGGAAAGCGAAGTCAACCGCGAGACGGCCATCCGCCAGGCGCAGGACTTCGCCGGCAGCATCCACGAAATGACCATGGCCGGCCTGACCGGCATGATGATCACCGGCACCGTAGACCAGCGCGAGGTCTTTCTCGACCAGATCAAGCAGCTGTCGATCATCAAGGATCTGCATGTCGCGCGCTCGGACGCGGTGGCGCAGACCTTCGGCCCGGACACCAAATCGAACCGCCAGCTCGACGCCGTCGAGAAGCAGGTGATGGCCTCCGGCCAGCCCTACGTACGCGCCGAAAGCGAGGGCGGCAGTTCGTTCCTGCACGTCGTCACGCCGACGAAGGCGGCAAAGAGCTACCTCGGCAAGGACTGCCTGATGTGCCACCAGGTGCCGGAAGGCACCGTTCTCGGCGTCGTCAGCATGAAGGTATCGCTCGACGCCGTCGAGAGCGAGGTCGCCAGCTTCCGCCTGAAGATCTCGGCCGCCGCCGCCGCCGTCAGTCTGCTGCTGCTGGCGGTGATCTGGCTGCTCACCCGGCATTTCGTCACGGCACCGCTCGAACAGCTGACCGGCGGCCTGCGCGACATCGCCCGCGGCGAAGGCGACCTGACCCGCCGCCTGCCGGTCAAAGGCAACGACGAAATCGGCCAGGCCTCGGCAATCTTCAACGAGATGATGGAGAATTTCTGCAAGCTGGTGCGCCAGGTCAGCGATTCGGCCAGCCAGGTGTCGGTGCAGGCGCACGAGCTGTCGGAAGCCTCGCGCCGCGTCACCGAAGGCTCGCATCTGCAGAATGCGCAATCGACGCAGGCGGCGGCGGCGATGGACAGCATGCTGCAAAGCATCGCCTCGATCGCCGAGAGCGCCGACCACGTCAACCACCAGTCGCAGGAAAGCCTGCGCCGCGCCGAGGAAGGCAGCGCCAGCCTGTCGCGCCTGCTGCACGAGATGGACGAAGTCGGCGCGACGGTGAAGACGACGGCCGACTCGGTCAACGAGTTCGTACGCAGCACCGAGGTCATCAGCCGGATGACACAGGAGGTCAAGGGCATCGCCGAGCAGACCAACCTGCTCGCGCTGAACGCCGCCATCGAAGCGGCACGCGCCGGCGAGGCCGGTCGCGGCTTCGCCGTCGTCGCCGACGAGGTGCGCAAGCTGGCCGAGAAGTCTGCGCTCGCCGCACAGGAAATCGACCGCATCACGGCGACGCTGTCCGACCAGTCGGCCAGCGTCCACCGCGCCATCAACGACGGCCTGCGGCACATTGCCAGCAGCCAGGAAACGATCCATTCGGTCACCGACGTGCTGCAGGC
>JANJTW010000167.1 GCA_024710925.1 Rhodocyclaceae bacterium | reverse complement strand
CTCGAACGCGGCTGGCTGTCGTCGAACAACGTCGTCTTCTTCGACGGCGAGACGGCGGCGCTGGTCGACAGCGGCTATGTCAGCCATGCCGCGCAGACCGTCGCGCTGGTCGAGCGCGCGCTCGCCGGCCGCCGGCTGACGCACCTCATCAACACCCACTCGCACTCCGACCACATCGGCGGCAACGCCGCGCTGCAGACCGCCTTCGGCTGCCGCATCACGGTGCCGGCGGGAATCGCCGCGACCATCGCCGAATGGGACGAGGCGGCGCTGCTGCTCTCCCCGCTCGGCCAGCGCGCGGCGCGCTTCGCGCACGATGCGACCTACGCCGCCGGCGACGCCTTCGCCCTCGGCGACCTCGAATGGCGGGCGCTGGCGGTGCCCGGTCACGACATGGATGCGCTGGCGCTGTACAACCCGGAGAAACGCCTCTTGATCTCCGGCGACGCGCTGTGGCGCGACGGCTTCGGCGTCATCTTCTCCGAGCTGCTCGGCCATCCGGACGGCCTGAAGGCGACGCGGGCGACGCTGGAGATGCTCTCCCGGCTGCCGATCGACGCGGTCATTCCCGGCCACGGCGCGCCCTTCGCCGACGTGCCGGAGGCCTTCGAGCGCGCCTTCATGCGCCTCGCCGCCTTCGAGCAGAATATCGAGCGCCTGGCACGGCACGCGCTGAAGGTGATGCTTGCCTTCTTCATGCTTGAGAAACGCCAGCTGCCGCGCGACACGTTGCCCGAATTCCTCGCCGGCCTCGCCTTCGTGCAGGACGTGAACACGCGCTACCTCGGCTACGCGCCGGACGAGCTGGCCGACTGGCTGGTCGCCGACCTGCTGCGCGCCGGCGCGCTGCGCGAAGCCGACGGCCTGCTGCTGGCGCCCTGAGGCCGCGGTCCGTCGCAGGCGGCGGCCGATCTTTGCTAAGCTGGCGCCTCCCGTCCGCAGCGCGGACGAAGCAGGCGAGGAGCAGACCATGAGCGTTCGCATCGTCAGACTCGGCAGCCCGCGGCTGCCCGGTGAGGGCCTGCGCATCGGCACCGTGCGCCGCCCGCCGCGCGGCGTGCCGAAAGCGCAGTTCGCCGCCGGCGACTGGTACGACGTGTGGTTCCCCAACCTGGCGCCGAGCCTGGAAACGATGAAGCTCGGCCAGGCGGCCACCGGCGATGCCGACTGGGCCGAGTTCGCCCGCCGCTACCGCCGCGAGATGGCGGCGCCGGACGCCCGCCACGCGATCGCGCTGCTCGCCGCGCTGTCGCGGCACAGCGACTTCTCGGTCGGCTGCTATTGCGCCGACGCGGCCCGCTGCCACCGCTCGCTGCTGCGCGAACTGCTCGCCGCGGAAGGGGCGCAGTTCGCGCCGTCCGCCGCCTGAACCGCCGTTTCCCGAAAGGACCGCCATGCAGCACATCCTCGTCTATGCCGATTCGCTGTCCTGGGGCATCGTGCCGACGACGCGCCGCCGCCTGAGCTTCGAGCAGCGCTGGCCGGGCGTCATGGAGATCGCGCTGAATGCCGGCGGTCGCCACGTGCGCGTCGTCGAGGACTGCCTGAACGGCCGGCGCACGGTCTGGGACGATCCGTTCAAGCCCGGGCGCAACGGCCTCGCCGGGCTGGCGCAGCGCATCGAGATCCATTCGCCGCTGGCGCTGGTCGTGCTGATGCTCGGCACCAACGACTTCCAGTCGATGCACCCGCACAACGCCTGGCACTCGGCGCAGGGCACGGCGGCGCTGGTTGGCGCCATCCGCCAGGCGCCGATCGAACCGGGGATGCCGGTGCCGCCGGTGCTGATCGTCGCGCCGCCGCCGATCGGCGAGCCGAAGGGGCCGGTGGCGCCGAAGTTCGCCGGCGGCCGCGAGAAATGCGCCGGCCTCGCCGACGCGCTGCGCGAGACGGCGGCGATGCTCGGCTGCCCGTTCTTCGACGCCGGCAGCGCCACGCCGGCGAGCCCGCTGGACGGCGTGCATCTCGACGCCGCGCAGCACCTCGTCCTCGGCCGGGCGCTGGCGAGCTGCGTCGCGCCGCTGTTGCCGGCCGGCGACTGATGCGGGCGTTCCGCATGACCGTGGCGCCGCAACCCGCTTCCCCGCAGGCGACCGGCGACCTGCGCCGGGGCGGGCGCCCGCTGCGCCATCTCCTCCGCTGCCTGCCGCTGCTCCTCTTCTGCCATGCCGCCTGCGCGCAGTGGGACATGCTCGGCCGCAACGAGGAGTTGCGCCTGTTCATGGACCGCACGCCGGTGCAGCGCGACGGCGACATCGTCACCGTCTGGCAACTGACCGATTACACCCGCGCGCAGTGGGTCGACCACCGCGTGATCATGTCGGTCCGCCACCTCGTCGAGTACGACTGCGTCCGGCGCCTGACGCGCACCGTCGCCGCCGCCGGATTTTCCGAGCAGATGGGCTTCGGTGCCCGGGTGGCGGCCGAATCGCGGCCGGATGCCGAGTGGATGGCGCTGCCCGCCGGCGGTTCGGCCGAGACGCTGTGGCGGGCCGCCTGCGGCGGCTGATCGTCGCCGGCTTGCCGCTTGCATCGCGCCGGCACTTGGCGTATCACTGGCGCAGAAAAACAGCACTTCCGCACATACCTCGGAGGAGACCCGTCCCATGGCGGCAACGAATTCCTGGCGCGTGTCGACGCGCATGCAGCTGCTGGTCGGCCTGACGCTGGCCGGCCTGCTCGTCCTCTGCTTCACCGCCCTGCTGCAGATCAAGGAGGGCATGCTTGATGACCGCAAGCAGAAGACGAAGAATCTGGTCGAGGTCGGCGCCGGCATCCTCGCCCACTACCACCGGCTGGCGCAGGAAGGCCGGCTGGCCGAGGACGCGGCGAAGGCGGCGGCGCGCGAAAGCCTGCGCGGCCTGCGCTACGGCGAGAACGATTACTACTTCGTGCTCGACGTCGATCACAACTATGTGCTGCTGCCGCCGAAGCCGGAGAACGAGGGGCAGAACAAGCGCGACCTGAAGGACGCCAATGGCAAGTTCCTGATCCAGGAGCTGGTCGCAGCGGCACGCGGCGGCGGCGGCTTCGTCGACTACTGGTTCCCGCGCGCCGGCCAGCAGAAGGCCGAGCCGAAACTGTCCTACGCCACGCTGTTCGCCCCCTGGGGCTGGGTGATCGGCACCGGCGTCTATATCGACGACGTCGATGCCGCCTACCGCAAGGATGCGCTGCTGCTCGGCGGCATTTCGCTGGCGCTGCTCAGCCTCTTCGGCTGGCGCATCGCCGCCGGCGTGCTGCGCCAGCTCGGCGGCGAGCCGGAAGCGGCGGCGGCGGTGATGCGCCGGGTCGCCGACGGCGACCTCACCGCGAGCGTCGGCCAGCCGCCGGCGGGCAGCATGCTGCATGCGCTGGGCGAGATGGTCGTCGCGCTGCGCCAGCTGGTGCAGGAGCTCAACACCGATGCACGCGAGCTGGTGCACAACGCCGAGAGCATCAACCACGCGTCGAGCGAGGTCAGCATTGCCGCCGAGCGGCAGGCCGACGCGACCTCGGCGATGGCGGCGGCGATCGAACAGCTGACGGTCAGCTCGGCGCACATCTCGGACAGCGCGCGCGAGACGGAAAGCAATTCGCGGACGGCGATGAACCTGGCCGGCGAAGGCTGCCAGCGCGTCGAACAGGCGAGCGAGGCGATCCGCAAGATCGCGACGACGGTGAGTGATGCCTCCGCCCGCATCCGGGCGCTCGAAGAACGCGCCGGGCAGATTTCGTCGATCGCCAACGTCATCAAGGACATCGCCGGCCAGACCAACCTGCTGGCGCTGAACGCCGCCATCGAGGCGGCGCGTGCCGGCGAGCAGGGGCGCGGCTTTGCCGTCGTCGCCGACGAAGTGCGCAAGCTCGCCGAGCGCACGGCGGCGGCGACGACCGAGATCGAGCAGATGATCGCCGGCATCCAGACCGACACCGTTGGCGCCGTCCGCGCGATGGACGAGGCGCTGCCGGAAGTCGAGCAGGGTGTCCACCTTGCCGGCTCGGCCACCGACTCGCTGCGCGCCATCGAGCGCGGCGCCGGGCAGACGCTGGAGCGCGTGCGCGAGGTTGCCGACGCGACACACGAGCAGGGCGGCGCGAGCACCTCGATCGCTCAGCGCGTCGAGCAGGTGGCGCAGATGGTCGAGCAGACGACGGCGACGATCCGCGGCACGGCGGAAACGGCGTCGCAGCTCGAACGCATCGCGCAGAGCCTGCGCGCGCAGATCGGCCGCTTCCGGGTCTGAGCGAGGGCCGGCGCGTTTGCGCCGGGTTTCAGGCGCCGTCGCCGGTCGGCGGCGTCTCCGGCGCATGGTCCGCGGCCGGTGCCTCCTTCGCCGCCGCGGCCTTCGTTTTCGCCGGCCGCTTGCGCTTGCGCTCGACGCCGCCGAATTCCTGCCGCGCCGCCGCCATCTCGTGCAGCTGTTCGGCGACGCGGTAATTCACCGAGCCTTCCGGCACCTCGCCCTGGGCGTCCGGCGTGCCGGCCGGCAGCCCGCTGAGCAACGCCATTGCCTGGTCGACGTGCGTCACCGCGTACACCGCGAAGCGGCCGGCGGCGACCGCCTCGACGACGTCGGCGCGCAGCATCAGGTGCTGGACGTTGGCGGCGGGGACGATCACCCCCTGGCCGCCGGTCAGCCCGCGCGCCCGGCAGAGGTCGAAGAAGCCCTCGATCTTCTCGTTGACCGCGCCGACCGGCTGCACCGCGCCGTGCTGGTTGACCGAGCCGGTCACCGCCAGCGACTGCGCCAGCGGCAGCAGGCCGATCGCCGACAGCAGCGCGCACAGTTCGGCGAGCGAGGCGCTGTCGCCCTCGATCTCGCCGTAGGACTGCTCGAAGACCAGCGTCGCGCCGAGCGACAGCGGCGTCAGCCGGCCGAAGCGCGTGGCCAGGAAGGCGGCGAGGATCATCACTCCCTTCGAATGCACCGGGCCGCCGAGTTCGACCTCGCGCTCGATATCGATGACCTCGCCCTCGCCGAGGCGGACGCCGGCGGTGATGCGCACCGGCTGGGCGAAGCCGAAGTCGCCGAGCAGCGCCGCGGCCAGCCCGTTGACCTGGCCGATGGCCGTGCCGTCGCTGTCGATCAGCAGCAGCCCGCGCAGGATCGCGCTGTGCTGCTGCTCGCGCAGGCGGTCGGCGCGGCGTTCGGCGGCGCGCAGCGCCTGCTCGACGTGATGGCGTTCGATGCGCGTCTCGCCGGCCTGCGTCGCGCAGTGGTCGGCCTCGCGCAGCAGGTCGGCGAGGCGGCGCGTCTGCGTCGACAGCCGCGCCGCATCGTCGGCCAGCCGCGCCGCGTGCTCGATGGCGCGCGCGATCGCCTCGCGCGACAGCGGCAGCAGCGACTCGCGGCGCGCCAGCGTCGCCAGCAGGCGGGCGTAGAGCAGCGTGTTCTCGGCGCTCCGTTCGACGTCGCTCTCGAAGTCGGCGGCGACCTTGAACAGCTGCGCGAATTCCGGATCGAGCTCGGCCAGCAGGTAGTAGGTCAGGCGCTCGCCGACCAGCACCACCTTGAGGTCGATCGGCACCGGCTCCGGTTCGAGCTGCACCGTGCTCGCCAGCCCGTAGACCTCGCCGAGCGACTCGATGCGCACCTGGCCGGCGCCGAGCGCGCGCTTCAGCCCTTCCCAGGCATAGGGCTGGACCAGCAGCTTGGCCGCGTCGAGGACCAGCGTGCCGCCGTTGGCGCGCTGCAGCGCGCCGGCGCGGATCAGCGTGAAGTTGGAGACGAGCACGCCCTGGTGGGCAATGTGCTCGACGCGCCCGATCAGGTTCTGGAAGGTCGGATGGTCCTCGCAGACGACCGGCCGGCCGTCGGTCGCGGCGTTGTCGACGAAGAGGTTGACCAGGTAGCGCTGCACCGAGATCGAGCCGGAGAAGAGCAGCGTCTCCATCTCCTCCTCGCCCTTGCGCGTCTCGCGCAGCGCCTCGCCGGTGCCGACGACGTCTTCCAGGCAGGCGTCGAGGAAGGCCGTCACCGCCGGCAGGTCGGCCCAGGCCGGGCGGATCTCGTCGATCAGGTGACCGACGGCGAGACGCAGCGCGTCGCCGCTCAGCGTCTTGATGCGCGCCGCCTGCTCGCGCCGCCATTGCGGGAACTCGCGCACCAGCGGCGTCAGCCGGGCCTCGAACTCCTCCATGACGCGTTCCAGTTCGCTGCGCCGCGCTTCCGGCAGCTGCGCGAACTCGTCCTCGGACATCGTCTCGTCCTTGTCCTTGAGCGGCGCGAAGCCGATGCCGTCCTCCGAGCGGACGAGGGCGATGCCGCGCGTCAGCGCCTCGCGACCGAGTTCGCGCAGCGCGTCGTCCTCGCGCTTCTTGTACTCGCGTTCGAGGGCGTCGATGCGGCTGCGGTAGTCGTTGCTCTCGAAGGCCGTCGAGATCGCCGTCGCCAGTTCGGCGACGAAGCCCTGCATCGCCTCCTTCAGCGCGCGGCCGCGGCCGGACGGCAGCTGCAGCAGCTGCGGCCGCGTCGCCTGCGCGAAGTTGTTCACGTAGCACCAGTCCGACGGCGGATCGTTCCGTTTCCGGCCGGCCTCGACCAGCGCGTGCACGACGGCGTGGCGGCCGCTGCCGGTGTCGCCGAGGACGAACAGGTTGTAGCCGGGGCGGCGGATGTCGAGGCCGAAGCGCAGCGCCTCGACGGCGCGCGCGTGCGCGAACCCGGCGCCGATGTCGACCAGTTCCTCGCTGCCGGCGAAGGGCAGGTGGTCGGGGTTGCAGGGGGTGTAGAGCTGGGCCGGCGAGAGCCGCTCGGCGCCGCTCGTTTCGACGATCTTCGGCATGGTCGCGGACGGGAAAGGAGGGCTGGTCGGACTATGCTAACCCCAAACCCGGCGGTCGGGTGCCGGCCGTCTACCGCGCCTGCTTCGGCTTCTTGCGCTGCCCCTGGCGGTCGTAGTGGGCGAACACCCAGCGCGCGTCGATGCCGGCGCGCTCCAGCGTGCAGATCGACGGATCGTCGTCGTGGCCGCTGAAGTACTCGTCTTCCTGCGCCGCCATCACCATGCGGATCGCGTCCTCGTCCTCGACGGTGTAGATCTCGGTGATCTGCGTCGTCACCTCGTCGAGGTGTTCCTCGTAACTCATCGTGCGCGGCGGTTTCGCTTTTGCCATGGTGCTCTCCCGTTCATTCCCCGCTGCGCCAGTCGCGCAGCGTCTCCCGTTTTCCTTTGTCCGGCCGCGGCGGCAGCGGCGGCGCCGGCCGGTCCCGGCTGCGGTCGCGCTTGCGGTCGCGCAGCAGCGGCAGCGCGCCGCTGACGACGAGGGCGACGCAGGCGATGAGGGCGATCCAGCCTTCGCTCACGGCCGGCTCCGGGCGGGCGGCGGCGTGGTGGGGAGGGTGGGCGCGGGCAGCGGCATGGCGGGTCTTCCGGGATGGGGCGCCCATTGTAACGCCGCTCATGCCGCGCCGCTGGCACGGCCGGCGCCTGCCGTATAATCGGCGGCGCAGTCTGCGTACTGCTTCGATCCGGGCGGCGCTCCAGGGCGCCGCGAATAAGCTGCCGCGACACCCGCGCGGCGGCGGTTGCAAAACTATCGGGAGACACCCCATGCAAAACCCGCTGCGCCGTCTGGCGCTCAAGGGCGCGCTCGTCTGCGCGCTCGCCGCTGCCCTCAATCCCGCCGTCGCCGAGCAGCCGGTGCTGCGCGTCTCGGCCATCCCCGACGAGGCGCCGACCGAACTGCAGCGCAAGTTCGCGCCGCTCGGCAAATACCTCGAACAGGAAACCGGCATGAAGGTCAGCTTCGTCCCGGTCTCCGACTACGCCGCGGTGGTCGAGTCGCTGGCGACGAAGAAGCTCGACCTGGCCTGGCTCGGCGGCTTCACCTTCGTGCAGGCGAAGATCAGGACCAACGGCACGGCGCTGCCGATCGTCCAGCGCGAGGAAGATGCGAAGTTCACGTCGAAGTTCGTCACCGCCGACCCGGCGATCAAGTCCTTCGCCGACCTCAAGGGCAAGACCTTCGCCTTCGGCTCGCCGTCCTCGACCTCGGGCCACCTGATGCCGCGCTTCTTCCTGCAGCAGGCCGGCGTCAGCCCGGACAAGGACTTCCACAACGTCGCCTTCTCCGGCGCGCACGACGCGACGGTGGCCTTCGTCGCCGCCGGCAAGGCCGACGCCGGCGTGCTCAACGCCTCGGTCTGGGACAAGCTGGTCGAGCAGAAGAAGGTCGATGCCGGCAAGGTGCGCGTGTTCGCCACGACGCCGCCGTACTTCGACTACAACTGGACGGTGCGCGGCGACCTCGACCCGGCGCTGGTGAAGAAGCTGACCGAGGCCTTCCTCAAGCTCGACGCGAAGAATCCGGCGCACGCCGAGATCATGCAGCTGCAGTGCGCCTCGAAGTTCATCCCGACCAGGCGCGAGAACTACGACGGCATCGAGCAGGCGGCGAAATCGGCCGGCCTGCTGAAGTAGAACCATCGACCGCGGCGGCCCGGAGACGCGGAGGAAATCCTCTGCCGTTTTTCGGTGCCGCTGCGTCTCTGTCGCGAACGCTCCATGTCCTTCCGTCTTGAACAGGTCTCGCTGACCCACGCCAACGGCTTCGTCGCGCTCTCCGGCATTTCGCTGGCGGTCGCCGCCGGCGAGCGCATCGCCGTCGTCGGTCCGTCCGGCGCCGGCAAGACGACGCTGCTGCGCCTGCTCGGCGCCGCGCTGCGGCCGAGCAGCGGCGGCATCGAACTGCTCGGCGCCGCGCCGTGGGCGCTGCCGGCGCGCGAACTGCGTGCGCTGCGCGCGCGCATCGGCGTCGTCCATCAGGCGCCGCCGCTGCCGCCGCGCCAGCGCGTGGTCACCGCCGTCCTCGCCGGCCGTCTCGGCCAGTGGCCGCTGTGGAAGAGCCTGGCCTCGCTGGTCTACCCGGCGGACATCGCCGGCGCGCGCGCGGCGCTCGCCCGGCTCGACCTCGGCGAGCGCCTGTTCGACCGCTGCGACCGCATCTCCGGCGGTCAGCTGCAGCGCGTCGGCATCGCCCGCGTGCTCTACCAGCGGCCGGAGCTGATCCTCGCCGACGAGCCGGTGTCGGCGCTCGACCCGGCGCTGGCGCGGCAGGCGGTGCGTGTGCTCGGCGAAGACGCCGCGGCGCGCGGCGCGACGCTGGTCGCCAGCCTGCACGCGGTCGACCTGGCGCTGGCCGAGTTCCCGCGCATCGTCGGCGTCAAGGACGGCCGCATCGCCTTCGACCTGCCTGCGGCCGAGGTCGGCGAGGCGCGGCTGCACGCGCTCTACGCCGGTGAGGGCGAGGCGCTGCCGCTGCTCGCCGACGAGCCGCGCTTCGCCGCGCAGCCGGTCGATGCCGGCCCAGCCCGGCGCGGCGCCTGCTGTTGATGTCCGCCGCTGCACCGCTGCGCGATCCGGCCGCCCGCGGCCGCGTCACGGTGCTGCTGCTCGGCCTCGCCGTGCTCTGGCCGCTGCTGGTGGTCGCCAAGTTCCGCCCGGCCGCCCTCTTCGACGCGCAGAACCTGCGTACCGTCGGCGGCTTCCTCGCCGGCTTCCTGCCGCCGGAAACCGGCGGCGAGTTCCTCGGCTACCTGCTGCGCGCGACGCTGGAGACGCTGGCCATCGCCACCGCCGGCATCGCGCTGGCCTTCGCGCTGGCCGTGCCGCTGGCACTGCTGACGACGCGTGCGCTGGCCGTCGCCGAGATCGGCCCCGGCCCGGGGCGGCGGCGCTCGCGCCTCGTCTTCCATGCGCTGCGCGCGCTGCTGACGGTGCTGCGCGGCATTCCCGAACTGGTCTGGGCGCTCGTCTTCGTCCGCGTCTTCGGCCTCGGCCCGGCGGCCGGCGTGCTGGCGCTGGCGCTGACCTACGGCGGCATGCTGGCCAAGGTCTATGCCGAAATCCTCGACGCCGGCGACGCCCGGCCGGCGCGGGCGATCCTGGCAGCCGGCGGCGGCCGTCTGCCGGCGCTGCTCTACGGCCTCTTGCCCGGCGCCGCGCAGGAGCTGACCTCGTATACCGTCTATCGCTGGGAATGCGCGGTGCGCGCTTCGGTGGTGATGGGCTTCGTCGGCGCCGGCGGCCTCGGCCAGCTGATGGATCAGGCGATGAAGATGCTGAACGGCGGCGAGGCGTCGACCATCCTGCTCGCCTTCCTGGCGCTGGTGCTCGCCGCCGACCGCCTCTCCGGCGCGCTGCGCCGGCGCCTCGGTGAGGCCGGCACGCGCGGCGCGGCGGCCGGCGTCGGTGCCGCCGGCGGCACCTTCGTCCTCGCCGTCGCAGCCGCCGTCGCCGCCAGCTTCGCCTTCCTCGAACTCGGCTTCGGCGTGCTGCTGACGCGCGAATCGGCAGCGCTGGTCGGCGACTTCGTCGCCGCCTTCCTGCCGCCCGACCTGACGCCGGCCTGGCTGGCGAAAGTCGGCTACGGTGCGGTCGAGACGCTGGCAATCTCCGCCGTCGGCACGCTGCTCGCCGTCGGCGGTGGTTTCGCGCTGGCGCTGCCGGCGGCCGGCCGCTACGGGGCGGCGGCCGAACGGACGACGCGCTTCGCGCTGAACGCGCTGCGTTCGGTGCCGGAGCTGGTGTGGGCGACGATCACCGCGCTGTCGGTCGGTCTCGGCCCCTTCGCCGGCGTGCTGGCGCTGGCGCTGCACACCGCCGGCGTCCTTGGCCGGCTCTTCGCCGAGGCGCTGCAGAACGCGCCGACGCAGCCGCGCGACGCGCTCATCGAAGCCGGCGCGCGGCCGGCCGTCGCCTTCCTCTACGGCACGCTGCCGGAGGTGCTGCCGCAGCTCGCCGCGTATACG
The DNA here is from genome assembly GCA_024710925.1 of Rhodocyclaceae bacterium. Classification (GTDB taxonomy): domain Bacteria; phylum Pseudomonadota; class Gammaproteobacteria; order Burkholderiales; family Rhodocyclaceae; genus Proximibacter. Next base: position 13,916 of record JANJTW010000167.1, on the reverse strand, counting down.
CTCTACCGCTGGGAGATGAACATCCGCATGGCCGCCATCCTCGGTTTCGTCGGCGCCGGCGGCCTCGGCCAGCTGCTCTACTTCGAGCTGTCGCTGTTCAACTACGCGCAGGCGAGCACCGTCATCGCCGCGATGCTGCTGCTCTCCATCGCCGTCGACGCGGCGAGCGCCGGGCTGCGCCGGCGGCTGGCGGGGTAGGCGACTTACCGGGGCAGCGTTTCGCGCACCAGGTTCACCCAGTAGCGCACGCCGAGCCCGATGATCTCGTCGTTGAAGTCGTAGTGCGGGTTGTGCAGCGTGCAGCCGCCGGTGCCGGGGCCGTTGCCGAGCCAGACGTAGCAGCCGGGCTTCTCGCGCAGCATGTAGGCGAAGTCCTCGGCGCCCATCGATGGCAGCTCGTCCTTCCGCACCCGGTCCTCGCCGAAGGTCGCCGCGGCGACGCGGCGGCAGATCGCGGTCTCGGCGGCGCTGTTCACGGTCGGCGGGTAGCGGTGGTCGAAAACGACGCCGATCTGCGCGCCGTGGGCGGCGGCGATGCCGGAGCAGAGGCGCTCGATGGCGCGCTCGACGGTCTGCTGCACCTCCGGCTTGAAGCTGCGGATGGTGCCGCGCAGCACCGCTTCCTCGGGAATGACGTTCCACGCGCTGCCGGAATGGAACTGGGTGACGCTGACCACCGCCGCGTCGCACGGGTGCAGGTTGCGCGCGACCACCGTCTGCAGCGCCTGCACCAGCTGGCTGGCGGCGACGATGGTGTCGACGCCCTGGTGCGGCATCGCCGCGTGGCAGCCGTGGCCGCGCACGCTGATCTCGAAGGCGCAGGTGCCGGCCATCACCGGGCCGGGCATCACCGCCATCTCGCCGACCGGGATGCCCGGCCAGTTGTGCAGGCCGTAGACGGCATCGACCGGGAATTTCTCGAACAGGCCGTCCTCGATCATCACCGCGGCGCCGCCTTCCGATTCCTCGGCCGGCTGGAAGATGAAGACGACCGTGCCGTCGAAGTCCGGATGCCGCGCCAGGTAGCGCGCGGCGCCGAGCAGCATCGTCGTGTGCCCGTCGTGGCCGCAGGCGTGCATGCAGCCTTCGTGCTTCGAGCGGTGCGGGAACTCGTTCAGCTCGGCCAGCGGCAGCGCGTCCATGTCGGCCCGGAGGCCGATCCTCCTCGGTGAACTGCCGGCGCGCAGCACGCCGACGACGCCGGTCTTCGCGATGCCGCGGTGCACCTCGACGCCGTACTTCGCCAGTTCGGCGGCGACGAGATCGGCGGTCCGCGTCTCGGCGAAGGCGAGCTCGGGGTGGGCGTGGATGTCGCGGCGGATGGCGGCAAGATCGGCGAGGAAGGCGGGGGCGAAGTCCGGGGGCTGCTGCATGGGGAACGTCCTGGCGAAACGGGACTCTGTAGTGTAGATCAGTCCTTCTTGTCCGCGAAAGCCCGCTTCCGCTATCCTCCGCTCCCATGCGCCTCGTCCTCATCAGCGGCCTTTCCGGCTCCGGCAAGTCGATCGCCCTCAAGATGCTTGAGGACAGCGGCTACTACTGCGTCGACAACCTGCCGTCGCAGCTGCTGCCGCAGCTCGTCGGCCAGCTCGACCAGCAGGGCTACGACAAGGTGGCGGTGGCCGTCGACATCCGCGGCGGCGATTCGCTGGAGATGCTGCCGCAGCAACTGGAGGCGCTGCGCAACCAGGGGCTGCAGCCGAAATTCCTGTTCCTCGACGCGAAGAACGAGATCCTGCTGAAACGCTTCTCCGAGACGCGCCGCGCGCACCCGCTGGCGAAAGACGGTCGTTCGCTGGCCGAGGCCATCGTCGAGGAACGCGAGCGCTTGGAGAGCCTGGCCGGCCTCGGCCACCACATCGACACCAGCGACCTCGCCGCAGCGACGCTGCGCGAGTGGGTGCGCCAGTTCATCGAGGCCGACCCGGCCGCGGGGCTGACGCTGATGTTCCAGTCCTTCGGCTTCAAGCACGGGCTGCCGCTCGACGCCGACTTCGTCTTCGACGTGCGCTGCCTGCCGAATCCCTACTACGACCCGCTGCTGCGGCCGCTGACCGGTCTCGACGAGGCGGTCGCCGAATTCCTCGACGACCAGCCGGACACGCACCGCATGCGCGACGACATCCGCCGCTTCGTCTCGTCCTGGCTACCGGCCTTCGTCCGCGACAGCCGCAGCTACCTCACCGTCGCCGTCGGCTGCACCGGCGGCCAGCACCGCTCGGTGTACCTCGCCGAATGGCTGGCGCGCGAGTTCGCCGGTCGCGCGCGCGTCCTCGTCCGCCACCGGGAACTGTCGTGAGCGCGCCGCGCGCGCCGGCCCCGTCGGCTGCGGCGGGGCGGTCGAGGGACTGGCTGCCGCTCGTCCGCCCCGGCGACTGGGCGGTCGCCGGCCTCGCCGCCGCCGCCGTCGCCGCCGCCTTTCCGCTGGTCTGGCAGGGCGGCGCCGCCGACCGGGCGGTGGTCCGCCGCGACGGCGAGGTGGTCGCCGAACTCGACCTCTCCCGCAAGCGCAGCTTCGAGGTGGCCGGCGCCCTCGGCACGACGGTGATCGCCGTCGAACCGGGCCGCGCACGCGTCGCCGCCGATCCCGGGCCGCGCCAGTACTGCGTCCGCCAGGGCTGGCTGAAGCGCCCCGGCGAGATCGCCATCTGCGCGCCGAACCGCGTCAGCCTGCAGATCGCCGGCCGCAACCATGGCTTCGATTCCCTCGCCTACTGAGCCGGCGTCGCGGACGCTGGCGACCACCGCCGACGATCACCGCATCGCGCGGCTGGCGGCCGCCGCCATCGCGCTGTCGCTGGTCGACGCGGCGATCCCGCTGCCCTTGCCCGGCGTCAAGCCGGGGCTGGCCAACATCGTCACGCTGCTCGTCCTCTACCGCTACGGGCTGGCCACTGCCGCCTGGGTCAGCGCGCTGCGCGTTGTCGCCGGCGGCCTGCTGCTCGGCCACTTCCTTGCCCCCGGCTTCTTCCTCAGCCTGACCGGCGCCGCCGCCAGCCTCGTCGCGCTGGCCGCCGCGCAGCATCTGCCGCGGCGCTGGTTCGGGCCGGTGACCTTGTCGATCGTCGCCGCCTTCGCGCACATCGGCGGCCAGCTGCTGCTCGCCCGCGCCTGGCTGATCCCGCACGACGGCGTCTTCCTGCTGGCGCCGCTGTTCTTTGCCGCGGCGCTGTTCTTCGGCATCATCAACGGACTGATCGTCGCCCGCCTGCTCGGCGAGCGCGAAGACGCGGAGCCGCAACATGCCTGAAACCGTCTGCCTCGCCCTGACCGGCGCTTCCGGAATGCCCTACGGCATCCGCCTGCTCGAATGCCTGCTCGCTGCCGGCTGCCGCGTGCAGCTGCTCTACTCGCAGGCGGCGCAGGTGGTGGCCAAGCAGGAGATGGGGCTGGACCTGCCGTCGCGGCCGCAGGAGGTCGCCGCGCATTTCCGCGCGCAGTTCGCCGGCTTGCCAGGAACGCTCGACGTCTACGGCCGCGAGGAATGGTTCGCGCCGGTGGCCAGCGGCTCCAACCCGCCCGACGCGATGGTCGTCTGCCCGTGCTCGATGGGCACGCTGGCGGCGATCGCGCAGGGGCTCGCCGACAACCTGATCGAGCGCGCCGCCGACGTCGCATTGAAGGAGAAGCGACCGCTGGTGCTGGTACCGCGCGAGACGCCGCTCTCCGCGATCCACCTCGAGAACATGCTGCGCCTTTCCCGCGCCGGCGCCGTCATCCTGCCGCCGGTCCCCGGCTTCTACAACCATCCGCAGTCGGTGCAGGACGTCGTCGACTTCGTCGTCGCGCGCGTCCTCGACCAGCTCGGCGTCGCGCATTCGCTGATGAAGCGCTGGGGCGAGGCGTGAGCTGGTTCGGCCGGCGCGCGGCAACGCCGGCGGCGCCGGAGCGCATGGAGATTCCGCTCTTTCCGCTCAATTCGGTGCTGTTTCCGGGCGGCGTCCTGGCGCTCAAGGTCTTCGAACAGCGCTACCTCGACATGACCGCCGACTGCATGCGCCGCGCGGCGCCGTTCGGCATCTGCCTGATCGCCAGCGGCGAGGAGGTCGGCGCGCCGGCGGTGCCGCACGCGGTCGGCACGTTGGCGCACGTCGTCCGCTGGGAAATGGAGGAGCTCGGCATCCTGCTGCTGGCCGTGCGCGGCGGCCGCCGCTTCCGCATCGTCGCCTCGCGCGCCGAGCCCTACGGCCTGCTGCGCGCCGAGGTCGAGCTGCTGCCGGAGGCGGCCGCCGTCGCCGTGCCGGCGGCGCAGCGCGGGTTGCTGCCGCTCTTGGAGAAGGTGGCGGCGGACGTCGGCCCGGAGCGGATGCCGCTGCCGCACGACTGGCACGACGCGGCCTGGGTCGGCTACCGGCTGACCGAGGTGATGCCGGTGCAGCCGCTGGCCAAGCAGAAGCTGCTCGAACTCGACGACGCCGTCTCGCGGCTGGAAATCCTCTTCCGCTATCTCGCCGAGCGCGGCCTGGTCAAGTAGCGGCGCGCCTCATTCGGCGATCAGCCCGTGCTTCGTCGCGTAGCGGATCAGCTCGGCGTTGTTGTCGATGGCCAGCTTCTCCATCAGCCGCATCTTGTAGGTGCTCACCGTCTTCGGGCTGAGGTGCAGGCGGTCGGCGATGCGGCCGAGCGGCGAGCCGCCGGCGATCAGCTTGAGGATCTGCAGCTCGCGTTCGGACAGCGCGTCGTGCGGTGCCCGCGTATCGCCGCCGCCGTCGAAGACCATCGCCTCGACCAGCGACGGGTCGATGAACTTGCCGCCGTCGGCGATCCGCCGGATCGCCGCGAGCAGCACCTCCGGCTCGCTGCCCTTGGTCACGTAGCCGGCGGCGCCGGCCTTCAGCGCGCGCGTCACGATCTGCCCCTCGTTGTGCATCGACAGGATCAGGATCGGCAGCGCCGGATGCACTTCGCGCAGGCGCTGGATCAACTCGATGCCGGCGAGGCCGGGCATGTTCATGTCGAGGAGCAGCATGTCGCACGGCGTGCGCGCCGCCTCGGCGAGCGTCGACGCGCCGTCCACCGCCTCGCCGACGACGCGCAGGTCGTCGCTGGTGGCGATGATCTGTTTCAGGCCGCCGCGCACCATGGCGTGGTCGTCGGCGATAAGGATGCGGATCATGGGTTGTGCTCTCCGTGCAGGGGCAGCGTGATGGTGACGGTGGTACCGCGGCCGGGGGCGCTGTCGATGTTCAGCTTGCCGCCGACGGCGAGCACGCGCTCGCGCATGCCGAACAGGCCGAAGCCCTTGCGCGATGCGGTGGCGGCCATGTCGAAGCCGTGCCCGTCGTCCTCGACGGCGACGCGCAGCGTCTGCGCGTCGCGGCGCAGGCGGATGCAGACGCGGCCGGCGCCGGCATGGCGGGCGATGTTCGTCAGCGATTCCTGGATGACGCGGAAGACGGCGGTCGACTGGATGTCGTCGAGGACGATCTCGCCGCCCTCGGTATCGACCGTGCACGGCATTTCCCAGCGCGCGGCGAAATCGTCGGCCAGCCATTCGATCGCCGGCAGCAGGCCGAGGTCGAGCGCCGACGGGCGCAGGTTGGTGGCGACGTGGCGGACGACGTCGATGGTGCGATCGACCAGCTGCCGCATGCGCTCGATCTTCTCGCGCAGCGCCGGCGCGTCGCCGCTGCCCATGCGCAGCAGCGAGATGTCCATTTTCAGCGCCGTCAGCAGCTGGCCGAGTTCGTCGTGGATCTCGCGCGCGACGTGCTTGCGGTCCTCTTCGAGCAGTCGCGTCTGGTGCGCCGCCAGGTCGCGCAGCTTCTGCCGCGAGCTGTTCAGCGCCAGTTCCGCTTCCTTGCGTTCGGTGACGTCGTAGACGACGGCGACGAAGCTGATGATGCGGTTGTTCGGGTCGCGGATTGCCGAAACCGAACTGTCCACCCAGAGCACGCTGCCGTCGGCGCGCGTGTAGCGCTTTTCCAGCCGGTAATGCTCGCGCTGGCCGGCGCGAATTTCGCCAAGCAGGCGGTGTTCGCGCGCCAGGTCGTCGGGATGCGTGAAGTCGGCGAGGTTGAGCCGGCGCAGCGCCTCGTCGTCGCGGCCGAGCATGGCGCGGAAGGCTTCGTTGAAATAGCCGATGTCGCCCTTCTCGTCGGTGGCGACGATGCCGGTGCTGGCGTTGTCGAAGATCGCGCGGAAGCGCACCGCGCTCGCCCGCAGCGCCTGCTCGGCGAGCTTCTGCCGGCTGATGTCGAGCATCTGGCCGATGGTGTAGACCGGCTGGCCGGCGTTGTCGCGCACCAGCGAGACGACCAGCAGCGCCCACACCGTGCTGCCGTCCTTGCGCACGTAGCGTTTCTCGACGAGGTGCGAGCTGCCGTCGCCGGCGAGCAGGTTCTCGCGCAGGCTGCGCGTCGGCACGATGTCGTCGGGGTGGGTGACGTCGAGGTAGGTGAGCGTCTGCAGTTCCTCGGCGGTGTAGCCGAGGAAATCGCACATCGCGCGGTTGACCTTGATGTAGCGTCCCTCGACGTTGGCGATGGCCATGCCGACCGGCGCCGCGTTGAAGGTCTGCTCGAAGAAGTCGCGCGTGATGCGCATGTCCTCCTGCGCCCGCCGGATTTCGGTGATGTCCTCGTTTACCGCGATGGCGCCGAGCAGCTGCCCCTGCCGATCGCGCAGAGGCACCGCCGAGTTGAGGATGATCTTGCGCGTGCCGTCGAAACACTCGATCTCGATCATCTCGCCGATCGACGTCTCGCCGTGCCGCATCGCGCGCGTCAGCGCCCAGCCGTCGGCGGCCACCGGCTCGCCGCTGTCGACCCACCAGCCCTTGTACTCGCCATGGCGCTCCGGGCCGACCAGTCGCCGGCCCGACCAGATCTTCTCGCCGGCCGGGTTGCTGCGCACGATGCGCCCTTCCTGGTCGGTGATCCAGACGCCGACCGGCAGCACGTCGAGCACCGTCGCCAGCAGCGCCTCGTTGCGCCGCAGCGCCGTCTCGGCGTGCTTTTGCGCGGTGACCTCGACGACGAAGCAGCCCATCGCCGCGATCCGGCCGCCGGGGTTGCGGATCGGGAAGAAGGTCGCCTGCCAGTGGCCGACGATCCCCGGCTGGCCGGCTGCCTCGCCGCTGAACTCGACGTCGTGGAATTCGCGGCCGGCGGAGAAGATCTGGTGGTGGATCGGTGCCAGCCGTTCGAGCAGCGTCGGATGCACTTCGCGCACCGTGTGTCCGCCGTAGGCGTCGAGCGGCTTGCCGTTGATGCGCGCCATCGTCGGGTTGACCAGGCGGTAGCGCATCTCGCGGTCGAGCGTGCACATGCCGGCCGGCACCGCCTCGAAGAAGGCGCGGAAGAGCGCATCCTTCTCGGCGAGGTCGCGGCGCAGCGCCAGCTCGCGCGCATGCGCGCGCAGGAGGGCGGCGGCGCCGCCGGCGATGGCCAGCGTCAGCGCCGCCATCAGTGCCAGGTAGCCGACGAGGTCCTCGTGCAGCTTCTCCGTGACGTCGCTGCGGGCGATGCCGACGGTGACGGCGAGCGGCAGCCCGTCGAGCTTGCGGTAGGCGAAGAAGCGCTGCACGTTGTCGGCCGAGATGGCGCCCTCGAAAATGCCGGCCGGCGCCTTCGCCAGCGCTTCCTGCAGCCCGCGGTGCTGCAGGCCGAGGCCGAAGGTCTGCTCGTGGTCGGGCTGGCGTGCGATGACGCGGTAGGTCGGCAGGTGGTGGAAGCCGAGCGAGCCGTTGCGGCCGATGCGGATGGCGGCGAATTCCTCGGCGAGGATGTCGGTGCGCACGGTGGCGTTCACGATGCCGAGCAGCTCGCCGCGCTCGCCGCGCAGCGGCCGGCTGAGCGTGAAGATGCGCTGGCCGGAGGCTGGGCCGACGAGGGGGCGTTCGACGTAGAGTTCGTCGTCGCCGGCGGCGGCGTGAAAGCGGAAGAAGTCGCTGCTGCCGTAGTGGCGGCCGACGGCGATGGCCGGGTTCGACTGCGCGAGGCTGATGCCGTCGGCGCCGATGAAGGCGATGGTCAGGATCTCGTCGAGGTGCGGCGCGCCTTCGGCGAGCAGCCGGTCGAGCGCGGCCGCGTCGCGCCAGGCCTTGCGCTCGCGGATTTCGCTGCGCAGCAGCAGGAGCATCTGGTCGGTCATGCGCAGCGTGCGCGTCACCCGCTGCTCGACGGCGCGCGCCAGGCTGGCGGCGCGCTCGCCGGTGTGCGCGATGCGCTCGCGGTGCATGCGCCAGACGTCGACGCCGAGCAGCGTCCAGGCGAGGGCGATGGCCACGGCGGCGGCGGCGAGCAGGCGCCGCGCGAACGGGTCGCTGCGCAGCCTCGCCGGCAGCGATGGCGTCGTTCCGTTCATCGGCACGGCGTCTGCGGGTGTCGCCATCGGTCGGTGGTCGAGAGGGAGTTCGGGAAGGGGCGGCTCGGGGCGTGCCGTCCCGGCGAATTCTGCATGAAGCGGCGCCGCGCTGCCAGTCAGGATTGCCTGACAGCCGGCTCAGGATAATCCGGCGAAAAATCCGGCTTATCTGACTGACAGCCGCGATTTCCCCGGGCATCGTGTCAGCCATGATGCCGCCACTGCCGGCGGCGCGACGGGCGGGTACGGGAGGTGCGGCATGGGCGTCCATATTTCACAGGATGAATCGCAGACACTGCAGGCGACGGTCAGCGGCGATTTCGATTTCGCCGTCGCGCGCGAGTTGCTGCTCGGCGTTCGCCGCGAGTGGCAGGCCGGCGCCCGCGGCGTCGATGTCGTCCTGCGCGACGTCAGCCGCGCCACCTCGTGCTCGATCGGCACGCTGATGCTGATCTCCGAACTGGCCGGGCGCAATTTCCACATCCGCCTCGAACGGTGCCGCGGCGACGTGCACGGCCTGTTCGACTCGGGACTGCTCGACCGCTTCTTCCCGCCCGAGGTGCTCGCCGGCTGCCGCGGCTGCCTGGCCCGCGAGCAACCACGCTGCGCCCCCCTCTAGCCGGCGGCGCTGCGGGGTGCCGGCCGGCGGCCATTTCTTGTTTCTTCCTCCGGAAAACGCATGCCTGGAAAAATGACCATCGCCAAACGTCTCGGCCTCGGCTTCGGCGTCTTCATCGTCCTGCTCGCGCTCGCCGTCTGGGTCGGCCTGGCGCGGCTCGACACGCTGCACGCAATGACCGAGCGCATCGTCACCCGGGACTGGCAGAAGACGGTCCTCGCCAACGACGCCATCGACCTGATGAACGCCAACGCGCGCGAGACCTTCCTGCTCTTCCATACCGAGGACCGGGCGCCGATCATGCGGCGCATCGAGCAGCACAAGAACACCATCACGGAGAAACTCGACGCCCTCGAAGCGCTGCTCTACCGGCCGGACGGCAAGGCGCTGCTGGCGAAGGTGCGCGAGCAGCGCAAGATCTATGTCGGCGCCTTCTCGCGCATTCCCGGCCTGCTCGCCGAGGGACGGCGGGAGGAAGCGTCGCAGGCGATGGCCGCCGACGTCGTGCCGGCGCTGACGGCGTTGCTGGCGGCGGTCGACGAACTGATCCAGCTGCAGGGACGCATTCTCGACGAGAGCGCCGCCGAGGCGAAGGCGATCTACGCGGCGGCGCGGGCGCAGATGCTGGCCGGCCTGCTCGCCGCCGTCCTCGTCGGCGTCGGCCTGGCGCTGTGGGTGATCCGCTCGGTGACGCGGCCGCTCGGCGGCGAGCCGGACGAGGTCAAGGAGATCGCCGCCGCCATCGCCGGGGGTGACCTCAGCGCCGACCTGGCGGTGCGGCCCGGCGACGAGCACAGCCTGATGGCGGCGATGCGCACCATGCAGCAAGGACTGCGGCGGATGGTCGCCGAGCTGCAGCAGAATGCCGAAGGCGTCGCCGCCGCGGCGCAGCAGCTGGCGACGTCGTCGTCGCAGGTGGCGGCGGCGACCTCGGCCCAGTCCGAGGCCTCGGCATCGATGGCGGCGGCCGTCGAGCAGATGACGGTGAGCGTGAACCACGTGTCCGAGCGCGCGCGCGAAACGCACGGCATCGCCTCGGAAACCGGTTCGCTGTCGCGTGACGGCAACCGCGTCATCGAGGAAACCGTGACCGAGATGCAGGCAGTGGCGCGCATCGTCGATGCGGCGGCGGTGACGATCCGGCGCATGGGCGACAAGTCGCAGGAAATTTCCAGCATCGTGCAGGTCATCAAGGACGTCGCCGAGCAGACCAACCTGCTCGCGCTGAACGCCGCCATCGAGGCGGCGCGCGCCGGCGAGGCCGGCCGCGGTTTCGCCGTCGTCGCCGACGAGGTGCGCAAGCTGGCCGAGCGCACGGCGAAGGCGACGACCGAGATCGGGGCGATGATCGGGGCCGTCCAGTCGAGCGCTGGCGAGGCGGTGGATACGATGCAGCAGGCGGTGGTGCAGGTATCGAGCGGCGTGGCGCGGGCGCAGGCGGCGAGCGGTTCGATGAGCGAGATCAGCGCCGGGACCGAGAGCGCCGTGCAGATGGTCAACGAGATTTCGAGCGCGCTGCGCGAACAGAGCGTCGCCGCCAACGACATCGCCGCCAACGTCGAGCGCATTGCCCAGATGTCCGAGGAGAACGGCGCGGCGACGCGCGAGGTGGCCGATACCGCCGGCGTCCTCGAACGGCTGGCCGGCGCCACGCGCGAGGCGGTGGCGCGCTTCCGCTTCGCCTGACGGTGCCGCCGCGTCAGCCGGCGGCGAGTTGCGCCAGCAGTTTTCTGACCGGCGTCGGCAGCGCCGCCGAGGCGTGCGCGGCGATGTCCACCCATTCGTGGCCGGCGGCGGCGTCGGCCGCCGTCGTTGCCGCCTCGACGCGGCAGTGCCACGGCCGCAGCGTCAGCCGGAAGTGCGTGAAGGCATGCCGCAGCGCCGGCATTGCCTCGCCGCCGCCGCAGGGGCGCAGGCCAAATCGCGCCGCCAGCGCTTCCGGCCGGCCTTCCGGCGGCGCCAGCAGGCCGCCCCAGATGCCCTGCGGCGGACGCCGTTCGAGCAGCACGCGCTGGCCGTCGGTAAAAAGCGTCACCGTGCTTTCGCGTTCGGGCCGGGTCTTCGCCGGCCGCGGCGCCGGCAGGCTGGTCTGGCGGCCCTCGCGCTCGGCGATGCACAGGCCGCGCAGCGGGCAGTCGTCGCAGCGCGGCCGGGTGCGCGTGCACAACGTCGCGCCGAGGTCCATCAATCCCTGCGTATAGGCTTCGATGCGCGCCGCCGGCAGCAGCGATTCGGCGAGCGTCCACAGCCGGCGTTCGACCGCCGCCTGCCCGGGAAAGCCGTCGACGGCGAAGCAGCGGGCGAGCACGCGCTTGACGTTGCCGTCGAGAATGGCGGCACGGGCGCCGAAGGCGAAGGCAGCGACGGCGGCGGCGGTGGAGCGGCCGATTCCCGGCAATTCGGCGATTTTCTCCGCTTCCTGCGGGAAGTTGCCGCCGTATTCGGCGACGACCCGTTGCGCGCAGCGGTGCAGGTTGCGCGCCCGTGCGTAGTAGCCGAGGCCGGCCCAGCATTCGAGCACCGCCGTCGCCGGCGCCGCCGCGAGCGCCTGCAGGTCGGGAAAGCGTTCGAGGAAGCGGGCGTAATAGGGGATCACCGTGCCGACCTGCGTCTGCTGCAGCATGATCTCCGACAGCCAGATGCGGTACGGGTCGCGCGTCCGCTGCCAGGGCAGGTCGTGGCGGCCGTGCCGCTCCTGCCAGGCGATCAGGCGCGTGGCGAACTCGGGGCAGTCCGGCGCGGGCGGCGCGGCGCGGCGGCGGGGTGGGGCGGGCGGCATGGAACGGAGTCTCGGCGGCAGGGTCGACAGCGGTAGCGGACTGCGGGGATAATCGCCCGCTTTGCCGCGGAAGCCCGCAGTTTTTCCGCCCGATCCTACCACGGCCCCGCACGATGAGCTCTCCCGCAGATCCCGCGAAGACGCGCAACCTCGCCGCCAGTCACCTGCCCTGTCCGGCCTGCGACGACGGTCCGGTCGGCCGCGCCACCGTCGGCGATTACGATTGCCGCGCCTTCCGCGACGCGCTCGGCAGCTTCGCCACCGGCATCGCCGTCGTCACCGCCTGCGCGCCGGACGGCGAATTCGTCGGCCTCACCGTCAATTCCTTCAATTCGGTGTCGCTCGATCCGCCGCTGGTGCTGTGGAGCCTGGATCTCGCCTCGCCGAGCCTGGCGGCCTTCCGTGCGGCCAGCCACTACGTCGTCAACATCCTCGCCGCCGACCAGGCCGACGTCTCGCAGCATTTCGCGACACGCCAGCCGGACAAGTTCGGCGACCTGCAACTGTGCCTCGGCGCCGGCGGCGCGCCGCTGCTGCACGGCTGCTGCGCCTGGTTCGAATGCGCCAACGAGACGCGCTACCCCGGCGGCGACCACCTCATCTTCCTCGGCCGGGTCGAGCGCTTCACGCACGAGCCGGCGCGGCTGCCGCTGCTCTATCACGGCGGCCGCTACCGCCACCTGGCACGGGATTGAACGCTCGCCGCGAAGGGCATAGAATGCGTCCTCCCGCGCCTTTCCGGGCGCGCCGAGCGGGCGTCGTATAATGGTAATACCCTAGCTTCCCAAGCTAGAGCCGTGGGTTCGATTCCCATCGCCCGCTCCACCGCACATGTGAAAAAGGCCAACCGCGCGGTTGGCCTTTTTCGTTCCGGCGCGGTGCCGGTCAGTTGGCGGCGTCCGTGTCCTCGGCCGGTGGCGGGGCCGTGGCGATCAGCACCTTGTCCACGCGGTTGCGGTCCATGTCCATGACCTCGAAGCGCAGGCCGGCGGCGACGAAGTTGTCGGCCGGCGCCGGAATGCGGCCGAGCATGTGCATGACGAAGCCGCCGAGCGTATGGAAGTTGTTTTCCTCTTCGCCCGGCAGGTCGTCGTCGATGGCCAGTTCGGCCTTCAGCCGTTCGATGCCGACGTCGCCGTCGACCAGCCAGGAACCGTTCTCGCGCTGGATGATGTCGCGGTCCTCCGGCGCTTCCGGCTCGACCAGTTCGCCGACGATCGACGACAGCACGTCGGTCAGCGTCACCAGTCCCTGCACCTCGCCGTATTCGTCGACGATCAGCGCGAACTGCAGGCGGGCGCGGCGGAAGTTTTCCAACAGTTGCGTCGTCGATACCGATTCCGGCACGTACAGCGGCGGGTGCAGTACGGCCTCGACGTCGGCGATGCCGACCGGGTGGCCGGGCAGCGCCTTCTTCAGCAGGTCGCCCTTCTGCAGCACGCCGAGGATGTGGTCGAGGCCGTCGCGGCAGATGACCAGCCGCGAGAACTCGCTGTCCATGATCTGCTGGCGCACCGCTTCCTCGCCGTCGTCGAAGTCCACCACGCACATGTCGCGGCGCGGCGTCATGATCGCGGCGATGCGCTGCTCGTCGAGGCGCAGCACGTTGGAGACGATGGCCTGCTCGCTCTCGTGGAAGACGCCGGCTTCGGCGCCCTGTTCCATGAGCACCTTGATCTCGTCGTCGGTGACCGGCGGTTCTTCCTTGCGGCGGGCGCCGAACAGGCGCAGCACGAGCGACGACGAGGTGGACAGCACGATCACCAGCGGGTGCGTCAGGCCGGCGAGCAGCTGCATCGGCCGCGCGATCAGCGAGGCGATGCCCTCCGGCGCGAGCAGCGCCAGCTGCTTCGGCACCAGCTCGCCGATGACCACCGAGAAGTAGGTCAGGCCGACGACGGTGATCGTCAGCGCGATGCCGCGCGCGTACGGTTCGAGCAGCGGCACGGCGGCGAGCCAGTCGGTCAGCGGGTCGGCGAGCACGGCCTCGCCGATGGCGCCGCTGAGGATGCCGACGCTGGTGATGCCGACCTGGATCGTCGACAGGAAGTTGGAGGGTTCCTGGTGCAGCTTGAGCGCGGCGTCGGCGCCGATGCTGCCGTCCTCGGCGAGGCTCTGCAGGCGGGATTTGCGGGAGGAGACGACCGCCATTTCCGACATGGCGAAGGCGGCGTTGATGAGAATGAGCAGGAGCAGTAAGACTATGTCCAT
>JANJTW010000158.1 GCA_024710925.1 Rhodocyclaceae bacterium | reverse complement strand
GTGGCGCCGGGGCTGTGGCGCGCGAGGTGGGGTTCGCGCGTGGCGGGCGTGCCGCGGATGCCGTCGCGCGCGCGCAGCCCGCCGCCGGCCGCGCGCCCGCCGCGCTCGGCGGCGCCGCCGCGATAGACCGTCGCCAGCCGGGCTTCGCCGCCGTCGCCGTTGATCCGGGCGCCGAGCGACGGTGCGGCATTGGTCGCCTCGCGCACGAGTTCGATGCCGAAGGGTTTCAGGAGCTTGGCCAGCGGCAGGTCGGCGGTGCCGTGCACGGCCTCGGCGAAGAAGCGCTTCAGCTTGAGCCCCGAGAGTTCCTCGGCGAGGTGGCGGATGTCGTCGTCGCCGACGCCGGCGCCGGTCTGTCCGTGGCGCTGCCAGAGTGCGCGCATGACGTTGTCGAGGGCGACGCGGCCCCGGGTGCCGGCACGCAGCGTCAGGTCGAGCGCCAGCGCCACCAGGGCTCCCTTGGCGTAGTAGCTGACGACCGCGTTCGGCGTGTTCTCGTCCGGGCGGTAGTACTTGCTCCACGCGTCGAAGCTTGATTCGGCGAGCGTCTGCGTCAGCCGGCCGGGGCCGCGCAGCACGTTGTCGAGGTTCTTCGCGGCGAGTTCCAGCCAGTCCTTCTGCGTGATCGCGCCGCTCTTCAGCAGCGCCAGATCGTCGTAGTACGACGTGAAGCCCTCGAAGGCCCACAGCAGCGTCGTGTGGTTCTCACGGTCGAGGTCGTAGGGGACGAAGGCGGCCGGCTTGATGCGCTTGACGTTCCAGGTGTGGAAGTACTCGTGGCTGCACAGGCCGAGGAAGGTCCGGTAGCGCTCGGGGACGCCGTCCATGCCGCGGTACGGCAGGTCGTCGCGCGCGCAGAGCAGGGCGGTCGAGGCGCGATGTTCGAGGCCGCCGTAGCCGTCGCCGACGGCGGTGACGAGGAAGACGTATTTCTTCATCGGCGCCGGCTCGCCGAAGAAGCGGATCTGCCAGGCACAGATCTTTTCCAGGTCGGCGGTCAGGCGGTCGAGGTCGCAGTCGTGGCGGCCGCTGATCGCCACCTCGTGCGGCACGCCGCAGGCCGTGAAACGGGCCAGCGCGAAGCGGCCCATCTCGACCGGGTGGTCGATCAGTTCGTCGTAATTTTCCGCCGCGTAGCGGCCGAAGCCGTGCGCCTTCGCCGCGCCCTTCTCGCCGTGCGCCGGTTCGAGCGCGGTGGCGACGCGCCAGCCGGCGTAGTCCTTGCCCTTCGGCGGCTGGATGTCGACGCGGCACGGTGCGTCTTCCTGGCCGAGCACGCGCAGGAAGACGCTGGTGCCGTTGAAGAAGCCGTGCGTCTGGTCGAGGTGGGCGCCGCGCACCGACAGGTCCCATGCATAGACCGTGCAGGTGACGGTGAGCGCCTGCTTCGCCGCGACCGCTTCGGCCTGCCAGGTGTGCTTGTCGATCTTGCGCAGGGCCACCGGCCGGCCGCCGGCCTCGGCGGCGATGGCAACGATGTGGCGGGCGAAATCGCGGATCAGGTAGCTGCCGGGAATCCAGGCCGGCAGCGCGAGGCGCTGGCCGGCGGGGTCGGGCCGGTCGACGCGGCAACTCACTTCGTAGAGGTGGGCGGCGGGGTCGATGGGGCGGATGGCGTAGCGGATCGGGACGGGTTTCATGGGCGGCGGGGGGGCGGTGGGTCTGCGGCGCATTGTATGCGGGGATGCGTCCCGGCGGGGCGCTGGCCGCCGTTTCGTTCGGTTTTCCGAACGGCATTCGGCCGCCGTGTTCGGGTTGCCGAACGGACGGGCCGCCGGCTTGTCTACAAAGGGCCGGTGAATCAGTTGCTTATAGGTGAATCCCCGGCTGGCATGGCTCGTGCTGTAAGCCTTCCGGCTCGAACGATGCCGGACATCAAAAACCCAATCACTGGAGACACCGAAATGAAACTGCTGCCCTCCGTCCTCTCTGCCGCCGTTGCCGCCGCCTTCTTCGCCGCGCCCGCCTTCGCCCAGGAAAGCCCGACGCTGAAGAAGATCAAGGACACCGGCTCGATCACCCTCGGCCACCGCGAATCGTCGATCCCGTTCTCCTACTACGACGACAAGCAGCAGGTCATCGGCTACGCCTACGAACTGCAGCGCAAGATCGTCGATGCGGTGAAGGCCGAGCTGAAGATGGACAAGATCGACGTCAAGCTGATGCCGGTGACCTCGGCCAACCGCATCACGCTGGTGCAGAACGGCACCGTCGACATCGAGTGCGGCTCGACGACGAACAACACCGAGCGCCAGAAGCAGGTCGCCTTCTCCAACACCTTCTTCGTCATCGGCACCAAGCTGATGGCCAAGAAGACCTCGGGCATCAAGGACTT
Source organism: Rhodocyclaceae bacterium (assembly GCA_024710925.1). Taxonomy (GTDB): domain Bacteria; phylum Pseudomonadota; class Gammaproteobacteria; order Burkholderiales; family Rhodocyclaceae; genus Proximibacter. Next base: position 1,600 of record JANJTW010000158.1, on the reverse strand, counting down.
CCCGGACCTCGCCGGCAAGAACGTGGTGACCACCGCCGGCACCACCTCCGAGCGTCTGCTGCGCAAGATGAACGAAGACAAGCAGATGAAGATGAACATCATCTCGGCCAAGGACCACGGCGAATCCTTCCTGACGCTGGAGACCGGCCGCGCCGTCGCCTTCATGATGGACGACGCGCTGCTCTACGGCGAGATCGCCAAGGCCAAGCGCCCGGCCGACTGGGACGTCGTCGGCACCGCGCAGTCGAAGGAGGCCTACGGCTGCATGCTCAGGAAGGACGATGCCGGCTTCAAGAAGGTCGTCGACGCCGCCATCGCCAAGGTGCAGACCTCGGGCGAAGCCGACAAGATCTACGCCAAGTGGTTCATGAACCCGATCCCGCCGAAGGGCCTGAACCTCAACATGCCGATGTCCGACGAGATGAAGGAACTGCACAAGGCGCCGAACGACAAGGCCTACGAGTAATTCCGCCGCCGTCCCGCCCGACCGGATTCCGCCATGCGTTCCGCTATCGCCACGGCGAACCTTCCGGTCGGTGCCGGGCCGCGTTCGGAAAACCGTCGCCCTGAATTCCCGCCGCGGCTTTCCCGCCGCGGCCTCCATTCCCTCCCGAGCTGAATCCCACCATGGCCTACAACTGGAACTGGGAAGTGTTCCTGCAGCCCTCGGCGACCGGGGACGACACCTACCTCGGCTGGCTGCTGACCGGCCTCAAGTGGACGGTGTCGCTCTCGCTGTCGGCTTGGGTGATCGCCCTCGTCATCGGCTCCATCGTCGGCGTGCTGCGCACGGTACCGAACCGATGGCTGTCCGGCTTCGCCACGGCGTACGTCGAACTCTTCCGCAACATCCCGCTGCTCGTGCAGCTCTTCATCTGGTATTTCGTGCTGCCCGAGCTGCTGCCGCCGGCGCTCGGCGAAGCCTTCAAACAGAGCAATCCGCTCTGGCAGCAGTTCTTCGCGGCGATGCTCTGCCTCGGCCTGTTCACCTCGGCGCGCGTCGCCGAGCAGGTACGCTCCGGCATCAATTCGCTGCCGCGCGGGCAGAAGAATGCCGGCCTGGCGATGGGCTTCACGCTGCCGCAGGTGTACCGCCACGTGCTGATGCCGATGGCCTTCCGCATCATCCTGCCACCGCTGACTTCCGAGTTCCTGAACATCTTCAAGAACTCGGCGGTGGCGACGACCATCGGCCTGATCGAATTGAGCCGCCAGGCGCAGCAGCTGGTCGACTACACGGCGCAGCCCTACGAGGCCTTCATCGCGGTGACGGTGCTCTACGTGCTGATCAACGTGACGGTGATGTTCCTGATGCGCCGTCTTGAAGAAAAGGTCCGCGTGCCGGGCTTCATCGGAGGGAAATAAGCCATGTACGAATTCGACTGGTCCTCCATTCCCGGCGCCATCCCGCTGCTCGCCAAGGGCCTGCTGATCACGCTGGAAGTCACGGTCACCGCCATCGTCGTCGGCATCGTCTGGGGCACGCTGCTGGCCATCGCCCGCCTCGGCAGCAACCCGCTGCTGTCCAGGCTGGCCGCCGGCTACGTCAACCTGTTCCGCTCGGTGCCGCTGGTGATGGTCATCCTGTGGTTCTACCTGA
>JANJTW010000198.1 GCA_024710925.1 Rhodocyclaceae bacterium | reverse complement strand
GTCGATCGACGCGAAGCCGCCGATGCCGCTGCGCCACGAGCCGTCGCCGAGCGCTGCGGCCGGGTTCAGTTCCTCGATGCCGAGGCGTTGCAGCAGGGCCTCGCTTGCGGTGCGGTGCGGCATGCGGCTCCCCCTTTCTCCTGCCACCCTCGGGTGGTCTCCTCGCGATGCGCGGTACGTATCGCGCCGGCGTGCCCCGAGGGCACTTGAGCCATCGGCTCCTTCGCTTCGCGATGTGTGTTGCCCATCGCTCAGGCGTACCCCGAGGGCACTTTTTCGCGGTGTGCATCGCCCATCGTTCAGGCGCACCCCAAGGGCACTTCTTCACGATGTGCATTGCACATCGTTCAGGCGGCGCGCGGCAATCGCGGCTGCGCTTTGCCGGCGTCGGCGAAGACCTCGGCGATGCGCGCCAGTCCCCATTCGAGTTCGTCCTGTCCGATGGTCAGCGGCGGCGCGATACGCAATACCGTAGCGTGCGTGTCCTTGGTCAGCACGCCGCGGTGCAGCAAAGCCCCGGCCAGCGCCGCCGCGTCGACGCGCGTGGCATCCACCTCGATGCCGGCGAACAGGCCGCGGCCGCGCACGGCGCGGATCAGCGGCGAGCCGCGGGCGATCTCGGCGAGGCGGGCAAGCAGCCAGGGGCCGAGCGCGGCCGAGCGGGCGACCAGGTCCTCGTCGAAGAGCAATTCCAGCGCCTCGGCGGCGACGGCGGCCGACAGCGCGTTGCCGCCGAAGGTGGAGCCGTGGTCGCCGGGGGTGAACACCTGCATCACGCGCTCGTCGGCGAGGAAGGCGGAAACCGGCAGCAGGCCGCCGCCGAGCGCCTTGCCGAGGATGACGCCGTCCGGGCGGACGCCGTCGTGCTCGCTGGCGAGCAGGTAGCCGGTGCGGCCGAGGCCGGTCTGCACCTCGTCGGCGATCAGCAGCACGTCGTGGCGGCGGCAGATGTCGGCGCAGGCGGCGAGGTAGCCGTCGGGCGGGATGACGATGCCGCCTTCGCCCTGGATCGGCTCGACGAGGAAGGCGGCGGTGTGCGGCGTGATCGCCGCTTCCAGCGCCGCCGCGTCGCCGTAAGGGATCGAGCGGAAGCCGGGCGCGAACGGGCCGAAGCCGTCGCGGTATTGCGCCTCCGACGAGAAGCCGACGATGGTCGTCGAGCGGCCGTGGAAGTTGCCGCGGCAGACGACGATCCCGGCCTCGCCGTCGGGCACGCCCTTGACCTTGTAGGCCCACTTGCGCGCCGCCTTGATCGCCGTCTCGACCGCTTCGGCGCCGGTGTTGACCGGCAGCGCGCGGTCGTAGCCGGTGATGTCGGTGAGGCGCCTGAGGAAGGGCGGCAGGCGGTCGTTCGAATAGGCGCGCGAAGTCACCGCCAGCCGTGCCGCCTGCGCCGACAGCGTCGCCACCAGCCGCGGGTGGGCGTGGCCGAAGCTGACCGCCGAATAGGCCGACATCAGGTCGAGGTAGCGCCGGCCGTCGACGTCGGTCAGCCAGCAGCCGCTGCCGCTGGCGAAGACCGCCGGCAGTGGCGCGTAATTGCGTGCGCCGTGCGTCGCTTCCTGCTGTCGCAGCGCGTCGCCGTCGGCGCGGCAGATCGCCTCCAGCAGGTCGATCGCGGCACGTGCGGTCAGCCCCTGCACGTCGCGTGCCGGGCAGTATTCGGCGATCTCGATGGCGGCGCAGCGGCCGCCGCGGGCGCAGCCGGCCAGTGCGCCGGCCAGTTCGCCGACGCCGAGGCCGCCGGCCACCGGCGTCGTCACGCCGGGCGCGCCGCACGGATCGAGGACGTCGAGGTCGATGCTGACGCCGAACGGCCGGCCGTCGCCGGCGACGCGCACGAGCGCTTCGGCGAAGACGGCGGCGAGGCCGCGCCGGCGGATCTCGCCGAGGCCGTAGACGCGCACGCCGTGCGCGGCGAGCAGCTGCATTTCCTCGTCCTCGTAGCTGCGTACGCCGATTGCCGCGACGTGCGCCGGGTCGAGCACCGGCCCGGCGATGTCGGCCATCGCCGGGGCGCCGATGCCGAGCAGCGCGGCCAGCGGCATGCCGTGCGCGTTCTGCGAGGGGCTGCTGTGCGGCGTGTGCGCGTCGAGGTGGGCGTCGATCCAGAGGAGTCCGGGCGATTGCCCGAGGGCGCGGCCGACGCCGCGCCAGGTGCCGGCGGCGATCGCGTGGTCGCCGCCGAGGACGACCGGCAGGCGACCGCCGGCGAGCGTTGCCGCGACTTCGCGCGCAACCTCGTCGAGCAGTGCGCCGAGTGCCGCCATGCCGCGCCCGGCGGGCGCCTCGATGCTGGCGCCCCAGCCGGCGTTGCGACCGGCACGGCGGACGGCGGCGACGATGCCCAGGCGCCGGAGCGCGGCCGGGCCTTCCTGCGGATCGACGACGGGTGCCCCCAGCGCACTGGCGACACCGATGAAGCGCAACTCCGGTTCGAGCGCGAATACCTTGCTTGTGGCAGACATCGCAACCTCCCGTTCCGCGGGATCTCCGCTATTCGATAGACCGGTCGGTGCCGTTTTCGTTCGCTGCCGTTGCCTTCACCGCGGCCCGCGTCGCACCGAGACCCTCCGGCAAGCCGGCGGCTTATACGAAAGTCATATTGACCGATGCTTTCGGCATCCTTAGAGTCGCTCACTTCGGTTTGGCGAAGCGTGTTGCCGGGGGAGCGCGGCCTCCGGCATCGGCCGTCGGGAAAACGATGCGCGCAGATGGAGGCGGCAATGATGGACAGGAACAGGCTGCTGCGGATCGCTCTCGTCGCCGTGCCGTTGCTGCTGACCTACCCGGCGGCGGCATGGCTGGTTGGCCAGCGCGTGGAGGCGGCCATCGCGCGCAACTATCAGCTGCTCGACGAAAATCCGTCGCTGCGCATCGTTGCGCGCGACTACCGGCGCGGTATTTTCTCGGCCAGCGAAACGCTCACGCTCGAAGTGTTCGGCAACCTCGCACCGTGGCCGGGCGCGTCGCTGCTGCCGGCGTCTGCGGGAGAGGGCGCCCCCCTGCGGCTGACGATCCGCTCGCACATCCGGCACGGTCCGCTGCCCGGGCTGGCCAGCGTCGGCGCGGCCACCGTGGACAGCGAGCTGCTCGCCGACGCGCCGCTACGCGAGCGGCTGGCGGAGATCCTCGGCGACGAGAAGCCGCTGCAGCTGCGCAGCGAGTACCGTTTCGACGGCGGCGGCTCGTCGACGCTGCGCATTCCCGCCTTTTCCACCTACTGGCCGGCGCGCGAAGGGGCCGGGCGCGACACGCTGGCCTGGGACGGCCTGACGCTGAACCTCGATTTCGCGGCGGGCATGCAGCGCTATTCGCTGCACGCCGAGGCGCCACGGCTGGAATTGAAGGGGGCGCGCGGCGGCCAGCTGACGATGCTCGGCGTGCGCCTCGAAGGGACGCAGCAGCGCGTCTTCGCCGACGAGCCGCTGCTCTACGCCGGCGTGCAGAAGCTGAGCATGGCGCGGTTGATCGTCGGCGGCGGCGAGGGCGGCGGCGAGCCGGTCGACATGCGTCGCGTCCGCTGCGAGGCGGAAGTTCCGGTGAAGGGCGATTACATCGACCTCGTCGCCCGCCTCGGCAGCGAGTCGCTGCGCGTCGGCGGCCGCGACTACGGTCCGGCGAACTACGATTTCTCGTTGCGCCACCTGCATGCGCGGACGGCCGCCGCCTTCTACCGCGAAGTGATGCGGCTGTCTGCCGATCCGGCGCTGCAGGCGGCGGCGCTGGAGGCGCCGGCGACGTTGCTGGCGTCGCTGGCGACGCCAGGGATGGAATTGCTCCGGCACGGTCCGGAGTTGGGCATCGACCGGCTGGCTTTCCGCAGTCCGCACGGCGACGCCTCGCTGGTTGCGCACTTCCGCGTCAATGGCGCGCAGACGCAGGATCTCGGCAATCCGCTGACGCTCCTGGCGAAGCTCGACGCGGATGCCGACATCCTGTTGCCGGAGGGCTTGCTCGGCGAGATGGCCGCTGCCGGCGATCAGGGCGTTTCCGGAGCGGGCGATGCGGTCGACGCTGCCGTCGGCGCGCCGGCGGCTGCGTTTGGCGCGCGGCTGGCGGACTTCGTCGCCCGCGGGCTGGTCGCGCGCAACGGCGCCATGCTGCGCTCCCGGCTGGCCTTCAGCAAGGGACGGCTGACGGTCAACGGCCGGCCCTTCGATCCGATCGGGATGCGCGTCGGCGGCGGCTGACGGCGGCTGCCGTCAGCGTTCGTGATGATGCGGCGGCGTCGCCGTGTGGTGGGTTTCCGCAGCGGCGTGGTGGTGCAGTTCGGCGTGCAGGTCGACCGGCGGCGTCGCCTTGCCGATCCACTGCGGCAGCAAGGAGCCGACGATCATGCCGAGCATCGAGATGCCGAGGCCGATCAGCTGCGGCGGCACCAGGCTGGCCTCGCCGACCAGTACCTCGATCAGGATCCATGAGCCGATGCCGCCGAAGATCGCCGCCAGCGCGCCCTGCGTCGTCGCTTTCTTCCAGAAGGCGCCGAAGAAGAGCGGCACGAAGGCGCCGGCGAGCGTGATCTTGTACGCCGACTCGACCATGTGGAAGATCGACATCTCCGAATTCAGCGCATAGAGCAGCACGCAGCAGGCGAAGACGACGATGGTGATGCGCATCACGCGCAGGAAGCTGTGGTCGCTCATGCCCGGGTAGAAGCCGCGGACGATGTTCTCGGCGAAGGACACCGACGGGGCCAGCAGCGTCGCTGCCGAACAACTCATGATCGCCGAGATCACCGCGCCGAAGAAGATCACCTGCGCCAGCAGCGGCGTGTGCTGCATGACCAGCGTCGGCAGCACGCGTTGCGAATCCTCGGCGATCAGCTTGTTGAACAGCTCCGGGTCGATCAGTGTCGCCGAGTAGGCGATGAACATCGGCACGAAGCAGAAGAAGAAGTAGATCGAGCCGCCGAGCAGCGAGCCGGTGATCGCCACGCGCGGGCTTTTCGCCGAGGTGATGCGCTGGAAGACGTCCTGCTGCGGGATCGAGCCGAGCATCATCGTGACCCAGGCGCCGAGGAAGGTCAGCCACAGCCAAGGGTCGGCCGGCGGGAAGAAATCGAGCTTGCCGGCGGCCGACGCGTGCTCGATCACCGGCATGACGCCGCCGGTCTGGCCGGAGATGAGCCAGGCGATGTAGAGCAGGCCGGCGATGATGACGCCCATCTGCACGAAGTCGAGCACGGCGACCGACAGCATGCCGCCGAAGGTGGTGTAGGTGAGGACGATGGCGGCGCCGAGGATCATGCCGGCCTCCTCGCTGACGGCGCCGTCGGTGACGAAGTTGAAGATCAGGCCGAGGGCCTTGATCTGCGCCGACACCCAGCCGAGATAGGAGATCACGATGGCCAGCGTCGTCAGCACTTCGACCGTGCGGTTGTAGCGCATCCGGTAGTAGTCGCCGAGCGTCAGGATGTTCAGCCGGTAGAGTTTGGTCGAGAAGAAGATGCCGGCGATGATCAGGCACAGCGACGAGCCGAAGGGGTCGGCGACGACGCCGCCAAGGCCTTCCTTGACGAAGGTGGCGGAGACGCCGAAGATCGCCTCGGCGCCGAACCAGGTGGCGAAGACGGTGGCCATGACTACCGGCGTCGGCAGGTGGCGGCCGGCGACCGCGAAGTCCTTGGCGTTGTGCACGCGCGTCGCGGCGTAGAGGCCGATGCCGATCGACGCCATCAGATAGATCACTACGAACCAGATCAGCATGGTCTGGCGTTCCCCCCAAGAGTGCGCGGCGGCACTTCTGGCGGCCGCCCCTTCC
>JANJTW010000087.1 GCA_024710925.1 Rhodocyclaceae bacterium | reverse complement strand
CTTCCTCGGCGGCAAGAACCAGCAGCAGATCGCCTACAGCCCGCAGACCGGCCTCTTCTACGTGCCGGCCAACGAGTGGGGGATGGACATCTGGAACGAGCCGGTGGCCTACAAGAAGGGCGCCGCCTACCTCGGCGCCGGGTTCACGATCAAGCCGCTGCACGAGGACCACATCGGCGTCATGCGCGCAGTCGACCCGGTCAGCGGCAAGATCGTCTGGGAGAACAAGAACTACGCGCCGCTGTGGGGCGGCGTGCTGACCACCGCCGGCGGGCTGGCCTTCTACGGTACGCCGGAAGGCTTCCTGAAGGCGGTCGACGCGAAGACCGGCAAGGAGCTGTGGTCCTTCCAGACCGGCACCGGCATCGTCGCACCGCCGGTGACCTGGGAACAGGACGGCGAGCAGATGGTCGCCGTCACCACCGGCTGGGGCGGCGCCGTGCCGCTGTGGGGCGGCGACGTCGCCAAGCGGGTGAACTTCCTCGAACAGGGCGGCTCGGTGTGGGTGTTCAAGCTGCACAAGTCCTGACCGGCCAGCCGTTCTGAACGGACGCGACGGGGTGCCCGCGGGGCGCCCCGTCGTTGCGCCAGCCGCACCGATCCCCAAGGAGAAAACGATGCAGAACCGAATCATCCGTTGCGCAGCGCAGGCCCTCGCCGCGCTCGCCATCTGCCTGTCGCAGGGCGCCGTCGCCGCCGAACGCGCGACGCCGCGCGAAGCGCGCGCGCTGTTCGACCAGGCCGTGAAATATCTCGCCGCCAACGGCCCGGAGAAGGCCTGGGCCGCCTTCAACGACCGCAGCGGCCCGTTCGTGAAGAAGGACCTCTACGTCTACGTGATCGACCGCCAGGGCACCTACGTCGCCAGCGGCGCCGCGCCGGAAACGCTGGTCGGCCTGAAGGTGCTCGACAGCGTCGACGCCGCCGGCAACCCGCTGTTCCGGCAGATGATCGCCGTCACCGACAAGCAGGCCGAGGCGCGCATCCGCTACGTCTGGCTGAACCGCAAGACCAACCACGTCGAGCCGAAGTTCGCCTGGCTGCACCGCAGCGGCGAGCACATCCTCGGCGTCGGCTACTACGCGCCGCGCGCCACCGCCGACGACGCGCTGCGGCTGCTCGACGAGGCGAGCGCGCTGATCAAGAAGCAGGGCATCACCACCGCCCTCGCCCGCTTCAACGACCCGCGCGACAGCTTCGTCCGCGACGACCTCTACGTCTTCGCGATCAACCTCGAAACCGGCAGGTTCGAGGCGCACGGCATGAACCCGAAATGGACCGGCACCAACGCCAGCGAACTGCGCGACGTCGAGGGCCGCGCGCTGGTGCAGGAAATGCTGGCGCAGGTGAAGGCCAGCGGCGAAGGCCGCGTCGACTACGTCTGGCGCAACCCGGTAACGAACGCCGTCGAGAAGAAGCGCAGCTTCGTCCGGCGCGCCAACGGCAGCCTGATCGGCGTCGGCTTCTACAGCGAGTGAGGCGCGCGGGGGCAGCAGCCCCCGCCGCCCGACCGCCCGTGCGGCGCACGGCGGCTTCCGGTACGATCCCCCGAAACCGGAGGAGCCCCGCCATGAATGCAGCGCAATTCAGCGAACGCCTCGTAGCCGAGGGCTTCGGCGAAATCGTCACCGTCGAGCGCCCGCCCGGCGGCGCACTCGACGAGCACACCCACCCCTTCGAAGCCAAGGCCCTGATCCTCGACGGCGAGATCGCCATCGAGATCGACGGCAGGACCGAGGTCTTCCGCACCGGGCAGCTCTTCCACCTGCCCGCCGGCATGCCCCACGCCGAACACTACGGCCCGGCCGGCGTACGCTACCTGGTCGGCAGGAAATGGCCGGAGGCCGGCGCCGGCGCCTGACGTGGCGGCCTCCGGCCAGCAGCGACCCGCGGCCGCCTTTCCCCTCAGCGCACCTTTGCCGGTATCATTATGCGAACGTTCTGCGCTGCCGCTTTTCACAACTTTTTAATAGCGATGATTTCCGCGCTCGAACTGACGAAACCCTGTAACAGCAACGGTTTTCGGAGACATTCCACGCCACAGACAGGGAGACGGGTGTCGAAGTTAGGGCGCAACGCTGTCTCCCTAAATCAAAGTTATGCCTTATAGGAGCCACCGTTGAGCGAACGAGATTGGTTAAGACTTCCTGTTGTTTCAACAGGCGCTGAGTATCTCGTCATGGGGCACCTCATGCGGAGAAATATCCTGACCTACAAGGCACCTGAGGGCAATGAGGGTTACGACCTCATTTGCATTCACCCAGAGCCGCGATACAAGCCCAAAAGCAACGAGCACGCTCAAATCAGGGTTCAGGTCAAAAGCCGATACGCTACCGACTGTGATCGCGGCTTTCCAATCAAAGAAAAAGCACTTGATGCTTTTGACTTCTTGGTGGTCGCATTCCTGAATATCGGTAAGTTTTACGGAAGTAACGATGGTTCAGCGGGTTCAGAAGCACCTGAGTTCTACACGCTAACACCGGACTTCATCAAGAAATATCACGACGCTTCTTCCACTTGGCAAAAGGTTCGGCTCAAAAGCTTGCAGGCCGAAATTGAGCCCTTCAAGAATGAAGCAGGGTTTGAGCTTATTGCGGAGGCATTAGGTGTTCCTCGCCCAAGAAAACATAAGGCATAACCCGGCAGTCGAGCGGACCTGCGCAAAAAGCCGCGCAGGCCGCTCACTTCTACGTTGGGCGCCTCAATAATGAAACCGCAATTGGGCGATCAAAAGTGCGTCCCCTTCTACGCGATAAACCATGCGATGTTCATCTGTTATGCGGCGTGACCAAAACCCTGATAGCGCGTGCTTTAACGCCTCCGGTTTTCCTACACCGGCGAAGGGTTCGCGCTGGGTTTCACGAATCAGCTTGTTTATTCGTTCAACTATTCGCGTGTCTTGTTTTTGCCAGTAGAGGTAATCCTCCCATGCCTCATCCGCAAAAATCAGCTTCACTTCGCCAGTTCCCGTTCCGTACCTTTGCCGGCAGTCAGTTGGGCAGCGGCCGAGAGGATTCGTTTGGCGTTAGCCGGGGTGCGCAGGAGATAGGCGGTTTCCTCAAGCGCTTTGTAGTCTTCGAGCGAGAGCATCACCACGGCTTGCTCGCCGTTGCGGGTAATAATCAACGCTTCATGGTCGTCACAAACCCTATCCATGGTGCTGGCTAGGTTTGCGCGAACAGCGGTGTAGGTCATTGCATCCATTTCACGCCTCCTTGCATGTACGCGATACTGTACAGTCATTACTGAAAATTTTCCAGCACACTGACAGCAAGACGCCCAACCTATCATTCCACCGGACCTTCGCGAAAAGCTGCGCAGGCCAGTCAGCTCGACGTTGAGCGTCCGCTCTCCAGCTCCAGCAAATCAGCCTTCCAGTCGCAACCACACCCCGCCACCGCCCGGCCCCGGTGACAAAGCGGACCCGCCTCAGCCCGCTCCCCCATCCGTCGGCGCCGGCTCCCTGCTCCCCCGCCCCTCCGCCAGCTTGCGGTAAAGCGTCGTCCGCGTGATGCCGAGTTCGCGCGCGGCGGCGGAGATGTTGCCGCCGTGGCGTTCGACGGTTTCGCGGACGAGGCGGATCTGCACGGCGCGCAGGCCGGATTCGCCGTGGCCGGCGCGGCTGTCGGCGTCGAGGATTTCCGCCGGCAGGAAGTCCGGCGTCAGCAGGCGTTCGTCGCCGAGCAGCGCGACGGCGAGGCGCAGCACGTTGCGCAGCTGGCGCAGGTTGCCCGGCCAGTCGTGCCGGCGCAGCAGGTCGAGCGCCGCCGGCGCGACGCGCAGGTCGCGCCCCGGCGCTTCCTCGGCGAGGATGCGGCGCACCACCCGGTCGAAGTCCTGGCGCTCGCGCAGCGCCGGCAGCGACACGGTCATGCCGGAGAGGCGGAAGAAGAGGTCGGCGCGGAACTGGCCGTGTTCGACCAGCGTGCGCAGCGGCTGGTGGCTGGCGCAGACCAGCGCGAAGTCGACCGGTTCCTCGCCCTCGCCGCCGAGCGGCGCGACGCGCCGCGTCTCCAGCACGCGCAGCAGCACCGCCTGCAGCGCCAGCGGCATGTCGCCGATCTCGTCGAGGAACAGCGTGCCGCCCTCGGCCTCGCGTATTCGGCCGCGCGCGCCGGCGCGGCGGGCGCCGGTGAAGGCGCCCTCGACGTGGCCGAACAGTTCGGATTCGATCAGCGTCGCCGGGATCGCCGCGCAATTGACGGCGACGAAGGGGGCGTCGCGGCGCGGTCCGCTCTTGTGGAAGGCCTGCGCGAACCATTCCTTGCCGCTGCCGGTTTCGCCCTGGATCAGCAGCGGGATGTCGCACTCGGCGATGCGCCGGGCGCGGCGGATCGCCTCGGCCATGCGCGGGTCGTCGCTGCCGAGTTCGTGCAGGCCGTCGGCCGGCGATGGCGCGTCGTCCCGCGCGCGGGCGCGGCGCCGGTCGACGCCCGGGGCGTCCGGAGTGGCGCCGGCATCGCGTCCGGCATCGGCGCCGGAGCACGGCACCGGGCTGCCGGCGAGGAAGCTGCGGCCGCCGGCGCGCAGGCCGACGCGCGCATGGATTTCGCCGCCGCGCTGCGTGCGCAGCGCCAGCGGCTCCTCGCCGTGCCGGCAGGCGTGCTCGATCAGCGCCGGCCATGGCGTGGCGAACAGTTCGGCGAAGCTCGCCGCCGGCAGTGCCGCGCCGGCTATGCCGAACAGGCGCGGCAGGCGACGGTTGCCGGCCAGGCAACGGCCGTCCCCGGCCAGCGCGAGCAGGCCGTCGAGGTGTGAGCCGAGGCCTTCGGCGCTGGCGTGCAGGCGGAGCACGACGGCGGCCTCGGGCAGCGTCTCGATCAGCCGGTTCTCGATGATGCCGGCGTTCATCTCGACCAGCGCCGCGCCGTGCACCTGCGCGACGCGCGCGTCGCCGGAGATGTCGAGGACGCCGAGGACGCCGCCGCCGGGGGCGAGGATCGGCGCCGAGATGCAAGTGAGGAAGCGGTTGCGGCGCAGGAAGTGCTCGCCGCCGACGACGGCGACGGTATGCCGTTCGACCAGCGCGGTGCCGATCGCGTTGGTGCCCATTTCGTCTTCCGACCAGACGGCGCCGGGCTGCAGGTGGCAGCGTTCGGCGCGGGCGACGAAGTCGGCGTCGCCGACCGCGCGCAGGATCATGCCGGCGTTGTCGGCGAGCAGCACCATCGACGACGAGCGCGCCAGGTGCTGGTACAGCCCTTCGAGCATCGGCTGCGCGTAGGCGACCAGGCGGGCGTTGGCCTCCAGCCGCCCGGCCAGCGTCGCCGGCGGGCATGACGGCGGCGGCACGGCTTGCGCGGCGTCGAGCCCAGCGTCGCGGCAGCGCTGCCAGGAACGGGCGATGACGCCGCGGGTGGCGCCGGGCGTCGGGTCGGGGAGTTCGTCGTCATCGATCACGGGGCTCGACCACGCACGTTCCATGCCTGTGAAAATGCCCTGCCGGCGGGCCCTGGCGGGCATCCGAACGCTCCATCGCGGAGCAGTTGCTGCGCAATTGATCAACAGTGCATTGGCATGAAGCGCCGCGCCGGTTCCGGCCGGCGGCGGCGGAATCCTTGTGCGGCAAGCCTTTGCCGCCGCCGGCCGGGAAGCTGGCACAGGCCGTGCCTTGAACGGGGCGAGAGTCCGCCGGGCCGTCGCCGGGTGGTAGCGACGGCGGCTCGGCGAGACTTCGCAACGCTGCTTTCGCTCACCATCACAGAGTAACGAGGAGACGACATGCTCTACGCTTCCCCCGGCGCCGCCGGTGCCAAGATCGCCTACAAGGCCAAGTACGACAACTTCATCGGCGGCAAGTGGGTCGCCCCGGTCAAGGGCGAATATTTCAACGTGATCACGCCGATCACCGGCCAGCCGTACACGATGGCCGCCCGCTCGACCGCCGAGGACGTCGAACTGGCGCTCGACGCCGCGCAT
>JANJTW010000044.1 GCA_024710925.1 Rhodocyclaceae bacterium | reverse complement strand
CCGGAGAGGTTGCCGATCAGCGTGCGGTGCGCCATCAGCGCGCCCTTCGGGTTACCGGTGGTGCCGCTGGTGTAGATGATCATCGCCGGATCGTCGGCGGCGGTATCGACCGGCGTGTAGCGCGACGAGGCATGTTCGAGCAGCGCCTCCCAGCGCTTGATACCGGCCCCGGCGGCGGTCGCCGGGTCGATGTCGACGCCGACGATATGCCTGAGCTCGGGCAGGCGGTCGCGGATTTCCAGCAGCTTCGGCAGCGTCGTCTCGTCGACGATAGCGATGTGCGCGCCGGCGTCGGCCAGCCGGTATTCGAGCGCGTCCGGGCCGAACAGGTGCGACAGCGGCAGCGCCACCGCACCCATCTGGTAGACGGCGACGTGCGCGATGCCGGTGTGCGGGCGCTGCGGCATCATGATCGCGACGCGGTCGCCGAGAAGCGTGCCGAGCGCGCCGAGCACGTTGGAGAGGCGGTTGGCCGCGCGCTGGATGTCCCAGAAGGTCCACGCCGAGGTATTGCCGGCATCATCCTCGTAGTACAGCGCGAAGCGCGTGCGGTCGCCGGCCCAGCGGCCGCAGATGTCGACGCCGATGTTGTAGCGCGCCGGCACCTGCCAGCGGAAGCCGGCGTGCATCGCTGCGTAGTCGGCGGCAGGATCGAGGTGCATGACCATTCAGTGCGTCTCGCTCTGGTAGCGTTCGAGGATTTCGTCCATGAATTCGGGCAGCGCGTCCGGATGCAGGCCGAGCTCCTCGGCTACTGCTGCGCGCACCGACAGCCACTCCGGGTTGTCGATGTGCAATTCCTGATAGTAGAGCTGGATCGCCAGCTGCAGGATGGCGATCATCGTCCGTGCGGCATGGTTGCCGAGGCCGGCCATGTCGTGGTGAAAGCGGATCGCGTCGCAGATGAAGTCGGGCAGCTTCCAGTGCTTGCCGACCAGGTAGCCGACGACGCAGTGGTCGGCGCAGAAACGCCGATCCTCCTCGGCGAGGTCGAGCCAGGCGCCCGGCTCGTCGAGCTGCATCGCCTTGCAGTACGAGGCAAAACGCTGCATCAGCACCGGCACGCCGCAGTCGTGGAAGATACCGGCGAGATAGGCCTGGTCGGGAAAGATGTTGCACACCGAGACGCGGTCCTCGGCGATCAGCATGGCGATCTGGCCGACCGTGCGCGAGCGCGCCCAGAAGGCCTCGAAGGCCTTGGCGTTGTGCTTGGCCGGCACGGCGGCGGCCAGCGAGACCGCCTGCACGATGTTGAAGGCCTGCCGGGTGCCGATCGCCTGCAGGATTTCCTCGACCGACTCGAAGGGCTGCATGCGCCGGTAGGCGGCGCTCTGCACGACGCGGAACAGCGCGGCGACGATGCCGGCATCCTGGCCGATGCTGCGCGCGATGACGCGCAGATCGGTCACGCCGCGCGTCAGCAGGTGCCGCAACTCCTCCAGCACGTGCGGCTGCGGCGGCAACTTGATGCCCTTTTCGACCAGGCGCCTGACGCTCTTGCTCTCGTCTGCCGAAAGCGTTGCCAGCAAGGCCTCGTCGATGGCCATCGCGTTCCCCCTAGATACGTTCTTCGATGATCTCCACCCAGTGCCTGACGGGCATCGCGCTGCCGCTCTGCAGGTGGGTCTGACAGCCAATATTAGCAGTAACGATCAGCTTCGGGGCCCCCGCCGACAGCGCTGCCAGCTTGTTGTCGCGCAGTTGCCGCGACAACGCCGGCTGCAGGATCGAATAGGTGCCGGCCGAGCCGCAGCAGAGGTGCGGATCGGCCACCGGCGTCAGCTCGCAACCGGCCGCGGCGAGCAACTCCTCGACGACGCCCTTGATCTTCTGTCCGTGCTGCAGCGTGCACGGCGAGTGGAAGGCGAGCTTCAGCGGCGGCTGCGCCTTCGCCGCGAGCAGCGGCTTGAGACGATCCGCCTCGGCGGCGAGGATTTCGGCGACGTCCTTCGTCAGCGCCGAGATGCGTTCGGCCTTCGCCGCATAGGCCGGGTCGTGCTTGAGCAGCAGGCCGTATTCCTTGACGTGCGCCCCGCAACCGGAGGCGGTCATGACGATGGCCTCGACGCCGCGCCCTTCCGTCGGTTCGACGTGCGGCCACCAGGCGTCGATATTGCGGCGCATGTCGGCGAGCGCCGCTTCCTGCGCGTCGAGGTGGAAGCGCAGCGCGCCGCAGCAGCCGGCCTCCGGCGCCTCGAACAGCGAAATGCCGAGCTTGTCGAGCAGGCGCGCCGTCGCCGCGTTGGTGTTCGGCGCCAGCCCCGGCTGCACGCAGCCGGCGAGCGCCAGCATGCGCCGCGGATGGGCCGAACGCTCCGGCCAGCCCTGCGATTGCCCCGGCGCCGCCGTCGGCATCTTGTCGGCCAGCACCTGCGGCAGCAAGGGCCGCAGCAGCTGGCCGGCGGCCACCGCCGGCCGGAAGATCCACGGCCGCGGCAGCGCCTCCTGCAGCAGGCCGCGCACGACGCGCTGGCCGAGCGGCCGGCCGACGCGCTCGTTGAGGAACTTGCGGCCGATGTCGAGCAGGCGGTGGTACTTGACGCCCGACGGGCAGGTTGTTTCGCACGAACGGCAGGTCAGGCAGCGGTCGAGGTGCAGCTGCGTCTTCTCGGTGACCGGCTGCCCTTCGAGCATCTGTTTGATCAGGTAGATGCGGCCGCGCGGCCCGTCAAGTTCGTCGCCGAGCAACTGGTAGGTCGGGCAGGTCGCCGTGCAGAAGCCGCAATGCACGCAGGTGCGCAGGATGGCGTCGGCCTCGCGGCCCTCGGCGGTGTCCTTGAAGGAATCGATGAGGTTCGTTTGCATCGTCAGAAATCCGGATACATGCGGCCGGGATTGAACACGCCGTGCGGATCGAAGGCGGCCTTCAGCCGGCGGTGAATCTGCAGCAGCGCCGGCGGCAGCGGCTGGAAGACGCCGGCAGCGGTCTTCAGCGCTTCGCCGCCGCGGAACAGCGTAACGTGGCCGCCGGACTGCGCGGCGACGGTGCGCAGGCGCTCGGCGCCCTGGTCACCGCGCAGCCAGCGCAGCGCGCCGCCCCATTCGATCAGCTGCGGGCCGGGCAGCCCCAGCGGCGGCGTCGTGGACGCCACCGACAGGCGCCACAGCGGTTCGCCGCCGGCAAAGAAAGGCAGGGTCTGCTCGCGGACGCCGAGCCAGAAGGCGGCCGCCTCGGCCTCGGCGACGACCTCGCCGCCGAGCGTCGTCTGCGCCGACTCGATCGCCGCATGCGCGCCGGCCAGACGTACGGTGAGCGTCCCCTCGTGCCAGACCGAGGCTGCGACCGGCAGCGGCCGGCCGCCCCATTCGTTGAGCCGGGACAACGCCGCGGCCTCACCGAGGGAGAAGCGCAGCGTCCGCACGGCGACCGGCACCGGCAGCACCTTCAGCGCCACCTCGGCGATCAGGCCGAGGGTGCCGAGACTGCCGGCCATCAGGCGCGGCACGTCGTAGCCGGCGACGTTCTTCA
This sequence comes from Rhodocyclaceae bacterium, assembly GCA_024710925.1. Classification (GTDB taxonomy): domain Bacteria; phylum Pseudomonadota; class Gammaproteobacteria; order Burkholderiales; family Rhodocyclaceae; genus Proximibacter. The sequence continues at coordinate 1,489 of JANJTW010000044.1, read as the reverse complement.
TCACCTGGCCGCCGAAGGAAAGCAGTTCGCCCTTGCCGTCGACCAGCTTGACGCCGAGCACGTAGTCGCGCACGGCGCCGACCGCCGCCCGGCGCGGGCCGGACAAGCCGGCAGCGACCATGCCGCCGACGGTGGTGGCACCGCCGGCGTTGGCACCGAGCAGCGCCGGGTAGCCGAAGTGCGGCGGCTCGAAGGGCAGGCACTGCCCCTTCTCGGCGAGCGTCGCCTCCAGTTCCGCAAGCGGCGTGCCGGCGCGGGCGACGACGACCAGTTCGGTCGGCTCGTAGGCGACGATGCCGCGATAGCCGGTGGTGTCGAACAATTCGCCACGCGGCAAGCCGCCGTAGAAATCCTTGCTGCCGCCGCCGCGGATGCGCAGCTGGCCTTGCGTTTCCACCGCGTCGTGCACGCGGCCGATCCATTCCTTGAGTACGGCGTCCATCAGAACCTCGGCGCGGAAGCGGACGGCGCGGCGGAGCCGGCGCGCGTCTGCAGGTATTCGCGGCAGCGGGCGAGCGTCGGGATGCCCTTGCCGGGATTGAGCAGGCCCTTCTCGTCGAAGGCGGCCTTCAGGCGGTGGAAGGCGGAAATCTCGGCCGGCGTGAACTGCACCGCCATGACGTCGATCTTCTCGACGCCGACGCCGTGCTCGCCGGTGACGGTGCCGCCGAGCTTGACCGATAGTTCGAGGATCTCGCCGCCGAAGGCGGTGGCGCGTTCGAGTTCGCCCGGCTGGTTGGCGTCGTACATGATCAGCGGATGCAGGTTGCCGTCGCCGGCGTGGAAGACGTTGGCGCAGCGCAGGCCATACTTCACCGAGAGGTCGGCGATCGCTTCCAGCATCTCGGCCAGCCGCTTCCTCGGGATGGTGCCGTCCATGCACAGGTAGTCCGGCGTGATGCGGCCGACCGCCGGGAAGGCGGCCTTGCGGCCGGCCCAGAAGCGCAGGCGCTCGGCCTCGCTCTGCGAGACGACGAGCGAGGTGGCGCCGCTCTTTTCGAGCACCGCCTTCATGCGTTCGATCTCCTCGGCCACCTCGGCCGGCGTGCCGTCCGATTCGCACAGCAGCACGGCCTCGGCGTCGAGGTCGTAGCCGGCCTTGACGTACGGCTCGACGGCATGCGTCGCCGGCTTGTCCATCATTTCCAGGCCGCCCGGGATGATGCCGGCGGCGATGACGTCGGCGACCGCGTTGCCGGCCTTCTGCACGTCGTCGAAATAGGCCAGCACGACCTGCGCCAGCTCCGGCTTCGGGGTGAGCTTGACGGTGACCTCGGTGATCACCGCCAGCAGGCCTTCGGAGCCGTTGATGATGGCGAGCAGGTCGAGGCCGGCGGCGTCGAGCGCGTCGGCGCCGAATTCGACGGCCTCGCCCTCGATCGTGAAGCCGCGCACCTTGAGCACGTTATGCACGGTCAGTCCGTACTTCAGGCAGTGCACGCCGCCCGAGTTCTCGGCGACGTTGCCGCCGATCGTGCAGGCGATCTGC
>JANJTW010000025.1 GCA_024710925.1 Rhodocyclaceae bacterium | reverse complement strand
GCGACGCCCGGCAGCAGCGCGGCCAGCACCTGCAGCATGACGCGCTGCACGCTGGCGTTCTTCAACAGGTAGGGGGGCGTGCTGAAGTCGGTCACGGCTTCGGTTCCTCGGGCGCGGCGGGCGGCGGCTCGATGCCGGCCTGCTGGCGGAGCGCGTCGACGGCGGCGATCTCGCGCTGCTGCGCCGGCGTCAGCTGCTCGGTGTTCTTCGGGGCGGCAGCCTCGCGCTGCGCGCGCGCGCGCTCAATGGCGGCGGCGATGGCGGCTTTCTTCGCCGCTTCGGCGTCGACCGGAGCGGCAGGGGTTTCGGCGCCGGCATCGCCAGGAGCGGCAGCAGCGGCGGCAGCGGCGGCAGCGGCGGCAGCGGCCGCTTCTGCCGCCTTTTTCGCCGCCTGTGCGGCGGCGGCCTTGGCCAGCTTCTCGGCCTTCTCGGCCTTTTCGCGCTCGTCGCGTTCGGTCTTCCACTCGAAGCGCGCCTTGGCCTGGTCGGCGGCGTTCTTCTCCTTCTCGCGCGCCCAGATCTCGCTCTTGGCGAAGCGGAAGTACTGCACCAGCGGAATGCGCGACGGGCAGACGAAGCTGCAGCAGCCGCATTCGATGCAGTCGAAGATATGGTATTCCTGCGTCTTGCCGAAGTTCTTCGCGCGCGCGAACCAGTACAGCTCGAACGGCTGCAGCTCGTGCGGGCAGACCTTGGCGCATTCGCCGCAGCGGATGCACGGCATTTCCGGCGCCTTCGCCGGGAACAGCGCCGGCGACGAGGCGATGATGCAGTTGGTCGCCTTGACCAGCGGCGCGTCCATGGCCGGCATCGCAAAGCCCATCATCGGGCCGCCCATCAGGTAGCCGTCGGTGTCGGGCTTCGGCGCGCCGAGCGCGACGAATTCGGAAAGCGGCGTGCCGAGCAGCGCCTCCCAGTTGCGCGGGCGCTCGACGTTGCCGGTCAGCGTGACGATGCGCGAGACGACCGGTTCGCCGTGGGCGACGGCGCGCCACGCGGTATAGGCGGTGGCGACGTTGAAGCACTGCACGCCGAGGTCGGTCGATCGCTTCGTCGACGGCACTTCCTTGCCGGTGAGCACGCGGATCAGCTGCTTGGCGCCACCGGCCGGGTACAGCGTCGGCACGGCGACCACCGCGAAGTTCTCGCCGAGCTTGGCCACTGCCGCTTGCAGCGCGGCGACGGCTTCCGGCTTGTTGTCCTCGATGCCGATCAGCACGCGCTTCGGCTGCAGCAGGTCGCGGAAGACGCCGACGCCGCGGATGACCTCTTCGGCGCGCTCGCGCATCAGCAGGTCGTCGCAGGTGATGAAGGGCTCGCACTCGGCGCCGTTGATCACCAGCTCTTCCATCGGCACCGTCTTCGAGGCGGTGAGCTTGCCGTGCGTCGGGAACACCGCGCCGCCGAGACCGACGACGCCGGCTTCGCGCAGGCGCTCGCGCACTGCCTCCGGCGCCAGCGCGCCATGGTCGATCGGCGTGCGCTCGCACCATTCGTCGCGGCCGTCCGGCTCGATTTCGACCGACAGCGAGGTCAGGCCGGAGGGGTGTGCGGCGACGTGTTCGGCGACGGCGCGCACGGTGCCCGAGGTCGGCGCGTGCACGGCGGCGGAAATCCAGCCGTCGGCGGCGCCGATCCGCTGCCCTTTCAGCACGCGCTGGCCAGCCTCGACCAGCGGCTGCGGCGTGCCGCCGATCGACTGGTGCAGCGGCACGAACAGGCGCGAGGGCAGCGGCGCCATGGCGATCGGCTCGCTCACCGACTGCGCCTTGTTGGTCTGCGGCTTGACGCCGCCCTTGAACTTGAACAGCGACAGCATCAGGCGACCTTCTTCAGTTCGATCACCGGATACTTCCATTTCCAGTTGTCGAGATTTTCGCCGATCGGCTCCATCGTGATGCACTCGACCGGGCACGGCGGCACGCATAGCTCGCAGCCGGTGCACAGGTCATCGATGATGGTGTGCATCTGCTTGGCGGCGCCGACGATGGCGTCGACCGGGCAGGCCTGGATGCACAGCGTGCAGCCGATGCAGGTCTGTTCGTCGATGAAGGCGACGGCCTTCGGTTTTTCCTCGGCCTCGAGCGGCTTCGCCTCGCGCCCGAGCAGTTCGGCCAGGCGCTGCACGCCTTCCATGCCGCCCGGCGGACACAGGTTGATGTCGGCCTCGCCCTTGTTGATCGCTTCGGCGTACGGGCGGCAGCCGGGGTAGCCGCACTGGCCGCACTGCGTCTGCGGCAGGATGGCCTCGATCTTCTCGACCAGCGGATCGCCCTCGACGCGGAACTTGATCGACGCGTAGCCGAGCGCGGCGCCGAGGACGACGGCGCCGAGCGCCATGATGGCAATGGCGGTCAGCATCAGCGGTACTTGTCCAGACCGGCGAAGCCCATGAAGGCGAGCGACATCAGGCCGGCGGTGACCATGGCGATGGCGGTGCCCTTGAAATGGGTGGGGACGTCGGCGCCGTCGGTACGTTCGCGGATGCCGGCGAAGAGGATCAGTACCAGCGAGAAACCGATGGCGCTGCCGGCGCCGAAGAGCAGCGATTCGACGAAGTTGTTCTTGTTGGCGATGTTCAGCAGCGGCACGCCGAGCACCGCGCAGTTGGTGGTGATCAGCGGCAGGTAGATGCCGAGCACCTGGTGCAGGACCGGGCTGGTCTTGTGGATGACCATCTCGGTAAGCTGGACGATGGCCGCGATGGTGACGATGAACGACAGCGTGCGCAGGTATTCCAGGCCGAACGGCATCAACAGGTAGTGGTCGATGATGTAGCTGGCGCCGGTGGCGACGGTGAGCACGAAGGTCGTCGCCGCGCCCATGCCGAAGGCCGTTTCCAGCTTCTTGGAAACCCCCATGAAGGGGCACAGGCCGAGCATCTTCACCAGGACGACGTTGTTCACCAGAACGGCGCCGAGGAGGATGAAGAGGTAGTGGGTCATGGTCGCGAAATGATACGGGGGGCGAATTATCGGCTTTTGTTCTGTATCAAACAACCATCGGAAAACTAGGGGATTGGCCCGCGGGTCAGGCCTTGCGGGGCATTCTAGCGATCGCTGCTGCCGCCTCGCTGACCAGATCCGGGCCGCGGTAGATGAAGCCGGAATAGAACTGGACGAGGCTGGCGCCGGCGGCGATTTTCGCTGCCGCCTGTTCGCCGTTCATGATGCCGCCGACACCGATGATCGGCAGCTCGCCCTGCAGCGCCGCGGCAAGTTTCCGCACGACCTCGGTCGAGGCGTCGAACAGCGGCGCGCCGGAGAGGCCGCCGGTCTCGCTGGCGTTGGGCAGCCCCTCGACGCCGGCGCGCGCGACCGTCGTGTTGGTGGCGATGACGCCGTCCATGCGGTGGCGACGGAGCAGGTCGGCGATGCCGGCGATCTGCTCGTCTTCAAGATCCGGCGCAATCTTCAGCGCCATCGGCACGTAGCGGCCGTGCGTGTCGGCGAGCCGCTGCTGGGCGGCCTTCAGCGGCGCCAGCAGCGCGTCGAGCGCCTCGTCCTTCTGCAGCTCGCGCAGGTTCTTGGTGTTCGGGCTGGAGATGTTGACCGTGATGTAGCTGGCCAGCGCATAGACCTTTTCCAGGCAGGCGAGGTAGTCGTCGGCCGCCTTCTCGATCGGCGTGTCGAAGTTCTTGCCGATGTTGATGCCGAGGATGCCGCCCTGCTTCGGGAACTTCGCCGCGCGGACGTTGGCGATCAGCTTGTCGACGCCCTCGTTGTTGAAGCCCATGCGGTTGATGATGGCCTGCTTCTCGGGGATGCGGAAGAGGCGCGGGCGCGGGTTGCCGGGCTGCGGCCGCGGCGTGATCGTGCCGATTTCGAGGAAGCCGAAGCCGAGCGCCGCCAGCCCGTCGATGTGGTCGCCGTTCTTGTCGAGGCCGGCGGCAAGACCGACCGGATTCGGGAATTTCAGCCCCATCACCTCGACCGGGCAGGCCGGTACGGGCTTGGCGAGCATGCCGGCGAGACCAGTGCAGGAAAGCAGGGATACGCCGCGCATGCCGATGCCGTGGGCATCCTCGGCGTCGAGCGAGAAGAAGAATTTGCGGATCAGTGGATAGAGCATCCGGCAATTTTACCGCAACGCAGCATCGAATGCCGCAGCGGCAAGCGTTCGCAGCCTGTTTTCTCCATCCGCCCAATCGCCGGCGGCCGTCGCCGCCGGACCGGCGTCAGTGTCGCCGCTCGGCCAGCGTGCCGGAGGCGTTCACTATCGTCTGCAGCGAGTCGTAGACCGAGCCGGTGTGCTTCGCGCAGCGGAGCAGGGCGACGTTCATGTCGCGGGTGGCGGTCTGGTAGTCGGCGATCGCCTTGACGAGCGCATCACGGGCCTTGGTGAAACTGGCTTTCTGCGTGGACATCGGTGGACTCCTGTCGCATGAGGTTGGCGACGATCCTAGTCCGATTGCATTACAGAAAAATTGATGCACGGCAAAAATCGGATGTCGGCGTCGTATGACGCCGCCTGAACCCGGCAGCGATGCCTCAGCCCCCGAGGCGGGCAAGCGCGTCGGCGACGGGCAGTCCCTGCGCCTCGGCCACCGGCGCGCAGGTCAGCGCACCGTCGATGACGTTGACGCCGGCACGCAGCTGCGGGTCGTCGCGCAACGCCTGCCGGCAGCCTTTGTTCGCCAGCGCGAAGACGAAGGGCAGCGTCGCGTTGTTGAGGGCGAAGGTCGAGGTGCGCGGCACGGCGCCGGGCATGTTGGCGACGCAGTAGTGGACGACGCCGTCGACGATGTAGGTCGGGGCGGCGTGCGTCGTCGGCCGGCTGGTCGCGAAGCAGCCGCCCTGGTCGATGGAGACGTCGACCAGCACCGAGCCCGGACGCATCGCCCGCACCATCGCCGCCGTCACCAGCTTCGGCGCGGCGGCGCCGGGCACCAGCGCGGCGCCGACGACGAGGTCGGCGTCGAGGACGTGATGCTCGATGCTTTCCTGCGTCGGCCGGATCGTCCGGATGCGGTTGCCGAAGCGGGCGTCGAGCTGGCGCAGGCGGTCGACCGAACGGTCGAGCACCGCCACCTCGGCGCCGACGCCGACGGCGATCTGCGCGGCGTTGCTGCCGACCGTTCCGCCGCCGAGAATGACCACCTTCGCCGGCGGCACGCCGGGTACGCCGCCGAGCAGCAGGCCGGCGCCGCCGTGCGCCTTTTCCAGGCAGGCGGCGCCGGCCTGGATGGCCATGCGACCGGCGACCTCGCTCATCGGCGCCAAGAGCGGCAGGCCGCCGCCAAGTGCGGTGACCGTCTCGTAGGCGATGGCGGTGGCGCCGGAGGCGAGCAGCAGGCGGGTCTGTTCCGGATCGGGGGCGAGGTGCAGGTAGGTGAACAGCGTCTGCCCGGG
>JANJTW010000016.1 GCA_024710925.1 Rhodocyclaceae bacterium | reverse complement strand
ATCGCTACGCGCTACCTGGCTCATTATCTCGGCTGGTTCCGCGCCCTCGACCGGTCCGCCGACCCTGCCTCGAATCCCGCACTGTTTCTGACCTTGGCTATCCAACCTTGAGCAATCATCAGCCGATGCGAACAGAGCCTTTTTAATGGCCTGGGCTGCGAAGGTTCAGAGCTTTGCCGCCCCGGAGAGAAGCTGGTTGATGCCGTTGATGGCCGCTCCGGAGAGGTACTGGGGCCGCTGGTGGTCGTCGTAGCGCAGGCTGGCCGGGTCAGCCCCTGAGAAGGAGGCGGCACACACACCCTCAAAATGTTTGACGAGGTCGTGGGGGCCGAGCTGGTCCAGATTGGCCAAAAAGTTGCGCAGGGCCGGGGTGTTCTGGTAGCGGTGGAAATTGGGCGAGTCGATGGCCTGCATGGGCCCCGAGCCGAAGGCAATGCTGGGCTTGCCCCGCACCAGGGCCTCACCCAGTACGGTGCCGGTGATGGCGGCGGTGGCGATGCTGTTGTCGATGAGCTGGTAGGGGTCTGCCGACATGGGAGAAATAAGCACCCGGTCCAGGGAGGCGAGGGTTTCGTAAAACTCCTTGCAGCGGTAATTGCGGCTGAAGTTGAGGGTGTAGGTGGAGGGGTGTTCCCGCACCACCAGATAGCAGTCCTCGGGCAGGCACTGTTGCAGGGCCAGCACGGCGGAGAGCTGGATGCCGAAGCCGTAGCCCTCGGGAATGGTGCTGCGCTCGGGTTGATAGTGCAGGAACAGGGCAACATACTTCTTGCCTCGGATGTCCTGGCTCAGGCGCTCGTAGGCGTAGTAGCTCTGCACCTTTTCCACCGAGCTGAGGGGCTTGTCGAAGAAGTTCTTGATCTCGGTCTTGGGCTTCAGGAGCTTCCAGTTGTTCTTCTTGAGCCGGTTGATCTCGTAGCTCGGCATGGCGTCTTCCAGGGAGCCCAGCTTTTTCTTGATGTAGTCCGCGTAAAAACTCCTGTCCTGCTCTGAGGGCGTCTTGTCTGCCGGAGCAATCAGCCGTCCGTCCTTGCGTAGCCCCTCCACGAGGAACTGCCGCCAGGGGAAGAAGCTGACCTGGAAGTAGAGCACCGGAATGCCCAAGGACTCGGCCACCCGGGACAGCACCCAGGTCTTGATGTTGTGGGGGGTGGCGGTGAACAAGAGGATGTCGGGGCGTTCCTGTTCCAGCCAGTTCTGATAGCCGCAGCACATCAGGAACAGGTCGTTGAACTTGAAGACCTCGCTGCTGGATTTGGTGGTACGGTCAAACAGCACGGAGGTCTGATGGTCGTTGATGATGCCTGACCACACCTCGGCAATGTCGTGCTCCAGAACCCGCTTCATCTTCTCGTTCTTGAAGTCCGGGTAAAGCTGCATGGCCATGCCCCGTTCCTGGTAGGTGGCCAGGTCTTTCTTCCGGTGCCGGATGAGCTTCAGGCAGGGGTAGCTTTCCAACAGCTTGGCAACCTCGTCGAGGGCGAGGTAGCCCGGGTCAAAGAAGACTTTCTTGAAATGGCTTTGGCTCATTGTCCGTTCCCGTCCACATGGTCGAAAGATAGCGGGGTGCCGGCCTTCAGGGCCTGCCTGGCCTTCTTGTTGAGCACCGCCTGGAGGTGTTTGGGTTCCAGGCCGTAACCGGGACGTATGCTTTTGATGTTCTGTTCGGTGAGGGTTTCGCCAGCAGCGATGTCCCGCACCACGTAGAGTGACCTTCTGAACTTCAGATTGGCCTGCTCACTGGCTTTTTTCTGGTAATTGATGCTTCCCAGGGCGGACCAGGCGGTCTTGCTATCGGTGCATAGGGCGCGCAGTTCGGGGGGCTCGATGGAGAAGCTGTCGTCCGGGCCGCCGCCCTTGCGATCCAGGGTGAAGTGTTTTTCGATAATGGAGGCTCCCAGCACGACGCTGGCGATGGCGGTGGTGTTGTCCAGGGTGTGATCGGAGAGGCCCGTGACCAGGCCAAAGCGACGGATCATGTCCGGGATGGTGCTGAGGTTGTAATCCGCAGCCGGAGCCGGGTAGCCGCTGACGCAGTGCAGGATGGCCAGCTCCTTGCAGCCCCCGGCGCGGGCTGCATCGATGGCCTGCTGGATTTCTTCGGCGTCGGCCATGCCCGTGGAGATGATCATGGGCTTGCCGGTGCTGGCCACGTACTGGATCAGGGGCAGGTCCACCGCTTCGAAGGAGGCGATCTTGTAGGCCGGGGCATTGAGGTCTTCGAGCAGGTCCACCGCCGTGTTGTCGAAGGGAGAGCTGAAGATGGTGATGCCCAGTTTCCGGGCGTGCTCGAACAGGGGCTTGTGCCAGTCCCAGGGCATGTGGGCTTCCTGGTAGAGCTGGTAGAGGGTCTTGCCGTCCCACAGGCCCCCGTGAATCTGGAATTGCTCTGAGTCGCAGTTCAGGGTGATGGTGTCGGCGGTATAGGTTTGCAGTTTGACCGCATCTGCCCCGGCTTTTTTGGCTTCTTCAATGATTCGCAGGGCGGTTTCGAGCTTGCCGTTGTGATTGGCGGAAAGTTCGGCAATGACGTAGGGCGGTGCATCGGCGGCGATGCGGCGTCCGGCAATGTGAATGCAGGGAAGGTTGGACATAGGCGTTTTTCTCATGAATTCGATGGCCACTCGCTGGCCAGTAGGCCGAAGCACAGCACATCGTGATAGTGCTGGCCGTCAAAGTGCTGCTGGCGCAGGATGCCTTCCTGGGTGAAGCCCAGGTTACGGTGGAACTTGATGGAGCTTGCGTTGAAGGCCAGGGCCTGGCCGCACAGCTTGTGCAGGCCGCAGGTAACGAAGGCGTAGTGTAATGCAGCCTGCCCCAGCTGGCGGCCGGTTCCTTTGGGAGCATCAGGCGCTGCATAAAAACCCCAGTCGGCAATGCCGCCCGGAGCAATCTTGTGTATGTTGATGAAGCCCAATGGGGTGGCATCCACTTCGAAAACCAGCAGGTGGTAGTCGGGGTCGGCGGATTTCTTCTCGAACCAGCGGCTGTGTTCTTCCAGGCTGATGGGGTGCTGGGTGTACATGTAGCGCCGGATTTCCGGGTGGTTGCGCCAGCCCAGAACCTGTTCGAGATCGGCCGTGACCATGGGGCGCAGGCGGGTGGGGAGCAGGGAGTCCATGTCAGTGTTCCAGCAATTGGGCGATGCGTTGGGCGCCATTCCCGTCCACCACCTGCATGGCGGCCAGACTCATGGCAGCCAGAGCACCGGGAGATTCCTGTAGTCTGCCCAGCCATGCGGCCAACTGCGGAGCCAGCGCTTCGCCACTGTGGAGCACGGCTGCTGCACCGGTGCCCGCAAGGCTTTGGGCAACCTTTCGCTGGTTGTCCGCCAGAACCAGCATGAGGGCAGGCAGCCCCAGGCAGCAGCGCTCCCAGGCTGTGGTTCCGGCCGCGCCAATCGCCAGATCGCTGTCGGCCATCAACTGGGCCATATTGTCGACACCTGCCAGGACCCGATTGGGCCAGGGCAGTTCGCTGGCTTGCCGGCGCACTTCTTCCAGCCAGGGGGCGGTGCTGCCCATGACTACCGTGATCCGGCAGTCTTTCGGCAGGGGGCTGGCCAGCAGGGCCGTGAGCACCTGCCCGGTGATGTTGTCCTTGTCTACTCCGCCCATATTGATTAACAGCTCCCGCAGGGGAGCTTGGGCCCGACGTTCCAAACTGTAGGGGCGTAGGGCAGCGAATTCGGGACGCAGCAAGGCGTAGGCTGAACCGCAGAGCAGTTGGCAGCCCCGGGGTACTAGAGGCTGGTAATCCTCGCCGGCGCGCCCCAGGGTTTGGTCGAGCAGGGCGTGGCAGACATGGGGCCTATCGGCCAGATCGTCGATGACCAGCAGTCTCCGGTAATGGGGGGACAGGGCTTGTTCCCAGCGGCTGTCCAGGGCGTAGTGGTCCGTGATCAGCCAGTCGAGGGAGCTTGCTGCCAGGGCAGTGCGACAGGCTTCGGCATCCTGCTCCCAACTGGCACCCAGCCAGTGGGCGTGGGCGGGGCTGGGAGCAGACGAGCCTCCTATCCCGGCATCGGGCAGCAGGGGAAGCGGGGGGGTGGTGAAGCCCTGGCCGCGGATGAATTCAATGAGATTGCCCGGATGCTCCCGGCAGAGGAATTCGCACCTTGCGCCCCCTGCTGACAGGACCTTGGCCAGGGTGAGGCAGCGCATCACATGACCGGTGCCGATCTGCAGGGAGGCGTCGGTGCGAAAGGCAACTCTCATGGGGCGTCAGTTCAGGCGCTTGAATCCGCCGTGACAGACAGGACCCTTCAGGAGCCCGGCAATATCCCGGCCTTCTTCACATTCCTTGATCAGGCCGAACACGGGATCCAGGGCGGCGAAGTAGGCTTCGACCACCTCGGGGGTGTGCTCGGTACAGACGTAGACACTGTTGCCGCCCAGGTAGCCTTTGGCCAGCATTTCCTGGGTGATCAGGGTCTTGTAGGCTAGGGCGTTCTCGCTGCGGAAGGAAAAACCGGTCAGGGCTGGCAGACCCCAGTGGTCGATTTGCAAACCGTGCTTGTCGGCAAGCCGTTGCCAGTGGGCGCGAATCTGCAGGCCGGTGGCAGTAATGGTTTCCCAGGAACGGATGCGCTCCATGACTTCCAGGGTTTTCAGGGCGGCAGTGGGGCCGATGCGCTCGGTCCAGAAGGTGCTGCTGATGAAGGTGCTCTGGGCGGCCTCCATGATTTCCCGGCGACCGATGGTGGCGGTGATCGCGTAGCCGTTGCCTAGGGCCTTGCCGAACATGGCCATGTCTGGCTCTACTCCGTGCAGCTTGTGGAGCCCGCCGAAGGACTCCCGGAAGCCCGATGTGCACTCGTCAAAGATGAGCACGATGCCGCGTTCCGTGGCGAGCTTGCGCACCTTGTGCAGGAATCCGTCCTCGGGTCCCTTGTTGCGCACCACTTCCATCTTGATGACGCCGATGTCGTGGGCGTTGACCAAGGCTTCCAGCTCGGCGTAGTTGTTGTAGTTGAAGGGGAACACGGTACCCCGGAGATTACGCGGCACGCCGTTGGGTTCCAGGCCGGGCAGCAGGTGGCCGGCGAGGTTTTCATCATCGCCCAGGTTGGCGGAAAGATACCAGTCGTGCCAGCCGTGATAGCCGCAGACGGCGACCTTGTCCTTGCCGCAGGCGGCCCGGGCGATGCGAATGGCGATGGCGTTGGCTTCGCCTCCGGAGCGGGCGAAGCGCGCCATGTCTGCCCAGGGGTGGAGTTCGATCAGCTTTTCCGCGAGATAGACTTCCTCGGGGCAGTTGAAGGTGGACATGTTGCCCGCTGCGATGGTTTGCCGCACGGCCTCGTCCACTTCAGGGTGGCCGTAGCCCAGGGTGTTGGTGCCGATACCCATGATCGACATGTCGGTGTAGCGGTTACCGTCCAGGTCCCAGACTTCGCAGCCCTTGGCTTTGCTGAAGTAAGCGGGCCATTGTTCGGGCAGGAACATTTCTGCACGTTTGGAGAGCAGCATGTTGCCGCCGGGGATGACCTGTTTGGCTCGTTTCCAGAGTTTTTGACCGGTGCCCATGGAGGCTCCTTCGTTGCGTATGAGTTGGTTGTTGGCTGTGAACAGTTCCGGCTGCTTTTGCTGAAGAGCCAGAATCTGTCGCCAGCCGAAATGGATGTCGGGGGAAAAGTGGGCGAAGACGCCCGCCACCACGTCCAGGTCCGCCTGCTCGTCCACGGTCCAGCGCAGGCCGGAAAAATCCTCTTCCGCCTGCATGGCGGCCTGGCTGAATCGACCGGACTCCCGCAGGTAGGGGGTGACGTGTTCGTGATCGTAGGTGGACTGGGTTTCCCGGGCAGCCTGTTCCAGAGCGGCCATGGTGAAGACCTCAATATCCAGGCCGTCCGGGTAGGTGGCTGGTTTGACGTTGCTGAGGTAATCCACTCCTTCTACTTTGAAACGGCGCACTGCAGCATCGACCAGCTCGGGGTCCACCAGGGGACAGTCTCCGGTGATACGAACAATGGCGTCGGCTCCATGGGCCCGGGCGGCTTGGAGGTAACGCTCCATGACATCGGATTCGCTGCCTTGTTCGCAGGCGTAGCCCAGTTTCCGGACATGGTCGGCCAGCGGCAGATTGCGCGGATCCGTGGAGGTGGCCACGATGATCTGGTTCAGTTCCCGGGAACGGGCCAGCCGGGTGAGAAGGAGTTCGATCATGGGGACTCCCCCGATCTCCTTCATCACCTTGTTGGGTAGGCGGGTGGACCCCATGCGGGCCTGAACGATGGCAATGATCTTCATGAACGGTTCCAGAGGGCGGGGTTCAATAGTTGGGGGTCTTCAATGGCAAGGCCCGGGGTGGGGAGAGGGGGGGGGCCGTCTGCCGCTGCCAGAATATCCGCCAGATGGGCCGCGTTGTCGACGCCCAGCACGACCTTGGCGATGCCGGGTGTGTTCAGGGCATGGCGCAGGCAGGCCTGGAGCGGGGTGAGTCTGGCTTCCCGCAGCCAGCTTTCCCAGCTTTCCCAGAGGGCGTTCCAGCGGGAAAAGTAGGCCGGCCGGGCTGCAGCCTGCATCAGCAGCAGGCCTTGCAGGAAAATAGAGCGGACGTGGAGTTCGCAGTCCGATTCCTGCAGACGGGCGATCCAGCCGGAAGTGGCCATGCGCTGGTCGAGAATGTTGAAGGGGGCCTGGACGATGTCGAGGCCCATGGTGTTGGGGAGTTGATTGAGCTCATCCGGGCCGTAGATCGAGATGCCGATCTTGGCGACGCGCCCTTTTTCCCGCTCTTCCAGCAGAGCCCGGTAGAGGGTTGCGCCATCGGGGCCGTTCAGCTGGGCGGGGCGGTGCAGGAGCAGGCCATAGACCGAGGCGAGGCCAAGACGGCTTAGGGAACCATCCAGCTGGGTTTTTACCCAATCTTTAACAGCAGCCTCGCCTGTGACCGGCATTTCCGGCAATTTGGTAATGACCTGCCAGCCGCAGACATCCAGGGCGCCAAGGGTAGCTTCACTGTTGCCGTAGGCGATGGCGGTGTCCAGAGTCTGGATGCCGGCGGAGCGGGCCAGGGTGAGGATGGCTTTGGCTTCGGCCAGCGGTGTTTGTCCGCCGGTATTGGAAATACCGTAGGGTAATCCGAACTGCACTGTTCCCAGGGCGATTTTAGAGATGATCGTTTGTCCACTCATCCTTGAGGATTCCCAGCCAGAAACAGCCTGTACGCTTACCGTCTGTTATGAATTTTTTGCGGAAGAAGCCTTCCAGGGAAAATCCGGATTTCAGGAAAGAACGCAACGAGCCCAGATTTTCTTCGTAACAGCCGGCTTCAAGCCTGCTGAGTCCTTGTTCATCGAAGGCAAAGCGAGTGATGGCGGAAATTGCCTCCGAGGCATAACCAGCTCCCCAATAGGCTTGGTCCCCGATGAACAGGCCGATTTGTCCCGAGCCATAGCGCCAGTCGATGGGGCCCAGCTTGATGTTGCCGATATGGGTTTTCCCGTGGTCGACAAAGATTCCGAACAGGAAACAGCCGGGGTCGGCATTGCAGGCACGGATGAAGGATCGGCAGGTCTCGATATCCTGCCGGGAATGCCGGACTTCCAGAAAACGATTGACCGCGGGATTGTTCAACCAATCGGCATAGGTGCTGGTCGCATCTTCTTCAGTGAGGGTCCTGAAATAGAGGCGCTTAGAAGTGAGTTCCTGCATGGTTCCCTGTTCGGTTGATAGCGGTCCTGGGTCTTGATCTATCAGGCGATGAGCGTGTTGCGCAGTGCTGCCAGCACGGCATCTTGCTGGTCCAGGCCCATGGTCTGGAACATGGGGAGGCTGATGGCTTCCTCGTAATATCGTTCCGCTTCGGGATAGTCGCCGCGCTTGAAGCCCATGGCTTGGCAGTAGGGCTGCAGGTGTACCGGAATGTAGTGCAGGTTTACCCCGATACCTTGCTGGCGCAGGGACTCGAAAACTTCCAGATGGGATTTTCCGATCTGATCCAGCTGCAGGCGGATGACGTAAAGGTGCAGGCCCGAGTAGCTGTCGGGATGCTGCCAGGGCCGGGTGACAGGCAGGGCGGCCAGCAGATTGTCGTAGCGTATGGCCAGTTTGTGGCGACGGGCGACGTATTGGTCCAGGCGCTGCATCTGGCTGATGCCCAGGGCTGCCTGCAGTTCGGTCATGCGGTAGTTGAAGCCGAGGTCGATCTGCTGGTAGTACCAGGGGCCATCGGCCGGGTGGGTCATTTGCTGTGGGTCCCGGGTAATGCCGTGGCTTCTCAGCAGGGCCATCTTTTCGGCCAGTTGCGGGTCATTGGTGACCGCCATGCCGCCTTCGGCCGTGGTGACGATCTTGACCGGGTGGAAGCTGAATACGGTGATGTCGCTATAGCGGCCGCTGCCGATGAATTCGCCCTTGTACTTGCCGCCAATGGCATGGGAAGCGTCTTCGATGATGCGGAAACCGAAGCGTTGTCCCAGGGCATGGATGGCTTCCATGTCGCAGGGCTGGCCGCAGAGATGGACCGCCACCAGGACCTTGGGCAGCCGGCCGGCGGCTTGTGCCGCCAGGAGCTTTTCTTCCAGAGCCTGCGGGCAGAGGTTGTAGGTGCGTGGGTCAATATCGGCGAAATCGATCTGGGCACCGCAGTACAGGCCGCAGTTGGCGGAGGCCACGAAGGTGATCGGCGTAGTCCACAGCCAGTCCCCCGGCCCCAAGCCCAGGGCGAGACAGGCTATGTGCAAGGCCGAGGTGGCGCTGTTGACCGCGACGCCGTGGGCGGCCCCCACATGCCGGGCGACCGCTGTTTCGAAGGCAGGGACACAGGGGCCTTGCGTCAGAAAGTCAGACCGGAGTACCGCAACAACGGCGTCGATATCTTCTTGGGTAATGTCCTGGCGGCCGTAGGGGATCATGGGTCAGATGGTTCCAATTTTTTCCCGGTTGAGCTCGATCCAAGCTTGCAGTTCGGCAGGCTCCATCCAGTCGGGGTTGTTGTCGCTGGTGTAGCTGAAGCCTTCCTGAACTTTCTTGCCATCCTTGATGCGGTTCTTATCACGATCCCATTCATGAATAGCAGGCAAAATCTTGAAGTGCTCGGGATATTCGTAGGTGTGGAAGGAATCTTCCTCGCCGATCATTTGCTCGTGGAGCTTCTCGCCCGGGCGGATGCCGACGTAGTCCAGCCGCGCTTCCGGTGCGATGGCCCAGGCCAGATCGGTGACCTTCATGGAGGGAATCTTCTTGACGTAGATTTCACCGCCTTCCATGTCATCGAAGGCGTGCCAGACCAGCTCGACTCCCTGCTCCAGGGAGATCATGAAGCGGGTCATGCGCTCGTCGGTGATGGGCAGCACACCCTTGTCGCGGATGGACATGAAGAAGGGGATCACCGAGCCCCGGGAGCCCATCACGTTGCCGTAGCGAACAACGGCGAAGCGGGTCTGGTGACCACCGGCATAGGAGTTGCCTGCCACGAACAGTTTGTCCGAAGCCAGCTTGGTGGCGCCGTAGAGATTAACGGGGCTACTGGCCTTGTCGGTGGAGAGGGCGACAACCCGTTTCACACCCTTGTCGATACAGGCGTCAATGAGGTTCATGGCCCCGTTGATGTTGGTTTTGACGCATTCGAAGGGGTTATATTCTGCAGTCGGCACGATCTTGGTGGCGGCGGCATGAACCACGTAATCAACCCCGTCCAGGGCGCGGTACAGACGGTCCTTGTCGCGGACATCACCGATGAAGAAGCGAACGCGGTCGTCGCCCTGGAACTTCTTCGCCATTTCCCACTGCTTCATTTCATCGCGGGAGTAGATGATGATTTTTTTCGGGTTGTATTTGGCCAGGGTCATCGGCACGAAAGTGTTGCCGAAGGAGCCGGTACCACCGGTAACGAGGATGCTGGTGTTGTTGAGCATGATGGTCGATCAGGATAGCAAGTGAGTGGTAATGGCCTGCGCAACGCGCAGGTGGGCCGATTTGTCGCGTTCGCCAAAAACCCAGGAGAAATAGGCGGCCCGCTGCTTGGCGTAATGAGGGGCTTCCTGGATGGAGCGTTCAATCAGATCAGAATAGTCCATGGGACCGTTCACGAATTGGCGACGACCGCATTCGAACAGGGTCAGCAACTGGGCCGTATCTTCTTCGTGCATGGCTTCTTTTTGGGCCATGGCGCGGAGTACGTCGGCATTGAAGAGGTCCGTTTCGATGAACAGCTGGGGAACATCGTAAAAAAGCGATTCTTCAGACGGAGAATTGGCGTCGGAAATAAGCAGGTCCGCCACCGAGAGCAGGGACGAGAGTGGGTGGGAGGTAAGGTCCACCAGTGTGTTGGGGCGGGCCGCTGCAAGCTGGATGACCTGGCGGAAGCTGGCCCGGTCGGCCCTGCGTGGGGTGAGGGACTGGCTGGGGTGGGGGCGCAGGATCAGGTTGTAGCCGGCGGGGGTGGTCCGCACCAGTTGTGCGGCGGCCAGGTCCCAGGAGCCCTCGCCGCGTCGGCTGGGGGTGAACACCACGGTTTTCAGGTCCGGGTTCAGTTTCAGGCCGAGCAGGGTCTGCTGCCGTTGCGCTGCCGAAGCATCCGGAAACTCGCAAAAGGGCAGGAATCCTGTGCTCACCGTATTCAGGGAAATTTCCGGGGCGAAGCGCTGGATCATTTGCTGCATGCGCGGGCCGGTGACGCAGAGCAGGTCAAAGTGTGAGTTTGCAAGCAGGGCGTGCTTGCTGAGCAGCATGTAGGTGCCATGAAAGACCGTGCAGGTCTTGGCATCATAATCTTTCAGGAAGCTGCGGTAGGGGGAGCCCGTCACAATCACGTCTGCCTGCTTGAGCAGGCGGGCACCCTGGCTGAACGGGCCCAGCCAGCGCGCATAGCGGGCCGTGTCCAGGTCCGGGTAGAGGCGGCGGGTGGCTTTCAGGGTGGAGCTGCGGGTGGTGACAAAGGTGCCCGGCAGTTGCGAGGCGACCTGGGCCAGATGCGGCACCGCCTGGAACATCCGGGAAAAGTAGACCACCTTGCTCATGGGCTGGATCAGCCTTCGTTGGTTTTCACGACCAGCACATCCTGCATGATCAGGTACTGCAGGTCGGAGCCGAAGAACATGTTCAGCGCATCGGTCGGCGAGCAGATCATCGGCTCGCCGCGGCGGTTAAGCGAAGTATTGAGCACGACGCCGTTGCCGGTCAGCTTTTCCATCTGCTTCATCAGGTCGTAGTAGCGCCGGTTGTAGTCGCGCTTCAAGACTTGGGCGCGCGAGGTGCCATCTTCGTGGACGACTTCGGGCACGCGCGTCTTCCATTCCTCGGCGACTTCGAAGGTGAAGGTCATGAACGGCGCCGGGTGGTCGCTGCCCAGCATCTGCGGGCCGACCGTGTCGAGCATGCTCGGGCAGAACGGGCGCCAGCGTTCGCGGAACTTGATCTGTTCGTTGATCCGGTCGGCGACGCCGGGAGCGCTCGGGCAGCCGAGGATGGAGCGCCCGCCCAGCGCGCGCGGGCCGAATTCCATGCGCCCCTGGAACCAGGCGACCGGGTTGCCGTCGGCGAGGATCTGCGCGATGCGCTCGGGCACGGCGGTGTCCCCGTTGGCGATGACTTCGTATTGCGGTTTGGCCGGATGGCGCGCGCAGGCGGCGATGACATCCTCGTTGCTGTAGGCCGGGCCGAGGTAGACGTGCTCCATCTTCTCGACCGGCACGCCGCGCTGCACCGACACATAGGCGGCAGCGCCGATGGCCGTGCCGGCATCGCCCGAGGCCGGCTGCACGAACAGCTCCTTGAGGTCGGGACGGGCGATGATCTTCTGGTTCAGCTTGACGTTCAACGCGCCGCCGCCGGAGAAGGCTAGCCGGCCGGTTTCCTTGAGGATGTCGCCGAGGTAGTACTCGATCATCTGCAGCGAGAGATCCTCGAACAGCTTTTGCATGCTCGCCGCGTAGTGGATGTACGGGTCGTCGGCGATGTCGCCGTGGCGCATCGGGCCGAGCCAGTCGATCAGCTTCGGCGAGAAGTAGTAGCCCTTGCCCTTCTCCTTGTAGCGGCGGAAACCGATCACGTTGGCGTAGTCGGTGTTGACGATCAGCTCGCCATTCTCGAATTTCGCCAGCCTTGAGAAGTCGTACTTCGTCGGGTCGCCGTAGGGCGCCATGCCCATCACCTTGTACTCGCCGTCGAGCATCTCGAAGCCGAGGTATTCGGTGATCGCGCCGTAGAGGCCGCCGAGCGAATCCGGGTCGTAGAACTCCTTGATCTTGTGGATCTTGCCGTTCTCGCCGACGCCGAAGAAGGTCGTCGCGTACTCGCCCTTGCCGTCGATGCCGAGGATCGCCGTCTTCTCGGTGAAACCGGAGCAGTGGTAGGCGGAGGAGGCGTGCGAAAGATGGTGTTCGACCGGCACGATCTCGACCTTCTTCAGGTCGAAGCCGAGCTGCTGCAGGCACCACTCGATGCGCTTCTTGTAGCGGAAATAGCGGCGGTTGCCGGTGAGGATCGCGTCGAGCGCGCGGTCCGGTGCATACCAGTAGCGCTTGGCGTAATGCCAGCGCGCCTTTTCGGCCAGGCTGATCGGCGCGAACGGGATGGCGACGACCTGCACGTCGGCCGGCCTCAAGCCGGCGAAATCGAGGCAGAACTTCGCCGACTCGTAGGGCATGCGGTTCTTTGCGTGCTTGTCGCGGACGAAGCGCTCCTCTTCGGCGGCGGCGACGAGCTTGCCGTCGATGTAGAGGGCGGCCGAGGGGTCGTGCGTCAGCGCGCCGGAAAGTCCAAGGATAGTCAGTGCCAAAATCGGGTCTCTTGCTGTGGAAGCCGGTGCGGCCCGGCATCAAACCGGCGAGTATACCTTCCCGGCGGCATTCTTCGGAGAATCAGGCGCTTGGAGAGGTGCTGGCTTTCTGCCGGGCGGCGGCGAGCGTTTCCGGGTCGCGCGCCCGGTAGGGGCGCTCGGTGCCTTCCGGCTGCGTCTTGAAGCGCCGGTGCACCCAGTAATACTGCTCCGGCATCGTGCGCACCACCGCTTCCAGCCATGCGTTCATGCGCCGCGTGTCGGCCTCGGCGTCGTCGGTCGGGAAGTTTTCCCACGGCTCGCCGAACTCGACGCGGTAGCCGGCGCTGCCCGGCAGCATGCGCGTGACGCACGGCACCACCGCCGCGCCGGCCAGCCGCGACAGCCGCGACAGGCCGGTGATGGTCCACGCCGGCACGCCGAAGAAGGGCGCGAAGATCGCATCCTTGGTGCGAAAGTTCATGTCCGGCAGGTAGTAGAACGGTCGTCCGGACTTCATCGCCTTCACCGTCGCGCGCGGGCCGTCGGCGCGCGACAGCAGTTGCTGGTCGCCGAAGCGGCTGCGGCCGGCGAGCAGCCGCCGGTCGAAGACCGGATCGCTCTGTTCGGCGTAGATGCTGACGATGTCGAAGCGCATCGTCACCGCGACGCCGCCGGCGTCGAGCCCGACGAAATGCGGCGCCAGCAGCAGCACCGGCCGGCCGGCGGCCTGCAGCGCGCGGACCCGCTCGTCGCCCTCGACCGCGATCAGCCGTTCCAGCCGTGCGCGCGAGGCCCACCAGAACAGGCTGCGTTCAAGCAGGCTGCGGCCGAGCGCGGCGAAGTGCCGGCGGGCGAGCGCTTCGCGTTCGCTGCGGCCGAGCTCCGGGAAGCACAGTGCCAGATTGATGCGCACGACGTGCCGCCGCTGCTTCGCGAAGCGGTAGAGCAGCGCGCCCAGCCCGCGGCCGAGCGGCGCCAGCAGCGCGAGCGGCAGGAAGTGCAGCAGCCAGAGCAGGGCGACGGCGGCGCGGGAGAGCATGGCGGAGATACGGCGACAGATACGCTGAAGCGGGGGAGGCGGAAGTATCCACGGCCGCGGCGCCGGGGTCAAACCGGCCGGCCGGGCGGGTGGCGATTGCCGCGATGACGGCGGCAACGGATAATCCGCGCTTCTCCGTCGCTGCCGATCGCCCCGCCATGAACCCCGTCATCCAGCCCGTCCCGTCCGCCGACGTCGATGCCGTCGCGGCGCTTGCCCGCGAAATCTGGCAGGCCGCCTACGCGGAGATCATCGGCCAGGCGCAGATCGACTACATGCTCGACCAGCGCTACAACGCGCCGCGCCTGCGCGACGAACTGGCGACGCCCGGCTACTGGTGGGACCAGGCTTTCGTCGATGGCGAGCGCGTCGGCTTTGCCTCCTGCTACCTGACTGGCGTCCCCGGCGAGCTCAAGCTCGACAAGCTCTACGTCCATCCTGCCCGCCAGCGCGGCGGCGTCGGCGGCGCGCTGATCGCGCGCGTTCTCGAACACGGCCGCACCGCCGGCTGCGACACGCTGATCCTCGCCGTGAACAAGGGCAACGCCCGCGCCATCGCCGCCTACGAAAAGCACGGCTTCGCCGTGCGCGATTCGGTGCGGGTCGACATCGGCGGCGGATTCGTCATGGACGACTTTATAATGGCGCGATCCATCCCGCAGGCGGCCCCATGAAACTCAGGTTTTCCAAGATGCACGGCCTTGGCAACGACTTCGTCGTGCTCGACGGCGTGCGCCAGTCGGTCGCGCTGTCGGCGAAGCAGCTGCGCTTCCTCGCCGACCGCCACTTCGGCGTCGGTTGCGACCAGATCCTGCTCGTCGAGCCGGCGCAGCAGCCCGGTGTCGACTTCCGCTACCGCATCTTCAATGCCGACGGCGGCGAGGTCGAGCAGTGCGGCAACGGCGCCCGCTGCTTTGTCCGCTTCGTGCACGAGCAGGGGCTCACCGACAAGGCCGAGATCCGCGTCGAGACAATGGGCGGCGTCATCGCCCCGAAGCTGGAGGCGAACGGCCTGGTCACCGTCGACATGGGCGTGCCGGTGTTCGAACCCGAGCGCATTCCCTTCGTCAGCCCGGTCGCCGACGTCGTGCAGCCGCTGCAGGTCGGCGACCGCGAGGCGATGATCACCGCCGTCTCGATGGGCAACCCGCATGCGGTGCAGGTCGTCGCCGACGTCGACCGCGCCCCCGTGGCGCACGACGGGCCGCTGATCGAATCGCACCCGCGCTTCCCGCAACGCGTGAACGCCGGCTTCATGGAAGTGGTCGACCGCCACGCCATCCGCCTGCGCGTCTTCGAGCGCGGCGCCGGCGAGACGCTGGCCTGCGGCACCGGCGCCTGCGCTGCCGTCGTCGCCGGCATCGCGCGCGGCCTGCTCGATTCGCCGGTGCGCGTCGAGACGCGCGGCGGCGAACTGGACATCGCCTGGGACGGCGCCGGCACGCCGGTGCGGATGACCGGCCCGGCGGTTACCGTCTTTTCCGGTGAAATCGACGTCTGAGCACCGCAACCAGGATAAAGAGAGCGAACCATGAGAGCCGACGAAGTCGCGCATTACCTGCAGAACAACCCGCAGTTCTTCGAACAGTACGCCGACCTGATGGCGCAGATCGCCATCCCGCACCCGCACGGTGGCCGCGCCATCTCGATCACCGAGCGGCAGATGCTGGCGCTGCGCGACAAGAACCGCCAGCTCGAAGCCAAGCTCGGCGAGTTGATCGGTTTCGGCGAGGAGAACGACGCGATCAGCGACAAGATGCACCGCCTCGCCGTCGCGCTGATTTCCGCCTACACCTTTCCGGCGGTGATGCACACGCTCGGCTACCACCTGCGCGAGGACTTCGCCATTCCCGAGGTCGCCGTCCGCCTGTGGAGCCTGCCGGCCGGGGAGCTGGAGGACTTGCCCGAATTCACCGTCGTCAGCCAGGAACTGCAGGTCTACGCCGAAACGCTGAAGCACCCGTACTGCGGTTCGACGGCCGGCTTCGAGACCTCGACCTGGTTCGGCGAGTCCTCGCTGAACATCCGCTCGCAGGCGCTGATCGCGCTCAAGGCCGGTGGCGGCACCATCGGCATCGTCGCCCTCGGCGCCTACGACACCGAGCGCTTCTACGCCGGCATGGGCACCGTCTACCTGGAGCGCCTCGGCGACATGGCCTCGGCGGCCATCGCGCGCACGCTGAAGACGGCATGAACCCCGCCGCCGGGCCGATCGACGCCTGGCTTGCCGAACTCGCCGGCCAACGCCGGCAGTCGGCGCATACGATAGACGCCTACCGCCGCGACCTGGCGCTGCTCGTCGAGCTGGCCGGCGAAACGCCGCTTGCCGGGCTGCAGGCGCACCACATCCGCCGTTTCCTCGCCCAGCTGCATGGCCGCGGCCTTTCCGGGCGCACGCTGGCGCGCGTGCTGTCTGCCTGGCGCGGCTTCTACCGCTGGCTCGGCGTGCGCGGCGAAGGCGCGCACAACCCGGTGGCCGGCGTGCGCCCGCCGAGGAGCGCGAAGGCGCTGCCGCGTGCGCTGTCGCCGGACGAGGCGAGCGCCTTGCTGGCGCCCGCCGGCGATGATCTGCTCGGCGTGCGCGACCAGGCGATCTGCGAACTGTTCTATTCCTCCGGGCTGCGCCTTGCCGAGCTGGCCGCGCTCGACGTCGGCTGCCTCGGCGACATTGCCGCCGGCGAGGTCCGCGTCCTCGGCAAGCGCGGCAAGGAGCGCATCGTTCCGGTCGGCGGCCAGGCGCGCGTGGCGCTCGCCGCCTGGTCGGCGCGGCGCGGCGAACTGCTGCGTACGGACCAGGCCGACGAGCCGGCGCTGTTCCTCGGCAGGCACGGCGGCCGCCTGTCGCCGCGCATGATCCAGGCCCGGCTGAAGCGCCGCGCGCTGCTGCTCGGCTTGCCGACGCACGTGCATCCGCACATGCTGCGCCACTCGTTTGCCTCGCACCTGCTGCAGTCCTCCGGCGACCTGCGCGCGGTGCAGGAAATGCTCGGTCATGCCAGCATCGCCTCGACGCAGGTCTATACCCATCTCGATTTCCAGCACCTGGCCCAGGTCTATGACGCGGCGCATCCGCGCGCCAGGAAAAAGGCCGGGGACGGCTGAGCGCCTGGCTGCCGGAGCGGCGCGAACGCCGTCCCTACTCGAAGAACATCAGGCGCATCCGCTGCAGCGGCGGCAACTCGGACCACCAGGCCTGGGCGCATTCGAACGATGCGTAGCCACGATCGGTCAGGTAGAAGAAGCGCAGATTCGGCACCCAGTGCGGCGTATCGCTCGGTGCGCACCAGCCGGCGCGGAGCAGGATGCGCCCGATGACGCCGGGAAAGTCGGTGCCCGGAACGAGGATGGGTTCGACGGGCGATTCCCCTTGCCAGCTGGCGGTATCGCGCAGCGACCGGAACCAGCTTTCCCGCTTGCCGGTGTTCGCGAAATGCTCGAGCAGCGACGGGATGCGGCATTCGACGACCATGGCCTGTCCCTTGGCCATCGCCCGCAGTGCGCGCAGCAACTGGTAGCGCGTACCGCGCGGCGCGCCGCCGACGACCGGATCGAGCGGCGACGCTGCCCCGCTCTCCCTGTGGCGCAGCTGCCGGCCTGCGTGCAGGAGGTCGTCCGCCCGGGGGGGGCGGCGGTACAGTCGTTCGGTGGCGAAGAGAATGAACATGATCGACCCCTCCTCGCTTGAATCATAGACAGCGCGCCGGCGAACTCAAGCACGGCCCCGGCGGGTCGCGCACTGGGCGCGGTTGCCGCCGTTCCGGCCTCTCCCGCGGGGATTTCTCCGCGAGGGGGGCGCTTCGCTCAAGCGTCCTCGCCGATCACCAGCCGGTCGCCGGCGAAGCGGTAGGCCGGCACGGTCAGGTTGGCCGGTGCCGGGCCGCTCCGGAAGACGCGCCCGGCGAGGTCGTAGCGCGACGCGTGGCAGGGGCAGAGGAACTGCCGGCCCTGCCATTCGACGGTCAGCAGCCGGCCCGCGGTCAGCCCGCCGATGTCCACGGCGAGCGGCGTGCCGTGCGGCCAGGCCTTCGTCGCGTGGCGCTGCTGCGCGAGGAAGAGGCCGCCGCCGGCCGCCGCGCAGGCGCCGGCGGCGACCAGGATGCGCCGGCGCTGCCGGTGCGTCGTCGGCTGCGGCGGATCGTCGTCCATGTCGCTTCTCCTGTCGGCGCGGAGCGGTCAGCGTAAAATGCCCGGCATCATGACGCAACTCATCCTCAAACCCGGCAAGGAGCGCTCGCTCTTCCGCCGCCATCCCTGGATCTTCGAAGGCTCGGTCGCCCGCCTCGACGGTCGTGCCCGTTCCGGCGACACGGTCGATGTCGTCGATGCCGACGGCCGCCGGTTGGCGAAGGCAGCGTGGAGTCCGCACTCGCAGATCCGCGCGCGCGTCTGGAGCTTCGACGCCGACGAGACCATCGACGACGCCTTCTTCAAGCGCCGCGTCGTCGCCGCCGTCGCCCGGCGGCAGGCGATGCCGCAGCTCGCCGGGCAGGACGGCATGCGCCTGCTGCACGGCGAATCGGACGGCCTGCCCGGCGTCATCGCCGACCGCTACGGCGACACCATCTGCCTGCAGCTCACCGCCGCCGGCCCGGACAAGTGGCGCAAGGCGATCGTCGGCGCGCTGGTCAAGGCCACCGAGTCGTTGGGTGTGGCGCGCATCTACGAGCGTTCCGACTCCGACGTACGCAAGCTCGAAGGGCTGGAGCCGGTCACCGGCTGGGTCCATGGCGAAGCTCCGAGTGCCAACGATCCGCCGCTCAGCATCGACGAGAACGGCGTCCGCCTCGGCGTCGACGTCGTCGGCGGCCACAAGACCGGCTTCTACCTCGACCAGCGCGACAACCGGCTGCTGACGCGCGCGCTCGCCGCCGGCCGCTCGGTGCTCAACTGCTTCTGCTATACCGGCGGCTTCTCGCTGCAGGCGCTCGCCGGCGGCGCCGCCAGCGTGCTCTCGATCGACTCGTCGGGGCCGGCGCTGTCTGGCGCGCGCGCCAATCTGGCGCTGAACCCGCAGCTCGACGCGAGTCGCGCCGAATGGCAGGAAGCCGACGTCTTCGACGCGCTGCGCGTTTTCCGCAAGGAAGGGCGCAGCTTCGACCTGATCGTCCTCGACCCGCCCAAGTTCGCGCCGTCGGCGGCGCACGCCGAGCGCGCCGCCCGCGCCTACAAGGACATCAACCTGCTTGGCTTCCGCCTGCTCAACCCGGGCGGCTACCTGCTCACCTACTCGTGCTCCGGCGGCATCGGGCTCGAACTGTTCCAGAAGATCGTCGCCGGCGCTGCCGTCGACGCCGGTCGCGACGCGCGCATCCTGCAGCGCCTGTCGGCCGGGCCGGACCACCCGGTGGCGCTGCACTTCCCCGAGGGCGAATACCTCAAGGGCCTGCTCGTGCAGGCCGATTGAGGCGGACGCGGCGTCAAGGCGCCGGGGGCGCCGGCGTATAATCCATTCATCCTGCATCGGATGCCGACCATGAACGACAACCTTCCGCCGCGCGGCACCTCCGCGCATGCCCCCGACCTCAACTGGAGCCAGGTCCGCGAGACGGTGCTGCTGCTCGAACTGGCCGCCGGCCAGATCGAGGCGGCGATGACCGACAGCGGCGCCTCGGTCGAGGTCCTCACCGGTTCCTTCACCGGCATGGCCGAGAGCATGCGGCTGATCAGCGAGACCGTCGCCGCGCTGCCGGACACGGGCGAGGCCGGCGAGGCGCGGCAGCGCCTGCTCGGTGCCGCCGACCAGGTGTCGGGCATGGTCCATCAGGCGGTGATCGCCTTCCAGTTCTACGACAAGCTGGCGCAGCGCCTCGCCCATGTCACCCACAGCCTCGGCGACCTCTCCGACCTCGTCGCCGACCAGCAGCGCATCTTCAACCCGCGCGAGTGGGTCGGCCTGCAGGAGCGCATCCGTTCGAAGTACACCACCGCCGACGAGCGCACGATGTTCGAGGCGGTGATGCAGGGCACGCCGGTGCCGGTGGCGCTGGCGCAGTACGTCGAGGCGATGCGGAGCAAGCAGCAGGGCGACGACGACATCGAGCTTTTCTGACCGGCCGCTCTTGCAACTCGGTTGCATCTGAGCGGGGCTTGTGCTCTAATCCGGCGCCATGCCGGATTTTTCCCTTCCTGACGAAACCGCCGTCGCCGCCCTCGCCGAGCGCATCCGCGCCACCGGCGCGCGCGCGACGCCGGCGCGCATCCGCGTCCTCGAACTGCTGACGGCGGCGCCGGCGCCGCTGTCGCACCAGGACATCGAAGGCGCGCTTGGCGCCGCCAGCCTCGACCGCGTCACGCTCTACCGCGTCCTCGACTGGCTGGTCGAGTCCGGCCTCGCGGTGAAGCGCGCCGACGAGCGCCGCGTCTGGCGCTTCACGCTCGCCGCCGGCGGCGCGCACCACGGCCACGTGCATTTCCGCTGCGAGACCTGCGGCCGCGTCTTTTGCCTCGACGCGCCGGCGCCGCGGCCGCCGCGGCTGCCCGGCGGCTTCACGCTGGCACGCGCCGAGCTCGACCTCGCCGGCCGCTGCGCCGAATGCAACGCGGGCAACGTATGAGTTCCGCACAACCCGGCGCGCCGATCCCAGTCACCATCCTTACCGGCTTCCTCGGCAGCGGCAAGACGACGCTGCTCAACCGCATCCTCGGCGAGAACCACGGCGAGAAGATCGCGGTGATCGAGAACGAGTTCGGCGAGGCCGGCATCGACAACGAACTGCTGCTGTCGGCCGACGACCAGATCGTCGAGATGAACAACGGCTGCATCTGCTGCACCGTGCGCGGCGATCTCGTGCGCATCCTCGGCGAGCTGGCGGAAAAGCGCGATGCCGGCGAGCTTGCCTTCGACCGGGTGCTCATCGAGACCACCGGGCTGGCCGAGCCGGCGCCGGTGGCACAGACCTTCTTCGTCGACGAGACGGTGGCGCGGCGCTACCTGCTCGACGCGGTGCTGACGCTGGTCGACGCCGTGCATGCCGACCGCCAGCTCGACGCGCACGAGGCGGCGCAGGCGCAGGTCGGTTTCGCCGACCGCCTGCTGATCTCCAAGGCCGAGCTGGCCGAGCCGGCGGCGCTCGCCGCGCTGCAGCGGCGGCTGGCCGCGATCAACCCGCGCGCGCCGCAGCGTACCGTGCACTTCGGCGAGGTCCCGCTCGCCGAGCTGCTCGACCTGCGCGGCTTCAATCTCAACGCCGTGCTCGACATCGATCCGGATTTCCTCGCCGGCGGCCACCATCACCATCACGACCGCATCGGCGCGCTCGTCTTCCGCGCCGACCGCGATTTCGACGGCGCCCGGCTGCAGGACTTCGTCGGCGGCATCGTCCGCGTCTTCGGCGACGAACTGATGCGCTACAAGGGCGTGCTCGCCGTCGACGACCTGCCCTACCGCGTCATCCTGCAGGGCGTGCACCAGCTGATGGGGGCCAGCCCCGGCCAGCCGTGGGACGAGGCGCCGCGCGCCAGCGTGCTGGTCTTCATCGGCCGCGACCTGCCGCGCGAAATCATCGAGGAAGGGCTGAAGAAATGCCTGCGCTAGACCCGGCCCGCGCCATTCCGGTGACGGTGCTGACCGGCTTCCTCGGCGCCGGCAAGACGACGCTGCTCAACCACCTGCTGCAGCAGCCGGAGATGGCCGATGCGGCGGTGCTCATCAACGAGTTCGGCGAGACCGGCATCGACCACCATCTCGTCGACAAGATCGACGACAACCTCGTCCTGCTCGACTCCGGCTGCCTCTGCTGCAGCGTGCGCGGCGACCTCGCGCGCAGCTTGCGCGAACTCTTCATGAAGCGGCTGCGCCGCGAGATCCCGGCCTTCTCGCGCGTGCTCATCGAGACCACCGGGCTGGCCGATCCGGCGCCGGTGATCTACACGCTGATGGAAGATTTCTTCATCGCCGAGCGCTACCGCAGCGACGGCATCGTCACCGCCGTCGACGTCACCCACGCCGGCGGCCAGCTGTCGCGCCACCTGGAGGCCGTCAAGCAGGTCGCGATGGCCGACCGCCTGCTGCTCACCAAGTGCGATCTGGCGACACCGGAGGAAATCGCCGGCCTGCGCCGCCGGCTGGCCCGTCTCAATCCGGGGGCGTCGCAGATCGAGGTGCGGCGCGGCGAGGTCGCGGCGTCGGCGCTGGCCGGTTGCGGCTTCTACGATCCGGCGACGAAGACCGCCGACGTGCGCCGCTGGCTGGCCGAGGAGGATGTGCGCGCGGCCGCCGCCGAGGCCGCACCGCCCGGCCACGCGCACGACCCGAACCGCCACGACGCGCTGGTGCACAGCTTCGTGCTGCGCTTCGAGCGGCCCTTCGTCTGGGGCGAGTTCGCCGAGGCCATCGACGTCCTGCTGTCGACCTGCGGCGACCGCATCCTGCGCGTCAAGGGCCTGGTGAACGTCGCCGGCGAAGCGCAGCCGCGCGTCGTCCATTGCGTCCAGCACGTGCGCTATCCGGAGGCGGCGCTGCCGGTCTGGCCCGACGGCGACCGCGAAGGTGGTCGCGATACGCGCCTGGTCTTCATCGTCCGCAACTTCCAGCGCGAGTACGTCGAGAAGGCCTTCGCGATGTTCTGCGACCGCTCGCCGACGGCCGACGCGTGATGTTCGCGAATCTCGCGCCGTCGCTGCTGCGCCGGCTCCGCCTCGGCCTGCTGGCGTTGCTGCTCGTTTGCGGCCAGGCGGCGATGCTCGCGCACGCCGCCGACCATGCCGGCGACAGCGACGATGGCGGCGAGCCGGCGCACCTCTGCCTGCTCTGCGTCGCCGGCCACAACCTCGACGGTGTCGTCCCGGCCGCCTCGGCGCCGGCGCTGCCGGTGTCGGCCGGCGCCTGTCCGGCTCCGCGGGCGACGGCACAGTCTGCCGCCGCCCGTTGCCTCGCCGGCGTCCGCGCCCGCGCCCCGCCCGCCGCCTGATCCGTTCCGCCATCGCCGGCCAGCGTGCCGGCGCCGTGTCGTTTACCGATCAGGAGTCTCACCATGAACAAGTCTTCGCTGACGGCGCTCGCCGTCGCGTTGTCGTGCGCGTTGCCGGCGCTGCCGGCCGGCGCCGCGACCGATGCGGATCTCGCCGAGATCCGCGCCCAGCTGCAGCAGATGAAGTCCGCCTACGAGCAGCGCATCGCCACGCTCGAACAGAAACTCGCCAAGGCAGAGGGCGCCGCGGCGAACGCCGAGGCCGTCGCCGGCGAGGCGGTCTCGGCCGTCCGCCAGGCCAGCCTGCGCCCGCCCGCCGCCGCGCCGGCGACCGGTTTCAACCCGGAAATCTCGCTGATCCTGCAGGGGCAGTACCGGCGCATGAAGGAGGTCGACGAGCGCCGGATCACCGGCTTCTGGCCGGCCGCCGGCCACGACCACGATGACCATGGGCACGGCGCCGACCGGCGCGGCTACTCGCTCGACCATTCCGAACTGGTCTTCTCCGCCAATATCGACCCCTACTGGCGCGGCCAGGCGGTGCTTGCGCTGCAGGATGGCGAGGTCGAGGTCGAAGAGGCCTTCTTCCAGTCGCTGGCGCTCGGCCACGGCCTGGGCCTGAAGGGCGGCCGCCTGCGCTCCGGCATCGGCTACCTGAACGAGCAGCACGCCCACGCCTGGGACTTCGCCGACGCGCCGCTGGCCTACAAGGCGATGTTCGGCGAGCACGGCAGCTACGCGCAGGACGGCGTGCAGCTGAAATGGGTGGCGCCGACGCCGTTCTTCCTCGAATTCGGCACCGACTTCGGCCGCGGCCAGAACTTCCCCGGCACCGACCGCAACCGCAACGGCGGCAATGCCGGCGCCTTCTTCGCGCACGTCGGCGACGACCTCGGCAGCAGCCACAGCTGGCGCGCCGGCGTTTCGTACCTGCAGACGCGGGCGAAGGATCGCGAGGCGCATTTCGCGGATGCCGGCGGCGGCGACGAGGCCGTCGGCGGCTTCGCCGGCCGCTCGCGCACCTGGATCGCCGACTTCGTCTGGAAGTGGGCGCCGGACGGCAATCCGAAGTACCGCAACTTCAAGCTGCAGGGCGAGTATTTCGTGCGGCGCGAGCGGGGGACGTTCACCTGTTCGAACGAGGAACAGGATCTCGGCAACAGCTGCGATCCCGGCAATGCCGGCGCCAGCGTCGTCAGCGACTACCGCAGCCGCCAGTCCGGCTGGTACCTGCAGGGCGTCTACCAGTTCTCGCCGAACTGGCGCGCCGGCCTGCGCTACGACCGGCTCGATTCCGGCCGCCGCGATTTCGGTGTCAATGCCGCCAACCTCGTCGCCGACGAGCACAAGCCGAAGCGCGTGACGCTGATGGCCGACTACCGCTGGAGCGAGTTCGCCCGCATGCGCCTGCAGTTCGCGCAGGACAAGTCGATGCGCGGGCTGACCGACAACCAGGTCTGGCTGCAGTACATCATGAGTCTGGGCGCCCACGGTGCGCACAAGTTCTGAAAACGGCCATGGCCTGGCGATGCTTCGTTGCGCGCCTCCTCGTTTGCATCGAGCAAACGGCGTCGGCGCGCGCCTCGTCCCGCCTGCGCCATGAACGTTTTCGCGGGGCGGGGGGGCTTGCTTCCCTGCTCGGCGCTCGCTCACAGAATTAAGGAGTTGGTATGCACAAAGTTTTTCTGTCCTTGCTGATGCTGCTCGCGCTGCCGGCACACGCCGCGCTGACCGTCTTCGCCACCGTTCCCGAATGGGCGGCGCTGGCGCAGGAGATCGGCGGCAGCCGGGTCAGGGTCTACGCGGCGACGACCGGCCTGCAGGACCCGCACCGCATCGAGGCCAAGCCGTCGCTGATCGCCCGCGCGCGCTCGGCGCAGCTGGTGGTGGCGACCGGCGCCGAGCTGGAAGCCGCCTGGCTGCCGCTGGTGCTGCGCGAATCGGGCAACCGCGGCGTCCAGCCGGGCACGCCCGGCTATTTCGAGGCGGCGTCGGCGGTGACGATGCTCGACGTGCCGCAGGTGCTCGACCGCGCGCACGGCGACGTGCACGCGGCGGGCAATCCGCACATCCAGACCGATCCGCACAACATCCGCAAGGTCGCCGAGGCGCTCGCCGAACGCATGGTCGCGCTCGACCCGGCCGAGGCGATGGCTTATCGCGCCGGCCTGCAGGCCTTCCTCGGCAAATGGCAGGCGGCGACGGCGCGCTGGGAACAGGCGGCGGCGCCGCTGCGCGGCGTGCCGGTACTGGTGCAGCACAACGCATTTCCCTACCTGACGCGCTGGCTTGGCCTGAAGGTGGTCGGCACGCTCGAACCGAAGCCCGGCGTCGAGCCGTCGGCGGCCCATCTGTCGGCGCTCCTCGGCCGGCTCAGGGATGCGCCGGCGCGCATGGTGCTGCGCCCGGCCTACCAGCACGAGGCGTCGTCGCGCTGGCTCGCCGAGCGGGCGGGAATTCCGGCGGTGACGCTGCCGTTCACGGTCGGCGGCACGCCGGAGGCGGCCGACCTCGTCGGCCTGTTCGACGACACCGTGCGCCGATTGCTGGCCGCGTTGCCTGTTCGCTGAGGGGCGCCGATGCTGATCGAAGCG
The DNA here is from genome assembly GCA_024710925.1 of Rhodocyclaceae bacterium. Classification (GTDB taxonomy): domain Bacteria; phylum Pseudomonadota; class Gammaproteobacteria; order Burkholderiales; family Rhodocyclaceae; genus Proximibacter. Next base: position 13,964 of record JANJTW010000016.1, on the reverse strand, counting down.
CGCGAACTTTGCGCCGGCTATGCGCTGCCGGTGGTCGGACCGGTCTCCTTTGCGCTGGCCCGCGGCGAGGTCGTCGGCCTGGTCGGACCGAACGGCTGCGGCAAGTCGACGCTGCTGGCGGCGCTGCTCGGCGGCGTCCGCATCTTTGCCGGCAGCGTCGAGCGTGCGCCCGGGCTGCGTCCGGTCCTGCAGACGCAGCGGCAGCCCGACGTCGACGGCCTGCCGCTCAGCGGCGGCGAATTGCTGGCGCTGACCGGCGCCGCGACCGACGGCTTGCCACCCTGGCTGGCCGACCGGCTCGACTGGCGGCTCGACCGCCTGTCCGGCGGGCAGCGCCAGTTCCTGCACCTGTGGGCCTGCCTGCAGGCGCCGGGCGACCTCGTCCTGCTCGACGAACCGACGAACAACCTCGATCCGGCCGGCGTCGCCCACCTCGCCGGCGCCCTGCGCGTGCGCGCCGACGCCGGCGCCGGCCTGCTCGTCGTCAGCCACGACGCCGCCTTCGTCGATGCGGCCTGCGACCGCACGATCCGTCTGCCGGGGTGACAACGATGCCCTTCGATCCGCTGTTCCTCGCGCCCTTCCTTACCGGGCTGGCGTTCGCCGTCGCCGTCCCCGTCGTCGGTGCCTACCTGCGCCTGCGCGACGAGTGGCTGGCGGCGCTGGCCTTCGCCCAGATGGCCGCCGCCGGCGCCCTGCTGGCGATGCCGGCCGGCCTGCCGCTGTTTGCCGGCGGCCTGCTGGCGGCGCTTGCTGCCGCCGTCGTCAAGCATCTCTGCGAAGGCGCCGCGCGCGGCCTGCAAGGGGCGATCTATGCGATGCTGCTGCTCGCCGGCTGGGCCGCTTCGGTGCTGCAGGTGGCCAACCTGCCGCTTGCCGAGCGCCTCGGCCACGCGCTCTTCGACGGCCAGCTCTACTTCACCGGCAGCGCGCATCTCGCCGCCGCGCTCGCCTGCCTCGCCGTCGTCGCCGTCGGCCTGTGGCGGCTGTCGCGGGCGCTCCTACTGGCGCACCTGTTCCCCGATTTTTTCCGCGCCCGGGGTCGTTCGGCGCAGCGCATCCATCTGTGCTTCGATCTGCTGGCGGCGGCGACGTTGGCGCTGGCGACGATGAGCGTCGGCGTCATGGCCGCTTTCGCGCTGGTTTTCCTGCCGCCTTTCGTCGCCTGGCGCTGGGCGCGCGGCTGGCGCGCGTCGCTGGCGCTCGCCGTCGGCGTCGGTGTCGGCGCCCATCTCGCCGCCTTCGCGCTGGCGCTGGCGCTGGACCAGCCCTTCGGTCCGGTGCTCGCCGGCATCCTGGTCGCCGCCGGACTGGCCTCGGAGCTGGCCGCCGGTCGCCGCCGGGGGCGCTGAGGCCCATGCCGGGCGGGTTCTGAAATTGCGGGCCGGTGGCCTATGTGTTAAAACATCCGTCCGCACCGAACGATCCACCCCGCCCCAGCCCAGCACATGGTTTTCTCCTTCTTCAAGAAGCCGCCCCCGGAAAAGATGGTGGCGAAACCGGCTGCCGCGCCGCCGCGCCCGAAAGCGGCCGAGCCGCCGGCCGGCGCGTCGTCGCCGGCGGCGGAAGAGGCGGCCGGCGACCTCGAATCCCTTGATTTCACGGCGGCGAGCGGCTTCAGCGAGTTGAGCGAGACGCCGGGCGACATCCACGTCGAGAACGACATCGACCCGATCGAGGCCGATATCGAACAGGTGGCCGTGCTCTACGCCAACGCCCAGGACGAGGTGGCGCGCGCGATGCTGGAGAATTCGGTGCATGCCCATCCGTACGGGCCGGGCGAGCGCCTGTGGCTGATGCTGTTCGACCTCTATCGCCTGGGCGATCAGCGGGCGCCCTTCGATGCGCTCAGCCTGGAATACGCGCGCACCTTCGAGAAATCGCCGCCGGCCTGGCGCAACGGCCAGCCGGCGCCGGCGAAGACCGCACCGGCGGCGCCGGCCGGCACCGTCCTCTTCAAGGGCGAGCTGACCGGCGACAACGACGCCGCCTTTGCGACGCTCGACCAGGCGGTCGACAAGAATCCGAAGCTGCGCGTCGAACTGAACAAGGTGCAGGCGATCGACGACCTCGGCGCCGAGCGCCTGCTCGGGGTGCTGGCCAAGGTGCGCAAGAAGCGGACCGAGATCGAGCTGGTCGGCCGCGATGCGCTGGCGGCGCTGATCGAGTCGCGCATCGAAACCGGTCGCCGCGAGGAATCCGGCTGCTGGCTGCTGCTGCTTGAGCTCTACCAGTTGTTGGGCAAGCAGGAAGCCTTCGAGGAGATGGCGATCAACTACGCCGTGACCTTCGAGATGTCGCCGCCGTCGTGGGAGCCGCAACGCGTCGCCGCCGCCGAGCCGAAGCCGGTGCTGGCGCTTGCCGACGACGCGGTCGCAGCGACCGATGCCGTCCGTTCCTATGCGCCGAAAGGCGACCTCAAGGCGGAACGTTTCGCCGACCTGCAGGGCTTTGCCGAAAAGCTCGATCCGCTCGTCCTCGATTTCGCCGCGGTGACGCGCATCGATTTCGTCAGCGCCGGCACGCTGGTCAACCTGCTGACGGCGATCAAGCGCCAGGGCAAGCGCATCGTCATCCGCCATCCCAACCATCTCGTCGCCGAACTGCTCGGCGTCGTCGGCCTGCGCGCAGTGGCCGACATCGAATTCGTGAAGAACTGAGTACCGCATGGAACAGTACCACGGCACCACCATCCTCTCCGTCCGCCGCGGCCAGCAGGTGGCGATGGGCGGCGACGGTCAGGTCACGCTCGGCAACATCGTCATCAAGGCCAGCGCGCGCAAGGTGCGCCGGCTGTACAAGGAGCGCATCCTGGCCGGCTTCGCCGGCGGCACGGCCGACGCCTTCACGCTGTTCGAGCGTTTCGAGGCCAAGCTGGAGAAGTATCAGGGCCACCTGCTGCGCTCGGCCGTCGAGCTGGCCAAGGACTGGCGTACCGACCGCATGCTGCGCCGGCTGGAGGCGATGCTCGCCGTCGCCGACCGCGACAGCTCGCTGATCATCACCGGCAACGGCGACGTCCTCGAACCGGAGCAGGGCATCGTCGCCATCGGCTCGGGCGGCGCCTACGCCCAGGCGGCGGCGCGCGGGCTGCTGGAAAACACCGACCTGGCGCCGGTCGAGGTGGTCACCAAATCGCTGGAGATCGCCGGCGACCTGTGCATCTACACCAACCGCAACTTCCCGCTGGAAACGCTGGACTGAGCGGCCGCTGCGGGCGGCAAGCGCCCGCGCTTCAGAGGCCGAGCGCCTGGCAGACGCCCTGGTAGCGCGCCTCGATCGCCGGGAAACGGCCGGCCAGCGCCGGCCAGCCGACGCCGAGCCTGAGCAGCGCGATTTCCGACACGTCGGGCACCCGGTTGTTCGGCACCGCGCCGAGGTCGAGCGCATGGCTGAGCACCTCGGCGACATGGATCAGGTCGCCGATTTCCCCGTCCTCGCCGCTGTCCGGCTGGTGGTGCGCATGGATGCCGCAGGCGATGTCGTCGGGCAGGCGCCACAGGCGCGCCAGCTCGGCGCCGACGATGGCGTGGTCGTAGCCGAAGACGGCCTGTTCGGCGACGACGATCGACACTTCCTCGCTGCGGGCGTGTTCGACAGCCAGGGCGACCGCCGCCGGTGCGACGGCGGCCATCAGCAGCTGGCCGATGTCGTGCAGCAGGCCGGCGGAGAAGGCGGTTTCCGGGTTGTGGTCGATGCTTTCGGCGACGCTGCGCGCGCAGGTGGCGACACCGAGGCTGTGGCGCCATAGCTGGCGGCCGTCGCGGCCGATGTCGCCGAGCCGCTCCATCAGCGCCGTCGCCAGCGTGATCGTGCGCACCGTGGCGAGGCCGAGGACGAGGATCGCCTGACGCGTCGAGGCTACCTTCGCCGACAGGCCGAAGGCGCTCGAATTGGCCGCCGCCAGCAGGCGGGCGACGATCGCCGGATCGGTGTTCAGGTGCAGGACGAGGGCGTCGGCATCGGCGTTGTCGTCGTCGATCGTCTCCAGGATGTAGCGGACGACCTGCGGCAGCGTCGGCAGCGCGCCGGCCGCCGACGCGAGGAGCTGTTCGAGCGGCGGGACGGGCGCGCTCATGCCAACTGCTTCTCGCGGTAGGCGAGCACGATGGCGCGCAAGGCGCCGCGGGTGGCCGAGCCGGTGCCGCGGAAAATGAAGTCGACACGCTCGGCCGCCGCCTGTTGCTCGCGCGCGATGGTTTCGGCGTCGCGCCTGTCCGGCAGCGTCACCGTCAGGAATTCGACGCCGCGCCGGCGCAGGTTGTCGAGTACCCGGTCGTCGAGAACCGTTCCGGCGGCGAGCAGGGTGCCGCCCTGCGCCGACAGGAGCGGTGCGGCGAGCGTCATGCCCGGCGTCAGCTGGCCGGGCGGCAGGCAGGCGGTGCGCGTTTTCATGGCGAGAGTCTGCCATGGCTGGCGCGGCCGGTGGTACATTTCTCAACCCCGAACCGGATTCAAGAGCCGCCAGCATGACCCAGATGACCCCGCAGGAAATCGTCCACGAACTCGACAAGCACATCGTCGGCCAGAACAAGGCGAAGAAGTCGGTCGCCATCGCGCTCCGGAATCGCTGGCGCCGCGCGCAGGTCGCCGATCCGCTGCGCCAGGAGATCACGCCGAAGAACATCCTGATGATCGGCCCGACCGGTGTCGGCAAGACCGAGATCGCGCGCCGGCTGGCGCGGCTGGCCAACGCGCCGTTCATCAAGGTCGAGGCGACCAAGTTCACCGAGGTCGGCTACGTCGGCCGCGACGTCGACACGATCGTCCGCGACCTGGTCGAGATCGCCGTGAAGAGCGGCCGCGAGGCAGCGATGAAGCGCCAGCGTGCGCGTGCCGAGGATGCCGCCGAGGAGCGCGTGCTCGACGCGCTCTTGCCGCCGGCGCGCGGCAGCAACTTCTTCGGCAACGAGAACGTGCCGGCCGAGGACAATACGACCCGGCAGAAATTCCGCAAGAAGCTGCGCGAGGGCGAACTCGACGACAAGGAAATCGAGGTCGAGCTGGCCGGCCCGTCGATGAGCGCCGAGATCTTCGCGCCGCCGGGCATGGAGGAGCTGACGCAGCAGATCCAGGGCATGTTCCAGAACCTCGGCGGCGGCCGCAAGACGGCGCGCAAGCTGAAGATCAGGGAGGCGCTGAAGCTGCTGGTCGACGAGGAAGCGGCGAAGCTGGTGAACGACGAGGAAGTGAAGCTCGACGCGGTGCGTAACGTCGAGCAGAACGGCATCGTCTTCCTCGACGAGATCGACAAGATTGCCAGCCGGTCGGAAGCGCAGGGCGCCGACGTTTCGCGCCAGGGCGTGCAGCGCGACCTGCTGCCGCTGGTAGAGGGCACGACGGTGTCGACCAAGTACGGCATGATCAAGACCGACCACATCCTGTTCATCGCCAGCGGTGCCTTCCACCTGTCGAAGCCCTCGGACCTGATCCCCGAGTTGCAGGGGCGCTTCCCGATCCGCGTCGAGCTGGAATCGCTGTCGGTGTCCGACTTCGAATGCATCCTGACGCAGACCGACGCTTGCCTGACCAAACAGTACGAGGCGCTGCTCGCTACCGAGGGCGTCGCCCTCGAATTCCGCGACGACGGCATCCGCCGCCTGGCCGAGATCGCCTGGGCGGTGAACGAGAAGACCGAGAACATCGGCGCCCGCCGCCTGTACACGGTGATGGAGAAGCTGCTCGAAGAGATTTCCTTCGACGCCGGCAAGCCCGGCATCGGCACGCTCGTCGTCGATGCCGCCTACGTCGACGGCCGCCTCGGCGAGCTGGCGCAGAACGAAGACCTGTCGCGCTACGTGCTGTAAGCGATGCTGCTGCGCATCGTCGCCATCATCTTCCCGATCTTCGCCATCGTCGGCGTCGGCTACGCCTACGCGCGGCTGAAGAAGCCGGACATGAGCTTCGCCAACCAGCTGAACATGGACGTCTTCGTCCCGGCGCTGGTCTTCGCCGCGCTCGCCGGCAAGGACTTCGACCTGATGGCGAACTGGAAGCTGGCGCTCGGCGCCACCGCCGTCGTCCTCGGCTCCGGCCTGCTCGCCTGGCCGGTGGCGAAGCTGATGAAGGTGCCGGCGAACACGCTGCTGCCGCCGATGATGTTCAACAACTCCGGCAACATGGGCCTGCCGCTGCTGGTGCTGGCCTTCGGCGAACAGGCGCTGCCGCTCGCCGTGGTCCTCTTCTTCGTCGAGAACGTGCTGCACTACTCGCTCGGCACCTGGATGCTCGACCACCACGCCAAGCTGTGGAACCTGTGGCGCGTGCCGGTGATCGCCGCCGCCATCGCCGGGCTGGCGGTGAGCCTGCTTAAGATCGAGCTGTGGTCGCCGCTCTACATCGGCATCAAGATGCTCGGCGACGTGTCGATCCCGCTGCTGCTGTTCTCGCTCGGCGTGCGCCTGACCGACTCGGTGGCCAAGGACATCCGCCTCGGCCTCGTCGGCGCCGCGCTGTGTCCGCTCGCCGGCATGGCCGTGGCCTGGGCGATCGTGCCGCTGCTCGGCCTCGGCGGCATGCAGGCCGGCATGCTGCTGATCTTCGGCGCGCTGCCGCCGGCAGTGCTGAACTACATCTTCGCCGAGATGTACAAGCAGGAACCGGAGCGCGTCGCGTCGATCGTGATGATCGGCAACGTTGCGTCGCTGGTGTTCGTGCCGGTGGCGTTGTTTTTTGCGTTGCCGAGATAGGGCTGCAGTCGGCCAGAAGGGGCGGCTAAGGATTTCGCCCAATAGCAGGCTGCCGAGGCTGCGTCACGGCGTGTGCATGCTGGAGTTGTTATACGGATATCGAAATTCTTAAAGCGCTCGAATCGTGATGAACACAGCCTCGGTTGTTATCGCACCATTAGTCGGTTTGCTCGGCGTCGGGTTTGGCGCATGGCTGCAGGCTCATTTCACAAAGAAGAACAGCCAAAATAGCAAGCTGGCCGAATTACAAAACAAGGCATACGCTGATTTTTTGAACTCAGCATCTGCAATTGCGGTTGCTCAAAGAGCAGGCAATAGAGCACGCGTCGATTCTGAACTGGCGATCTTGGCTGACGCAAAGGCAAGGATATGCGTATACGGCCACTCGGCCGTGATTAGAGAACTTGCCAAGTTCATCAGAGCAGGTGGGACACTTCAAACCGAGTCAGAAATTTTGTCGTTCACTCGTCTCTGTATCTGCATACGAGAGTCAGTTGGAATGAGCAATGAAGCCGTTTCGTTACCCGACATTTCCCAATTACTCTTTAGTGTTGAGGTTTCAAACGTGCCCACACCGACCAAGACAGATTGTTAACCCTTTTTCAGCGGAGCCGCTTATGTTGAACCGCCCCTGCTACTGCCTTGGCCTCGGAGGTTCCTCGCACTTTCTACGGGCTGGTGCCGATGCACAGGGTGAAGTCATGGAGCCCTTCTTTGACGAAGAGAGCTGGCAGTATGCCCCGAGCTACTTCGAGAGTATTCCAGCGCTCTATCAGAATCGCCGACCTACAGCTCTCGGAGGCCTAGAATTTTTCGGCATTGTCATCGGCTTCATAGGCAGCTGCTTTGCCAAAAAGATATTCGATGAGATCTACGATAGATCCCTCAAGCGGCCGATTGCCGAACAGCTGGACAAAATATTCAGCAAAGTCAGCGTGCCGACCGGAAAGGTGATCGAATATCGAGACGTGATCTATCTGGAGGACATTGACCTAGTCGTTGTGATTCGCGCGGTTGCTGAGAAGGGGGCAACAAAACAGCTTCAGGCGCATGTCATGCAAGCACATCGCGTTGCACATTCCTACATTGAGCAGCACGGTCGAAAGGCTCCTATTCACTGTCACAGAGTGGTTGATGGCCTCATATCCATCGAGCCTGAGTTGTTCAGCACGCTCGAAGACATAACGCAGCATGACAAGGCACAACTGAAGGTTCTCCCTCGCAAATGAAATCTAAGCCACTTAGTCAAGTTGGCGCCACGCTGAATGTCTGAATCCTTAATGGAGTAACTACCGTTTTGGGTCGGTAGCTGCCCCCAGCTTCTATTCCTGCCTGACCGACCCCCACGCCGCCGCCGTGATTTGCACCAACTGCTCCGGTGCGAGCGGAAACACCGAGAACGGCGTTCCCGCCGCCGCCCATACCGTAGAGAAGCGCCGCAGGTCCTCGTCCAGCACCAGCTTCACCGGCTGTGCGTGGCCGAGCGGCGAGACGCCACCAATGACGTAACCGGTCGCGGTGCGCACGAAGTCGGCGTCGGCGCGGCCGAGCTTTTCGCCGACCAGCGCGGCGACCTTCCTTTCGCAGACTCGGTTGTCGCCGCTGGCGACGACGACCACTGCCTGTCCGCTCTCCTTGCCGCGGAAGACGACCGACTTGGCGATCTCGGCGACCGTGCAGCCGATGGCGGCGGCGGCTTCGGCGCTGGTGCGCGTCGGCTGTTCGAACTCGACGACGCGGACGTCGAGGCCCTGTTCGTGAAGCAGCGCCTGCACGCGCAGCGCGGTGGGGTGTTGTGCGGGTTTCATTGCGACTCCGTCGGTGGTCGGGTTCAGGCCGGCTGCGCTTTCGCCACCGGCGTTTCGCGGATCGGCAGGTTGGCGACGGCGGCGAGCGCGGCGAGCGCGATGTCGGCGTACCACATCCAGCTGTAGTCGCCGAACTCGACGAGGGCGAGGCCGCCGAGCCAGGCGCCGAGGAAGCCGCCGATCTGGTGCGAAAGGAGCGTCAGGCCGAACAGCGTGCCGAGGTAGCGCACGCCGAACAGCTTGCCGACCAGCGAGGCGGTCGGCGGCACCGTCGCCAGCCAGGTGAAGCCCAGCCCGGCGGCAAAGAGGTAGAAGGTCCATTCGGTCTTCGGCGCTGCCAGATAGGCGATGACCAGCAGTGCGCGCGAGGCGTACATCCAGAACAGCACCATCTTGCTGCGGTGCTGGCTGATGGCGTGGCCGGCGTAGAGGCTGCCGGCGATGTTGGTCAGGCCGATGATCGCCAGCGTCCAGCTGGCCACCGCCGGCGGCAGTCCGCACAGGTCGACCTCGCCGGGCATGTGCGTGACGAGGAAGGCGATGTGGAAGCCGCAGGTGAAGAAGCCGGCGTGCAAGAGCAGGTAGCTGCGGTCGCCCATGGCGCCGCAGACGGTGGTCCACAGACCGGCCTCGCCCGGCACCGACGCCGGCTTCGTGCCCTTCGGCGCGACCACCTTGACCAGCGGCAGCGCGGCCAGCGCGACGATGGCCAGCGACCACATTGCGCCCATCCAGCCGAAGGTCTGGATCAGCTTCTGCAGGATCGGCGCGAAGATGAACTGGCCGAAGGAGCCGCCGGCATTGACGACGCCGGACGCGGCGCCGCGCGCCTCGGGCGGCAGGCGCTGCGCGGTGGCGCCCATCAGCACCGAGAAGCTGCCGATGCCGGAGCCCATCGCCGAGAGCAGGCCGAGGCTGACGACGAGGCCGAAGGTGCTGCCCATGAACGGCGTCAGCGCGCTGCCGGCGGCGAGGATCAGGATGCCGCACATGAGTACCTTGCCCGCGCCGTAGCGGTCGGCGAAGGCGCCGGCGACCGGCTGGATGGCGCCCCAGGTGAACTGGCCGACGGCGAGCGCGAAGCTGATCGCGGCGACGCCGAGGCCGGTCGTCGTATTGAGCGGCGAGACGAAGAGGCCGAGCGACTGGCGGGCGCCCATCGTCACCATCATGATGCCGGCGGCGGCGAGGGTGATGAACCAGAGGTGCGGGGTGTTGAGGGTGCGGAACATGGGGGCGCCTGTTTTTTTCGATCAGCCGGATTGTAGGCTGACCGGCGCCGCTTTTCGCAGTTCCCGCTAGCCGAAAAATCGCTGGATCTTGCGCCGGTCGCGCTTGGTCGGCCGGCCCTTGAGGTCGGCACCGGGGGGCGGTGCCAGCGTCCGGGCCTCCGCCGCGCGGTTGCGCCGTTCGCGGCTGTCGGCGGTTTCCTCGTAGAGCAGCTGCGCTTCCGGCGCCGGCCGCCGGTATTCGTTGAGGGCGCGGACGACGACCGTCCAGTGTGTTTCGCCAATGGTGAGGTCAAGCGTGTCGCCGGCCTTCACCTCCTTCGCCGGCTTCGCCGCATGGCCGTTCAGCTTGACCTTGCCGCCGTCGATGGCGTCGGCGGCGAGTCCGCGCGTCTTGAAGAAGCGCGCCGCCCACAGCCACTTGTCGAGACGCAGGCGTTCGAGAGGTTCCTTGGTTGCGCTCATTCCTTCACCGGCTTCTTGCCGAGTTTGCGCTGCAGCGTGCGCCGGTGCATCTTCAGCGCGCGCGCGGTGGCCGAGATGTTGCCGTCGTGCTCGGCGAGTACGCGCTGGATGTGTTCCCACTCCAGCCGGTCGACCGACAGCGGCGAGTCGGCGACGCCGAGCGAGGAGTCGCCCTCGGTCTTGTTCAGCGCCGCGACCACCTGGTCGGCGTCGACCGGCTTGGCCAGGTAGTGGGTGGCGCCGAGCTTGATCGCCTCGACCGCGGTGGCGATGCTGGCGTAGCCGGTGAGCATGACGATGCGCGTGTTCGGGTCGAGCCCGATCAGCTTCTCGATCAGCACCAGCCCGGATTCGCCGGGCATCTTCAGGTCGACGACGGCGTATTCCGGCGATTGCGCCTGCGCCCGGGCGAGCGCCTCGGCGACGTCGGCGGCGGTCGTTACCGCGTAGCCGCGGCGTTCGAGGGCGCGCGCGAGCACGCGGCGGAAGGCCTCGTCGTCGTCGACGAGGAGCAGTGAGGGGCGATCCTGTTCGGCGAGGTCGTTCATGTCGGCGCCTGTTGCAGTCGGGCGAGCGGCAGCGTGACGCGGGTGCGCGTGCCGCCGGCCTCGCGGGAGGTGAGTTCGACGCGGCCGCCGAAGCGCTCCAGCGTCGCGTTGGTCAGGAAGAAGCCGATGCCGAGGCCGCCGCTGGCGCCGTCGCCGGCCGTCTTGGTGCTGAAGAACGGCTCGCCGATGCGCGCGGCGACATTGGCGTCGATGCCCGGGCCGCGGTCGAGGATGTCGATGCGCAGTTCCCGCTCGTTCCAGTGCGCGTGCAGTTCGAGCCCGTCCGGCGAAGCGTCGGCAGCGTTGTCGAGCAGGTTGAGCAGCGCCTGCTCCAGCGTGCGGTCGGTACCGACCTGCGGCGCCGGTTGCGGACCGTCGAGGCTGGCGGCGATCGTCGCGCGCGGGCGGATCAGCTGCCACTCTTCGAGCAGGCGTTCGAGGTAGGCGTCGAGCGCCAGCTGCCGCGAGGCGTCGTCGCGCGCCTGGCCGGCCGAGGCCAGCGTCTGCGACAGGATTTTCTTGCATTCGTCGACCTGCGCGCGCAGCAGGCGCAGGTCGTCGCCGAGCTCGGCGTCGCCGGCGTGCGCCAGTTCCGCCTCGCGCAGCACGACGGCCATCGTCGACAGCGGCGTGCCGAGCTTGTGCGCGGCGCCGGCGGCGAGCGTGCCGAGGGCGAGGATCTGCTCGTTCTTCAGTGCCGCCTCGCGTGCCGCGGCGAGCTCCTGTTCGCGCTGGCGCAGCGCCGCCGCCATGCGCGTCAGGAAGAAGGCGACGACGCCGGCGCTGACGACGAAGTTGAGCCACATGCCGAGCACGTGCAACGCGAAGCCGCTGGCGTGGCCGGCGTGCTCCGGCGCGATGCCGGAGGCGCGGGCGAGCAGCACGTCGAGTTCGGCCATCTGCCCGTGCGGTGCTGGCAGCGGCTGGTTCCAGAACATCAGCAGGGTGTAGACGAGGGTCGTCGCGCCGGCCATCGACCAGGCGTGCCGCGCCGGCAGCGCGGTGGCGGCGACGGTCAGCGGCACCAGGAAGAGCGAGACGAAGGGGTTGGACGAGCCGCCGGCGTAGTAGAGGAGGAGGCCGAGGACGGCGACATCGACGAGCAGCTGGGCGAAGATTTCGTCGTCGCCGACCGGGCGCGCGCGCTGCAGTCGCCATTGCGTGAACAGGTTGAACAGCGCCAGCGCGACGGTGGTGCCGATCATCGGCGCCACCGGCAGCGGCATCTGCAGCCAGCCGACGGCGAGCAGCAGGACCGTCGCCTGCGCCAGCACCGTGATCCGACGCAGGGCGACGAGGCGGGGCAGCAGGCTGGCGGCGGGCGGGATCATGGGCCGGATTTTACGCTGCGGGGGCGGGCCTGCGGCGGGCTGCGGCATTCTGTCGCGGGGCAGGCCATCGGCTTTTTCGCCCGGCGATCAGCCCCCGGGGCAGGCTCAGGCGACCCCGTGCCGGCGCGCCAGCCAGCCTTCGAGCAGCGAGTAGACCGCCGGCACGACGACCAGCGTCAGGAGCGTCGACGAGATCATGCCGCCGATGACGGCGATGGCCAGCGGCTGGTTGGTCTCGGAGCCGGCGCCGAGGCCGAGCGCGGCGGGGAAGAGGGCGAGGATGACGGTGGCCGAGGTCATCAGCACCGGCCGCATGCGGATCGGGCAGGCGTTGGCCAGCGCGGCGTCGATGGCCATGCCGCCGTCGCGGCGCTGGTTGGTCAGGTCGACGAGCAGGATCGAGTTCTTGGCGACGAGGCCGATCAGCAGCACCAGGCCGATCATCGAGTAGATGTTCAGCGTCTGGCCGAAGACCCAAAGCGCGAAGACGCCGCCGACGATGGCCAGCGGCTGCGCCAGCATGACGATGAACGGCTGCACGAAGGAGTTGAACTGGCTGGCCAGCACCATGTACAGCAGCAGCATCGCCAGCGTGAAGGCGAAGACCATGTAGCCCATGGTCTTGGCGAATTCCTCGGCCTGGCCGACGAACTTGACGTCGTAGCCCGGCGGCAGCGTCTCGGCGGCGATCTGCTTCACCCGGTCGACGGCGGCGCCGAGCGGCATCGTCGGCGAGGCGAAGAAGCTCGCCGCGTACTGCAGGTCGAAACGGCCGATCACCGCCGGGCCGAGCGTTTCCTTGAACGTGGCCACCGAATCGAGGCGGACCAGCTTGCCGTCCTTGGCGCGCAGCCAGATCTTGGCGAGGTCGGCCGGCTGCGTGAATTCGCCCTCGCGCGCCTTCACCCGGATGTCGTAGCGCTGGCCGTCGCCCGGTTCGTCGTTGTACTTGGCGAGGTCGACGCCGCCGGTGAGCATGTTGATCGCCAGCGCCACGTCCTGCGTGTTCAGGTGGGCGGCGGCGATACGCAGGCGGTCGGGCTGGAAGACGAGCTGCGGCAGGTCGAGCTGCAGGTCGGTGTCGACGCGGCCGAGGCCCGGCTCCTGCGCCAGCTTGTCCTGCATCTCGCGCGTCAGCCGGCCGACTTCCTGCAGGTTCTCGCCGACCAGCACGAACTGCAGCGGCTCGCCGCGCTGGCCGCCGACCATCGGGTAGGGCGCGGCGAACACCTTCGCGCCGGGGATGTCGGCGAGCTGGTCGCGCAGGCGCTTCAGCACCTCCTGCTGGCTGGCCTGGCGCTCGGTCTTCGGCAGCATGCGCACGACGACCGTGCCCTGATTGACCTGGCCGGCCGAGCCGAGGCCGATCAGCGCGAACTCGGTGACGATCTCCTTGTGCCCGCGCAGCACGTCCTCGACCATGCGCAGCCGCGCGTCGGTGTAGTCGATCGACGAGCCGAGCGGCGTGCGCAGGCGGACGAGGAAGCGTCCCTCGTCCTGCTCCGGCGCGAAGGCCTTGCCGATGCCGGCGAAGAACGGGACCGAGGCGGCGACGGTGAGCACCGTCAGCGCCACCACCGTCCAGCGATGGCGCAGCGCCCAGTCGAGGATGCGCCGGTAGGCGGCCTCCATCGCGTTGAAGAAATCCTCGATGCGCCGGTAGACGGCGCCGTGGTGCTGTCCCTTCTCGGTGACGCGCAGGTAGCGCGCGCAGAGCATCGGCGTCAGCGTCAGCGAGACGAACAGCGAGACCAGCACGCCGAAGGTGACGACGACGGCGAAGGAGCGGAAGAACTGGCCGATGATGCCGCTCATGAAGATCACCGGCGCGAAGATCGAGACCAGCGACAGCGTCGCCGCGATCACCGCGAAGACCACTTCGTTGCTGCCGTTG
>JANJTW010000231.1 GCA_024710925.1 Rhodocyclaceae bacterium | reverse complement strand
GCCTGCGCCTTCGGCTTCAGGTTCTTGTGCACGATGCCGATGCCGCCCTCCTGCGCCAGCGCGATGGCCAGCCGGGCTTCGGTGACGGTATCCATGGCGGCGGACACCAGCGGCAGGTTCAGGGTGATGTTGCGCGTCAGGCGGGTTTTCAGGCTGACGTCGCGCGGGAGGATGGCAGAGTGGGCGGGTACGAGAAGGACGTCGTCGAACGTCAACGCCTTTTGGATTACACGCATGGCCTTTGTTCCGGGGTTACAAAAACGTATTATACCGCAAGCCTCGTTACCGCTGGATAGCCATGAGACCTCTCCGTCCGCTGCATGCCGCGCTGATCGCCGCCCTCCTCGCCGCCGCGCCGGCGCAGGCCCAGATCTATCAGTACAAGGACGCTTCGGGCAGGACCGTGATTTCCGACCGGCCGCCGCCGGGTGCGGCGCCGGCCCGCGTATCGCCGGCCGCCGGCGGCGAGGCGGACAATGCGCCGGCAACCGGCGCGCCACCGCAGAAATCGCTGGCCGACCGCGACCTCGATTTCAAGAAGCGCCAGCAGGAGCAGCGGGAGGCCGCCGACAAGGCCCAGAAAAAGGCCGCCGACAAGGCGGCCCGCGACGAGGACTGCGAACGCGCCCGGCGCCAGTTGCAACTGCTCGAATCGGGCGAGCGGCTGGCCACCCGCGATGCCCAGGGCGAGCGCGTCTTTGTCGAGGACGACCAGCGTACCGCCGAAATCGCGCGTACCCGCAAGTACCTGTCCGAAGCCTGCAGCAAATAAATCGCCGCGCTACTCGGTGCCGGCCTCGTCGCCGGCCCCCTTCTTCATCACCTTGCCCTCGGCCGCGCGCTGCTTGCGCACTTCCTTCGGGTCGGCGATCAGCGGCCGGTAGATCTCGATGCGGTCGCGCTCGCGCAGCACCGCATCGGCCTTGGCGAGCTTGGCGTAGACGCCGAACTTGTTCTTCCTGACGTCGATGTCGGGATACTTGACCAGCAGCCCCGAGGCCTCGACCGCCTGTAGTACGGTGCTGCCCTCCGGCAGGTCCAGCTTCACCAGTTCCGTCTTGTGCGGCAGCGCGTAGACGACCTCGATCTTCATCCCTTGGCTCCATAGACCTGCGCCGCGCGCTTGACGAAGGCGTCGACGAAGGTATTGGCGATGTTGCTGAATACCGGCCCGATCACCTTCTCGAACAGCCGGCTGGAAAACTCGTAGGCCAGCTCGAACTCGATCTTGCAGGCGTTCTCGGCCAGCGGCCTGAAGCGCCAGACGCCCTCCAGCCGGCGGAAGGGGCCATCGACGAGGCGGATCGTCATCAGCAGCGGCGACGCGTGCGCGTCCTTCTCGTTCTCGGTGGTGAAATGCGACTTGACGCTGTGGTAATTGATGAACAGCGTCGCCGCCGTCTTCGTCGCGTCGCGGAATTTCAGTTCGGTGCGGTTGCACCAGGGGAGGAACTGCGGGTAGTCCTCGACGCGGTCGACGAGGTCGAACATCTGTTGTGCGGAGTGCTCGATCAGCACCGATTTCTCGACCAGGGCCATCGCCCGTCAACCCCCGTGAATCCTGTAGAATGGCGCATTTTAGCGCATTAGAGCGGACGCCGCGGCCCCATGAGCATCACCAACAACAAGAAGGCCTTCCACGACTACTTCGTCGAGGAGCAGTACGAGGCCGGCATCGCCCTCGAAGGCTGGGAAGTGAAAGCCATCCGTGCCGGCCGCGTGCAGATCAAGGAAGCCTACGTCGTCGTCAAGGACGGCGAGATCTGGCTGCTCGGCATGCACATCACGCCGCTTTCCGAAGCCTCGACGCACGTGCATCCGGACCCGACGCGCACGCGCAAGCTGCTGCTGCACGAGCGCGAGATCGCCAAGCTGATCGGCAAGGTCGAGCGCGCCGGCTACACGCTGGTGCCGGTCGACCTGCACTACACGCGCGGCCGCGTGAAGGCGCAGATCGGCCTAGCCAAGGGCAAGAAGCTGCATGACAAACGCGCCAGCGAGCAGGAACGCGACTGGAAGCGGGAAAAGGAGCGCGTGATGAAGGACAGGCAGCGATGAGCAAGGCGTTTGCGGCGCAGGCCAACTCGCGAAGCGATGTTAAGGCGCGTAGCGCCGGCCGCAGCCACAAGCGCGCCAGCGAGCAGGACAAGGACTGGCAGCGCGAGCAGGGCCGGCTGCTCAAGGAAAAGGCGCGCTAAGGCGACGCCGCGACCGACGATGGTCGATTTCATCTACTGGGTCGGCATGGCGGCGGTGGCGGTCAACGCGCTGACCGGCGTGCTGGAGGCCGAGCGCAAGGAAGTCGACGTCATCGGCGCCACCTTCATCGCCGTCGCCACCGCACTGGGCGGCGGCACCGTGCGCGACCTGCTGCTCGACCGCAACGTCTTCTGGGTCGCCGACCAGACCTATCTGGTCACCGCCGTCGCCGTCGGCATCGGCAGCTTCTTCCTGATCCGCCACCGTACGGTTTCGCCGCGCTGGTTCCTCTTTCCCGACGCCATCGGCCTGGCGCTGTTCACGGTGATTGGCACGCAGGCGGCGCTGCACTGGCACACGCCCTGGCTGGCTGCGTCGCTGATGGGCGTCATCACCGGCGTCTTCGGCGGCGTCGTGCGCGACGTGCTGTGCAACGAGGTACCGCTGGTGATGCGCGCCGGCGAGCTGTACGCCACCGCCGCCTGGCTCGGTGCGCTGTTGCTGATCGGCCTGCAACTGGCCGGCGTGCCCGAGGTCTGGGCGAGCGGCGCGACGATGGCCTTCATCCTCGCGCTGCGCATGGCGGCGATCCGCTTCCACCTCACCCTGCCCTCGTTCTCCGCCCGGCGCGACGATTGACGCCGCGCCCGGCGGCCGGGGTCAGGGCATGATTTCCACGTAGTCGTAGATCTCCGCCGAGACCAGACGCTGCCTGACCGGCACCGGCAGCCTGGCGAACCAGGCCTGCGGATCGTGCCGGTCGACTTCGCGGCCGATGAAACGCAGGAGATCGCAGATCGGCTCGACGACGCTGCCACGGTAGCGCAGGTCGTTCTTCACGTAGCCGAGGTAGAGGTTCTTCATGCAGTTGCCGCGGCACCAGGAGAAGGCTTCGCAGCTCTGGCAGGGCATTTCCGGCGTCGGCTGCAGCGGGCTCTTCTTCAGCCAGTTGCCCTGGATCTCGCCCATCTGCATGTGGTGTGCGTACATCATGTCCGGGCACGGATAGATCTGGCCGTTCGGCATGACGTTGATCAGGTGCGTCGACACCCGGCACTGCGTCAGCCCGGCGTACAGCTCGCGGCCGCGGTTCGGCAGCACCTTGTTGCGCACGATGCCCATCAGCGGCACCACCGGGTAGAGCGTATCGCTGCTGGCGAAGAAGCGGTCGATCAGCTGCACCAGCACCGCCTTGCGCTTGTCCACCGAATCGCCGGCGTACATCTCGTCGGCGACGAACTGCCAGTAGAGATAGTCGAATGCCGCGCTGGTCGCCAGCTCATCGAGCTCCTCGAAGCTGGTGTCCGGGTTGCCCCAGGTGACGCGCGCGGTGACGGTGCCGCCGATCTTGTCGCGGACCAGCCCGATGTTGCGGATCACCTGCCGGTAGATGCCCTTGCCGCGATAGCCGTCGGTGGTCTGCTCGCCGCCGTCGATCGAGACGAGCACGTTCGAGAGCCGCGCCAGCATCCAGTCCGGCAGGTCGTCGAGCAGCGTGCCGTTGGTCTGCAGCTGGAAGCGGAACTGCGGGAAGCGCTGCATCACCGCCTCCATCATCTTCCGGTTCAGCGTCGGCTCGCCGCCGTAGAAGGTGACGTAGACCTCCTTGCCGGCGAGGTGCTTGTCGACGAAGGCGGCGAGCTGGTCGATGTCGTATTCGAGCTCGTTCTGCGAGCCGAGCACCTCGCCGACGCCGAGCGAGCAGTAGGTGCATTTCAGGTTGCACTTGAGCGTCGTCAAGAGCTGCAGCTCGACGCGGTCGCCGACAATCGGATCGGGATCGGAGATTTGAGCAATGCCGGGGGCGACGCGCGACTGGCCGGCGGGAGCAAAGGCGATAGGGGTTGCGGACATGATCGGTTCCTGTCGGAAAAGATGACACTGCCGCACCCGTGGCACGGCAGAAAAACGAATGGAATCAGCAGGCAGGACGCGGCGGCGCGGTCTTCGGCAGCGCCGTGACGCCGAAGCGCAGCCAGCCCGGCGCCGAGCGCGGAACGACCGCGCGGCGCAGGCCGGGAAGACGGGTGATGGCATGGGAAAACATGGGGCGCGACTGTACGCGAGCGCTCTCCGCTGTCAATCCAA
This sequence comes from Rhodocyclaceae bacterium, assembly GCA_024710925.1. GTDB lineage: Bacteria > Pseudomonadota > Gammaproteobacteria > Burkholderiales > Rhodocyclaceae > Proximibacter. The sequence goes on along the minus strand of JANJTW010000231.1, from coordinate 11,363 downwards.
CTGGATCAAGAAGTGAACACGTCCGCTGTTTTAAACGGGCTGGTTTTTTTTCGCCGGAGCCTCTACCATACGTAAGCGTATGGACAGGGAAGTGCAGCCCGGTCCTCTCGATCAACGAACAGCAAAGAAAGGCAGAACACATGCAGAAGCGGAAAATCGGCGTCGTCGGCGCCGGCACGATGGGCAACGGCATCGCCCAGGCTTTCGCCGTCGCCGGCATCGACGTGGTCATGAGCGACATCGGCGAAGCGCAGGTGCAGCGGGGCGTCGCCACCATCGCCGGCAGCCTCGACCGGCTGATCAAGAAGGAAAAGATGACCGCCGCCGACAAGGATGCGGCACTGGCGCGCATCACCACCACCACCGACAGGAAGGCGCTGGCCGACTGCGACCTGATCATCGAGGCCGCCACCGAGAACCTCGACCTCAAGCTGAAGATCTTCGCCCAGCTCGACGCGCTGGCCGGTGCGAACACCGTGCTCGCCTCGAACACCTCGTCGATCTCGATCACCAAGCTCGCCGCCTCGACGAAGCGCGCCGACAAGGTGATCGGCATGCACTTCTTCAACCCGGTGCCGATGATGGCACTGGTCGAGCTGATCCGCGGCCTGCAGACCTCGGACGCCACCTACGCGCTGGCCGAGGAACTGTCGCGCGCCGTCGGCAAGACGCCGGTGCAGGTGAAGAACAGCCCGGGCTTCGTCGTGAACCGCCTGCTCTGCCCGATGATCAACGAAGCCATCTTCGCGTTGGGCGAAGGCCTGGCCACCGCCGCCGAGATCGACGAAGCGATGAAGCTCGGCGCCAACCACCCGATCGGCCCGCTGGCGCTTGCCGACCTGATCGGCCTCGACGTGCAGCTGGCGGTGATGCAGGTGCTGTTCGAGGGGTTCAAGGACCCGAAATACCGCCCCGCCCCGCTGCTCGTCGAGATGGTCGAGGCCGGCTACCTCGGCCGCAAGACCGGCCGCGGTTTCTTCGCCTACTGAACGGAGGTCGATCACATGGAATACACCTACATCCTCGCCGAGAAGAAGGATCGCGTCGGCGTCATCACGCTGAACCGGCCGAAGCAGCTGAACGCGCTGTGCGACGGTCTGATGGACGAGGTCGGCGCGGTGCTGGCCGACTTCGAGGCCGACGACGGCATCGGCTGCATCGTCATCACCGGCTCCGAGAAGGCCTTCGCCGCCGGCGCCGATATCACGATGATGAAGGACTTCAGCTACATGGACGCCTACAAGGGCGACTACATCACGCGCAACTGGGAGAAGGTGAAGACCTGCCGCAAGCCGGTGATCGCTGCGGTGGCGGGTTTCGCGCTCGGCGGCGGCTGCGAGCTGGCGATGATGTGCGACATGATCTTCGCCGCCGACACCGCCAAGTTCGGCCAGCCCGAGATCAAGCTCGGCATCCTGCCCGGCGCCGGCGGCACGCAGCGCCTGCCGCGCGCCATCGGCAAGGCGAAGGCGATGGACATGTGCCTCACCTCGCGCATGATCGGCGCCGAGGAAGCCGAACGCTCGGGTCTCGTCGCCCGCGTCGTGCCGGCCGACAAGCTGCTGGAAGAGACCCTGGCAGCGGCCGCCACCATCGCCGCGTTCTCGCTGCCGGTGGTGATGATGATCAAGGAATGCGTGAACCGCGCCTTCGAGGGCAGCCTCAACGAGGGCCTGCTCTTCGAGCGCCGCGAGTTCCATTCCGCCTTCGCGCTCGCCGACCAGAAGGAAGGCATGGCCGCCTTCGTCGACAAGCGCGCCGCCGCCTTCAAGCACGAGTAAGCCGCAGTTCCCCCGCCTCCGCCCGGAGGCGGGGTTCCTTCCCCGATTCCCCTAGCCGCCGCTCCAGCTCACCGTCGCCAGGAACAGGTAGCCGGCGCCATACACCGTCTTGATCAGCACCGGGTTCTGCGGGTCCGGTTCCAGCTTGCGGCGCAGCCGCGAGATGCGCACGTCGATGGTGCGGTCGGTCGGCGACAGGTCGCGCTGGCCCATCAGCTGCTCGCGCTGCAGGATGCGGTTCGGGCTGCCGACGAAAACCTTGAGCAGTTCCGCCTCCGAGGTGCTGAGCAGTTCCTCGACCCCGGTCGGGGAAACCAGCGTGTTGTTGCCGAGGTTGAAGCGCCAGCCGGCGAACTCGGCGACGCTGGCCTGCCCGCCGCCCGCCGGGCCGGGCGCCGCCTCGCGCCGGCGCAGTACGCTGCGCACGCGGGCGACCAGTTCGCGCGGCTCGAAGGGTTTCAGCACGTAGTCGTCGGCGCCGAGTTCGAGGCCCATCACGCGGTCGCTGACGTCGCCGCGGCCGGTCAGGATCAGGATGCCGCACGGTGACAGCTCGCGCAGCCGGCGCATCAGTTCCAGCCCGTCCATGTCGGGCAGGCCGAGGTCGATGATGCACAGGTCCGGCAGGATCTTCGGCAAGCGCCGCAGCATCTCGCCGCCGCTACGGCACCAGACGGTGGCGAACGAAAAGTCGGCCAGCGTCTTCTCGATGATGCGCGCGACCTCCGGGTCATCCTCGACCAGCGCGATCAGTTTCGTCGCTTCCGGCATTTCGCTCGCATTCTTCATGACTCACTCCTCCCGCGCCCTTCCCCGTGGAGGGCGACCAGCACGCGCCCTTCCCGCAGGCGGCCTTGCCCGGCGCTCATCCCTCGTCCTTCGCTGCCCGCTGCAAGGCATCGGCCAGCTCGCGCGTCGAAAACGGCTTGTCGAGCAGCAGCAGCGAACCTTCCTCGCGGTTGCCCAGCCCCTCGGCATAGCCGCTCATCAGCACGACGCCGACGCCCGGGCGGCGCTGCCGCACCAGCTCGATCAGCTGGCGGCCGTTGATGCCGCCGGGCATCACCATGTCGGTCAGCACCAGTGCGATGTCCGGCACAGCATCGGCCAGCTGCAGCGCCTGCGCGCCGTTGTCGGCCTCGATCACCACATAGCCGAGACCGACCAGCTGCTGGCGGACGACGCGACGCACCGCCGGATCGTCCTCGACCAGCAGCACCAGCTCGCCGGCCTGGCCGGCGGCGCCCTCGCCTTCCTGCGCCGCTGCCGGCGCTTCCGGCTGGCACTGCGGCAGCACCAGCTGCACCGTCGTCCCCTGCCCCGGCGCACTGGCGATGCGGATGCCGCCGCCGGACTGGCGGGCGAAGCCCAGCGTCATCGCCAGCCCGAGGCCGCTGCCCAGCCCGAGCTGCTTGGTCGTGAAGAACGGCTCGAAAGCGCGTGCCAGCGTCGCCGCGTCCATGCCGCAGCCGTCGTCGACGACCTCGAAGCGGATGTAGTCGCCGGCCGGCACGCCGAATTCCGCGGTCTCGTCATGCTCCGGAGAAAGCCGCAGCGGCGCCGCGGCGATGCGCAGCCGCCCGCCGTCCGGCATCGCGTCGCGCGCGTTCAGCGCGAAATTGAGCAGCGCGCTCTCCAGCTGCCCCGGATCGACCAGGCAGTGCATCGGCGTCTCGGCGAGCAGCACCGAAATGGCGATCGACTCGGGCAGCGAACGCTCGATCAGCGTCGTCAGCTCGACGATCAGCCGGGCGATGTCCACCGCCACCGGCTCCAGCGGCTGCTGCCGCGAGAAAGTCTGCAGCCGGCGGATCAGCTGCACGCCGCGCCGCGCCGACTGCAGCGCCGGCTCGGTGAACTCGCGGATCTCCGGGTCGCCGCCGTGCCGCTCCTGCAGCGCGGCGAGATTGCCGATGACCACCGTCAGCAGGTTGTTGAAGTCGTGCGCCAGGCCGCCGGTGAGCTGGCCGATGGCGTCCATCTTCTGCGCCTGCACCAGCGCCAGCTGCATCTGCTTCTGCTCGGTCACGTCGTAGGCGAAGACGAAGCAGCCGAGCACCTCGCCGTCGGCGCCGATCTCCGGCACCAGCGTGCTGCGCGCGGTCATCGTCCGCCCCTGGCGTTCGATGATGTACTCGTAGGTCACCTGGCGGCCGGTCAGCGCCAGCCGCACGTTGTCGCGGACGCGGTGGTAGACCGTCTCGCCGACCACCGCACAGATCGTGTGGCCGATGAAGGACTCGACCTCGACGCCGAACCACTGGGCATAGCCACGGTTGGCGTAGCGGAAGACCTCCTCCTTGTCGAAGTAGCCGATCATCGCCGGGATGGTGTCGGTGATCAGCCGGATGCGCTCATCGCTGCGTTTCAGCGCCGCGGCGATCTGTGTCTTCTCTTCGTTCACCCGCGACAGGACGGCGTTGGCGTTCTCCAGCTGCGCGGTGCGCCGGCGGACCCGCTCTTCCAGCTCGGTGTTCTGGTGGCGCAGCAGGTTGTCGATGTAGCGCTGCTCGGTGATGTCCGTGTACAGCGTGACGAAGCCCTTGTGCGGCAGCGGTTCGCCGCGGGCGAGCAGGATCCGGCCATCGGGGCGGACGCGCTCGGTGACGTGCGAGCTGAAGCGCCGCGCCGCGTTCACCCGTTCGGCGACCAGCGCGGCGACGTCGCCGGAGCCGTATTCCCCGCGCTCGGCGTTGTAACGGATGAAGCTCTCGAAGTCGGCGCCGACGAAGGCCAGTTCGCGCGGGAAGCCCAGGAGGCGCAGGAAGGTGTCGTTCCACGCCACCATCCGCAGGTCTTCGTCGAACACCGTCAGCCCCTGGTCGAGCAGGTCGAGGCCGACCTGCAGCATCTCGTAGCGATGCCGCTCGGCGGCCAGTTCCTCGTCGTTCGTGCAGGATCCGATCATGGCGTGATTTTAGGCCAGCGCGCCGGGGCGCCAACAGCTTGTAACGATTCGTTACGTTTCGCGAATAGTTGTGCAAGGGTCTGCTGCCATTCTTCCGCCAAACGAAAACCGGATGCCAATCCAGAGCAGCCTCGTTCCGGCCCATGTCGGAATCCGCAGCGGCGCCCCGTGCAGGGAGGCGCAAGCGGCGGACCCAGGCCTTCCGCCGGGGCGAAGACAAGGCGCCGTCTTGGCAGACCAGGACCAAAAAAGCAGAACAGCATCCCCCTACGGGAAAGTAACGCCGAGGAGACACTCTGGCATCCGCTGCCGCGCAGGCAATCGCTGCGCCGGTCGCGGCCGTTCGCACGCAGAGCGACGGCTCGCCAGCACGCTCCCCGGTCCGGCATCGAGACTAGCAAAGGAGCGCGGCACATGTCCTACCAATCCCAGTACCAGCAAAAGCGAATGAGCGCGGCCGACGCCGTGCGCCAGGTCAAGAACGGCGACACCATCGTCGTCCCGACCGGCGTCGGCGAGCCGCCGGCGCTGCTCACCGCGCTGTCCGAGCAGCGGCGCGATTTCCGTGGCGTCGAAGTGGTGCAGATCCTGCCGCTCAGGAAATACGCCTACTTCGACCCGGAGACCGCCGAGCACGTCCGCCACACCGCCTACTTCTACGGCGGCGCCTCGCGCCCGGGCGGCCAGGAAGGCTGGATCGACTTCATCCCGAACTACTTTTCGGAAATCCCGACGCTGATCAAGCGCGACCTGATCCCGGCCAACGTCGTCTTCAGCATGGCCTCGCCGATGGACGAGCACGGCTACTTCTCGCTGTCGCTCGGCGCCGACTACACGATGGCCGCCGTCGAGAAGGCGCGCGCCATCGTCCTCGAAGTGAACCCGAACGTGCCGTTCGCCAACGGCGACTGCCACGTGCACATCTCGCAGGTGGCGGCGCTGGTGGAGAGCGACGAGCCGGTGCTCGAAGTCGGCCTGCCGAAGATCGGCCCGGTGCAGGAAGCCATCGGCAAGTACGTCGCCGAGCTGATCCCGAACGGCGCCACGCTGCAGATCGGCTACGGCGGCATTCCCGACGCCGTGGTCATGCAGCTCACCGACAAGCACGACCTCGGCATCCATACCGAAATGGTCGGCGACGGCATCATGACCCTGGTCGAGGCCGGCGTCGTCACCAACCGCAAGAAGAACTACCACCACGGCAAGATGCTGGCGACCTTCGCGCTCGGCTCGAAGAAGCTCTACCAGTTCATGCACCGCAACCCGGCGCTGGAAATGCACCCGGTCGACTTCACCAACGACCCCTTCCTTGCCGGCCAGAACGACAACCTGCACGCCATCAACGCGACGATGCAGGTCGACCTGCTCGGCCAGTGCGGCTCCGAATCGCTCGGCTTCAAGCCCTACTCCGGCACCGGCGGCCAGGCCGATTTCGTGCGCGCGGCGAACCGCTCGAACGGCGGCAAGGCCTTCATCGTGCTGCCCTCGACGGCCAAGGAAAACAGCATCTCGCGCATCGTGCCGACGCTGACGCCGGGCACGCACGTGACGACCAGCAAGAACGATGTGAACTACGTCGTTACCGAGTACGGCGTCGCCCAGCTGCGCGGCAAGAGCGCCAAGCAGCGCGCCGCCGCGCTGATCGGCATCGCCCACCCGGACTTCCGCGGCGAGCTGCGCGAGGCGGCGAAGAAGATGAACCTGGCCTGAGCCTCGCGCCGGAACCCGAGACATAAATCATGCAGATCCGTGACGGCTACGCCGCCGACGAACTCGCGCCGGGCATGAGCGCGAGTTTCTCGAAAACCATCACCGAAGCCGACATCATCCTGTTTTCCGGCATCTCGGGCGACGTCAACCCGGCCTGCCTGGACCGCGAATGGGCGGCGGAGACGGCTTTCGGCGGCGTCGTCGCGCACGGCATGCTGTCGGCCAGCCTGATCTCGGCGACGCTCGCCAATCGCCTGCCCGGTCCTGGCGCCATCCAGCTCGGGCAGACGCTGGCCTTCCGCGCGCCGGTGCGTCCCGGCGACACGGTGACGGCAACCGTCACCGTCAAGTCGGTCGCCGCCGAGCGCCGCCGCATCGTGCTCGAAACGGTCTGCCGCGTCGGCGACCTGACGGTGATCGAGGGCGAAGCGACGATGCTCGCCCCCGCCCGCCCGGCGCCGCCGGTACCGTCCTCCGAAATGCAGTCGATCTGAACCCCCGCTTTCCATTTCAACTTTCAATAACGAAGGAGAAGTCATGAGCAGTCCCTCCGTCCAGCAACGGATCCGGCAGCACCCGAAGTTCGCCGAACTCGTTGCCCGCCGCACGCGCTTCGCGCTCGTGCTCTCGCTGTTCGTCCTCGTGCCGTACTACAGCTTCATGATGGTCGTCGCCTTCAACCCGACGCTGCTGCACAAGACCATGGGCGACAGCGTCATCACCATCGCCTGGCCGCTCGGCGCGCTGCTCGTCATCGGCTCCTGGCTGCTGACCGGCATCTACATCCGCCGCGCCAACGGCGAATTCGACGAACTGACCCAGGACGTGCTCAAGGAGGCCGCACGATGAACCGCTTCTCCAAATTTGCCGGCGCCGCTGCGCTGGCGCTCTTTGCCGCGACGGCTGTCGCTGCCCCCGGCGCCATGGAAGGCGTCGAGAAGCAGCCGGTCAACGTCTCGGCCATCGCCATGTTCCTCGTCTTCGTGCTGTCGACGCTCGGCATCACCTACTGGGCGGCGAACAAGACCAAGTCCACGGCCGACTTCTACACCGCCGGCGGCGGCATCACCGGCTTCCAGAACGGTCTGGCGATCGCCGGCGACTACATGTCGGCGGCCACCCTGCTCGGCCTTTCCAGCCTGGTCTACATGAAGGGTTTCGACGGCTTCATCTACACCATCAGCTTCTTCGTCGGCTGGCCGATCATCCTCTTCCTGATGGCTGAGCGCCTGCGCAACCTCGGCAAGTTCACCTTCGCCGACATCGCCTCCTACCGCCTCGACCAGGGCAAGATCCGCACCTTCGCCGCCTTCGGCTCGCTGACGGTGGTCTGCTTCTACCTGATCGTGCAGATGGTCGGCGCCGGCCAGCTGATCCAGCTGCTGTTCGGCCTGGAGTACAACTACGCGGTGGTCGTCGTCGGCCTGCTGATGATGGTCTACGTCACCTTCGGCGGCATGGTCGCCACCACCTGGGTGCAGATCATCAAGGCCGTGCTGCTGCTCGGCGGCGGCACGATGCTGATGCTGCTCGCCTTCTCGCAGTTCGGCTTCTCGTTCGACAAGATGTTCTCGACCGCCGTCTCCGTGCACAAGGACGGCGCCAAGATCATGGGCCCGGGCTCGCTGCTCGCCGACCCGGTCTCGGCCGTGTCGCTGTCGCTCGGCCTGCTCTTCGGCACCGCCGGCCTGCCGCACATCATGATGCGCTTCTTCACCGTGCCGAACGCCAAGGAAGCACGCAAGTCGGTGTTCTACGCCACCGGCTTCATCGGCTTCTTCTTCCTCGTCGTGGCCGTGCTCGGCATCTCGGCGGTGGTTATCGTCGGCCAGAACCCGCAGTTCTTCGAGGGCGGCCAGGTCGGCGGCAAGCTGATCGGCGGCGGCAACATGGCGGTGATGCACCTGGCCAAGGCCGTCGGCGGCGACATCTTCCTCGGCTTCCTGTCGGCCGTTGCCTTCGCCACCATCCTCGCCGTCGTCTCGGGCCTGGCGCTGGCCGGCGCTTCGGCGATCGCCCACGACATCTACGCCCGCGTCATCAAGAAGGGCCAGGTCGATGCCGTTGCCGAAATGCGCATGTCGAAGATCGCCACCGTCGGCATCAGCCTCGTCGCCATCGCCGTCGGCATCCTGTTCAAGGACCAGAACATCGCCTTCCTCGTCGCGCTGACCTTCGGCGTCGCCGCCTCGGTGAACTTCCCGGTGCTGATCCTCTCGATGTACTGGAAGGGCCTGACCACCCGCGGCGCGCTGTGGGGCGGCATCGCCGGCCTCGTCACCGCCGTCGGCCTGGTCATCCTGTCGCCGGCCGTGTGGGTCAAGGTGCTCGGCAACAAGGCCGCCATCTTCCCGTACGACCACCCGGCCCTGTTCTCGATGAGCGCCGCCTTCTTCTTCACCTGGCTGCTGTCGATCACCGACAAGAGCGCCCAGGCCAAGAAGGAAGCCGAAGCCTTCGAAGAGCAGTACATCCGCGCCCAGACGGGCCTCGGCGCCGCCGCTGCCTCGGCGCACTGAGCGATACGTGCTGCGTATCGCGAAGAAGTACCCTTGGGGTGCGCACTGAGCGCTTCACCCTCTGCCACGGGGCGGCCCTGCCGCTCCGCTGGCGCCACCGGCAGGTGGCGGAAAAGCCAGTCCCAGCGACTGGCTTTTTTCTTTTTCCCGCACCGGCGCCATCGACGCAATCGGCGCTGGACATCGCCGTGCCGGGCGCGTAGCATCGCGCGCCCTTTTCCGCATTCTCCGCTTTCGCCTCCCGTGACCCACGCTTCCCCCGCCCGCGCCTGCGGCATCGACTTCGGCACCTCCAACTCCACCGTCGGCTGGCTGCGCCCCGCCGCGCCGACGCTGCTGCCGCTGGAAGACGGCAAGCCGACCTTGCCCTCGGTGGTCTTCTTCAACGCCGAGGAAGATGCGGTCAGCTTCGGCCGCGCCGGCCTGCGCGAGTACCTGGAGGGCTGCGAGGGGCGGCTGATGCGATCGCTGAAAAGCCTGCTCGGCAGCAGCCTGATCGACGGCCGCACCGAGGTGCAGGGCCGGCCGGTGGTCTTCCGCGAACTGCTGACGCACTTCATCGGCACGTTGAAGGTGCGTGCCGAGGCCGAGGGCGGCCGCCCCTTCGAACAGGCGGTGTTCGGCCGGCCGGTGCATTTCGTCGACGACGACGCGGCCGCCGACCGCCAGGCCGAGCAGACGCTGGCCGAGATCGCCCGCGCCGTCGGTTTCAGGGAAGTCTCCTTCCAGTACGAGCCGATCGCCGCCGCCTTCCACTACGAGCGCGACATCCACCGCGAGGAACTGGTACTGATCGCCGACATCGGCGGTGGCACCTCCGACTTCTCGCTGCTGCGCCTCTCCCCGGAGCGCGCAAAAGCCGCCGACCGCCGCGCCGACGTGCTCGCCAACGCCGGCGTGCACATCGGCGGCACCGACTTCGACCGGCAGTTGAGCCTCGCCAGCGTCATGCCGCAGCTCGGCTACCGCAGCCTGCTGAAGAACGGCCGCGAGATGCCGGCCAGCATCTTCTTCAACCTCGCCACCTGGCACACCATCAACTTCGCCTACAGCCGGCAGGTCTGGGCCGAACAGCAGCAACTGCGCCTCGAAGCGATGCAGCCGGAGCCGCTCGACCGCCTGCTACGCCTGATCGAACAGCGCGCCGGCCACTGGCTGGCGCATCGCGTCGAGGAAGCCAAGATCGCCCTCTCCGCCCACGACAACACGGTGCTCTCGCTCGACCGCTTCGCCCCCGACATGCGCCACGCGCTGACCCGCGCCGAATTCGAACTGGCGACGACGGCGCTGGTCGAGCAGGTCGAGGCCACCGTCGCCGCCCTGCTGCGCGACGCAGGCGTCGCCGCCGACGGCATCGACACGGTGTTCTTCACCGGTGGTTCGAGCGGCATCCCGCTGCTGCGTCGGCGCATCGCCGCGCTGCTGCCGAAGGCGCAGGCGGTCGAGGGCGACCTCTTCGGCAGCATCGGCGCCGGGCTGGCGGTCGAGGCGGCACGGCGTTTCGGGTAGGCCGCGACAGCACACGCAGGATTCGCTCCGGCAACAGCCGCCCGGCTTCCACTGACCGGGCATGCTGACAGGGGCGCCAGTCCCCCGCTTCTTGCTACGAGACTACAAAAGGACTAAATTCAGTCCTCGTCAAATACAGGAAGCACCGTCATGCGCTACTCATCCCAGGTCAAACCGATCAGCTACCTCAAGGCCAACGCCGCCGAAGTCCTGACCCGGCTGGCCGAGCAGCGCGAGCCGCTGGTCATCACCCAGAACGGCGAAGCCAAGGCCGTCCTGCAGGATTTGGCCACCTATGAGGAAACCCAGGAAACCCTCGCCCTGCTGAAAATTCTGGCGCTGGGCAATCAGGACGTGGGGGCCGGCAAGCTCAAGCCGGCAGCGGATGTCGTTGCCCGGCTGCGCGCCAAGCGGACGGCTGGCTGATGGCCGGCAAGCCCGCCAGGTATCAGGTTCTGCTCACCGCAGGCGCCGAGCAGGACCTGGAGGCCATTCACGATTACATCGCCGAATTCGACTGCCTCGCCAATGCCAACCATGTGCTGGACGAATTGATGGCAGTCGTGGCCAACCTGTCGCGGTTTCCCGAGCGCGGCGACTACCCGAAAGAATTGGTCACGCTCGGCATCAAGGAATACCGTCAGACAGCATTCAAGCCCTATCGTGTGATCTACCGCGTCGTTGACGATCGGGTCATCATCTACCTGATCGCGGACGGCCGGCGCAACATGCAGTCGGTGCTGGCGCGGCGGCTGCTGGGGGCGTAGCTTATCGATACCGCTTTCGCGGCAAAACGGGCCTGTCCGAATTTTTGTGTAAACGGGGTTTCTGATTACATCTGAGGAATTCGTTCCTCGAACTGGATGGTAAAGCGAGTGAGCGCGGCTTTCCAATCCCGAATGGGCATCGTCCACTTCTGGCTGATGTTGCGCAGCG
>JANJTW010000227.1 GCA_024710925.1 Rhodocyclaceae bacterium | reverse complement strand
AAAGCCGCGTCCTGCCGCCGCCCGGCCGGCGCCGCAGGCACCGGCCGCCCCCGAGGGTGTGCGCATCTCCAAGCTGATGGCCGAGCGCGGCCTCTGCTCGCGGCGCGAGGCCGATACCTACATCGAACGCGGCTGGGTTTTCGTCGATGGCCAGCGCGTCACCGAACTCGGCACGCGCGCGCCGGCCGACGCGCGCATCACGCTGGCGCCGGAGGCGCGCGCGCAGCAGCAGGAGCGCGTCACCCTCCTGCTCAACAAGCCGGTGGGCTACGTTTCCGGCCAGCCCGAGCCCGGTTTCCAGCCGGCGGTGTCGCTGATCGGCCGCGACACGCAATGGCGCGCCGACCAGGCGACGGCGTTCCGTCCGGCACACCTGAAGGGGCTGGCCCCCGCCGGCCGCCTCGACATCGACTCCTCCGGCCTGCTCGTGCTGACCCAGGACGGTCGCATCGCCCGCCAGTTGATCGGCGACGATTCGGCGGTGGAAAAGGAATATCTGGTGCGCGTCGAAGGTCACTTGCTGCCCGACGGCCTGCGCCTGCTCAACCACGGCCTGTCACTCGACGGGCGGCAGCTGCGCCCGGCCAAGGTCGAGTGGCTGAACGACGACCAGCTGCGCTTCATCCTGCGCGAGGGGCGCAAGCGGCAGATCCGCCGCATGTGCGAGCTGGTCGGTCTCAAGGTCGTCGGCCTGAAGCGCGTGCGCATCGGCCGTGTCCGCCTCGGCGAACTGCCGACCGGACAGTGGCGCTACCTGCGCGAGGACGAGTCGTTCTGAACCGCGGCGGTCGCCGTCCGGCGCCGCCTCCGTGACCCTTGCGAACAAGTTGTAAAGCTTTGTTTCCGTTGTCCCACAAGGGTTTCGGCGTGGTCTATCGTTGCTGTACGTACCCTGCAACGAGGATCACCGCAATGAAAAAACCGCACACACTCCCGGCCCTCCTGCTCGCGCTCGGCCTCTTCGCCGGCAGCGCCCAGGCCCTCGATTTCGGAACGGCCATCGGCGGTGGCGTTGGTGCCGTCGCCGGTGCCGTCATCGGCGATTCGGTTGGCGGCCGCAGCGGCGCCATCGTCGGCAGCGGCGTCGGCGGCGCCGTTGGCGCGGCCGTCGGCCAGTCGCTCGACGGCCCGCACTACTACCCGGTGCATGGCGGTCATCGCCACTTCCACGCGCCGCCGCGCGTCGTCGAATACCGCTACTACCCGTATCCGGTCCATGTCCGTCCGTACGGCCATGCCTGGGGCCACGACAAGCATCGTCACCATCACCGCCGCCACCATCACCATCGCCACGGCTGGCATCGCTGAGACGGGGCGGACAAGAAAGAACGGCGCCCGCAGGCGCCGTCGCCGGAGGCTGGCTCGGGCTTATTCGCAGGTCGCCTTGCAGCTGGCCGGGTCGGCCGAACAGGCGGCCGCATCGGTCCGGCAGGTTTCGTGGCTGCGGTAGGCGAAGACGATGTCCGGGCCGTAGGTGCAGGCGATACGTGTCATCTTGCCGTCCTTGCTGACCGAAACCTGCGTCACCTTCGCCTGCCGGATCGCCTCCGGCGGCAGGTCGCACGAGAGATAGGCGTGGAAGGCGCCGTCCTTCGTTTCCCACAGGGCGACGTTCTTCAGCTTGCGATAGAGCTGGTAGTCGGTGCAGACCTCCGGCCCTTTCGTGTAGATGCGGCGGTTGTCGCTGCAATAGCCGTTGAAGGTGAACACCAGTTCGTCCTCGGTCGGGCAGTTGGCAATCTGGACGACGTCGGCGAGGGTGGGGCAGGCGACCTCTCCGGCCGTCGCCAGGATCGGCAGTGCGGCGAGCGAGAGCGCGAGCCCCCGGAGCAGGGGCGGCAGGCGGTGCATCATCGGTCAATCTCCAGAACGGGAATCGGCGCGGCCGCAACCGGCCGCAGCCGTTATTGTGCCCGCCGCCGCATCTCCGCGCACCTCCCCGGCGTCAGCGGCCGTCGAAGAGAAAAAGTTCCGGGTCGACGCTGGTGCCACCGAGCAGCACCCCCCAATGCCGGTGCGGCCCGGTGGCGCGACCGCTGGCGCCGCTGGCCCCGAGTGCTTCGCCGCGTCGCAGCGTCTGGCCGGCGACGACGTCGGCGTGGGCAAGGTGTGCATAGAGCGTCAGGAGCCCCTGGCCATGGTCGACGACAACGGTCTTGCCGGCGAAATAGAAATCTTCGACGGCGAGCACCGTGCCGGGCGCCGCCGCGCGTACCGGCGTGCCGCGGGCGACGGCGACGTCGAGGCCAGCGTGCGGTGCGCGCGGCTGGCCGTTGAGGATGCGGCGCAGGCCGAAGCGGCCGGACAGGCGGCCGTCGGCCGGCAAGATGAAGTCGGCGTCGGGCGCCGGTGCCGGCGAAAAATGCGTCTTCAGTGCCTGCAGCCGCTGCTGTTCCGCCGCGATGCGCGCGGCCAGCTCCGGCGGCGGTTCGACCATGCGCCGATCCGGGATGCGCAGGCGTTGCGCTGGATAGTGTTTGGGCCGGATGGCGAAGCTCATTGGCCGGGCGACGCCGGCCTGCGTCACCATCGCTTCGTGCTTGCCGCTTTCGGCGTCGAGCGGGATGCCGATCAGCGCGAACCAGGCGTCGCCGGTGCGCACCACCGGTTGCGGGCGGCCGGCGAAATGCACGCCCGGCGCGGGAGCCGATGCGCTTTCCAGGCGGAGTACGGCGACGCCGCCGGGGACTGGCGCATGCTGCGGCAGCGCGACGGCAAGGCCGCTAGCGAGGAGGAAGGCGAGGCCGGCGGCGAAGCGCGGCAGGCGGTCAGGGGCGTCTGGCATGGGCAATTTCCTTGCCGGCGATGTCGCCGGTCTGGCGGAGGGTCGCTATTATCTGCTACCTTAGCCTGATCGAATAAGCGCCGCCGGGGCCGGGGGGGGCACCACGGCGGCAGTTCCGGCGCACGGCTGCGCCGGCAGGCAAGGCGGTCGCTGTTGCGGCGAGCGCACGGGGGAGGGGTGACATGGCAGAAGAACAGCTTCGCGGCGCCGGTTTGCAGCTCCGCTTCGACCCGGAGGCGCGTGCCTTGATCGCCGGCTTCGACGCCGGAGTCGTTTCGGCCCCGATCGACGAGGCGTGGCTGCGCGCCCGCATCGACGAACTCGGTTACGGCGCGCTGCGCTATCTGCCGGCGGCAGCCACCGTCCTGCTCAGCCAGTACAACAGCGGTTCGCCGGTGGCCGCGCTGCGCCTCGCCGAGTGCGTGGACGCCAGCTTCACGCTGACCCTGGCCGCCGACAATCTTTCCGCGCTGCTCGACATCGTGCCGGCGCAGGGCGGCAATCCCGTCGCCGAAACTGCCGTCGTCGAGGCGCTGGCGGCACGCGGCATCGACGACGGCATCGACCGCGAGGCCATCCGCATGGCCGTCGGCGCCGATGCCGCTCGCGGCGTCGTCGTCGCCCGCGGCCGGCCGCCGGTGCATGGCGAGGATGGCCGGCTGGAAAAACTGCTGCCGGATGCCCGCGACCGCTCACCGCGGGTGGATGAAACCGGGCGCGTCGACTACCGCGATCTCGGCGACATCGTCGTCGTCCATCCCGGCGACCGCCTGATGCTGCGCCATCCGCCGACCGAAGGCATGCCCGGGCTCAACCTGCTCGGCCAGCCGATTCCGGCGCGCGCCGGCAAGGACATGCTGTTCGCCGCCAACCTGGAAGGGGCCGCCGTCGCCCCGGACGATCCGAACCTGCTTGTCGCCACCACCGTCGGCCAGCCGGTGCAGGTGCCCGGCGGCATGCTCGTCGAACCGGTCTATTCGGTCGGCGAGGTCGGCACGGCGAGCGGCAACATCAAATTCGACGGCAGCGTTGTCATCAAGGGCGACGTCGCCGCCGGCATGACCGTCCGCGCCAGCGGCGACATCGAGATCGGCGGCATGGTCGAGGCGGCGACGCTGGAGGCCGGCGGCAGCATCGTCGTCAAGGGCGGCGTCGTCGGCAGCCTCGGCCGCAAGGAAGGCGGCGAGCACGTCATCCGCTGCGGCGGCTCGTTCAACGCGGCCTACGTGCAGCAGGC
>JANJTW010000225.1 GCA_024710925.1 Rhodocyclaceae bacterium | reverse complement strand
CGCTGCGCAACATCAGCCAGAAGTGGACGATGCCCATTCGGGATTGGAAAGCCGCGCTGACTCGCTTTACCATCCAGTTCGAGGAACGAATTCCTCAGATGTGATTTGAAACCCCGTTTACACAAAAATTCGGACAGGCCCCTGACCTGCGCCACACCCGACAAAAACCCGCCCGTTCCGACCGGCGGGTTTTTTGTTGCATGCATTCGCGCTAACATCCCAGCAATTAGTCCCTTGGCCGCAAGAAAAAAATGCCAACGATTAGCCGGTGTTCGGCATCGTCATCCAGATGGTCTGGCTCGAACATGCGCCGCCTCCGCGTTCGACCCGGCGTCTTGACGGGGCCCCAACGACGCCGATCTGGACCCGTCGCGGCTCCATGAGATCTGGCGGCAGCAAGAATGTGGCCTGTCTGCCTTTAACCCGCGATTCCGATTGAAACGGAATCATGGCGCCTCTCCGTAACAACTAACCTCATCCCATGGCCACCCTGATCCCCTCTCTTGGTTCCGCCCGCTTCGATGCGCGCGGCGAACTGCGTCTCGCCGAACGACTGAAGGATTGCCTCGAAGACAACGCCTG
This sequence comes from Rhodocyclaceae bacterium, assembly GCA_024710925.1. Taxonomy (GTDB): domain Bacteria; phylum Pseudomonadota; class Gammaproteobacteria; order Burkholderiales; family Rhodocyclaceae; genus Proximibacter. Next base: position 15,819 of record JANJTW010000225.1, on the reverse strand, counting down.
GGTGTGGCACAACATCCCGGTCGGGCCTTTCGGCAGGCATCCGGATTTCGTGGTGCTGCACCCCGATCAGGGCATCGTGGTGCTGGAGGTGAAGGACTGGCGGCTGGATACGATAGGCGGCGCAAACAGCAAGCAGGTCGAACTCATCACCGATCGCGGCAATGGATGGGCCGAGAACCCTTTCGAACAGGTGCGCAACTACATGTTCAACGTGGTGGATACATTGAAGCGCGATCCGCTGCTGGTGAATGAAAGCGGAAGCTTCAAGGGCAGACCGGTGTTTTCTTTCGGGCATGGCGTGGCTTTCGCCAACATCACGCGCAAACAGTTCGAGCAGACCGATTTGCATGAAGTGTTTCCACCGGAGCGCTGCATCTTCCGCGACGAAATGGCGGAGAAGGTCGATGCCGATGCGTTTCGTGAGCAAATCTGGCGCATGGTGTCGCCGCGCATCGGTCCGGCATTATCGCTGCCGCAGATCGACCGGGTGCGTGCGCTGCTCTTCCCGGAGATTCGCGTCACCCAGATCGCTCTGCCACTTAACCAGCCGGCTGAAAAATCCTTGCCTGCCGATGACCGCCTGCTGGAGGTAATGGACATGCAGCAGGAATTGCTGGCGCGCAGCATGGGCGAAGGACACCGCATCGTGCGCGGCGTGGCCGGCTCGGGCAAGACGCTGATCCTGGCGTTCCGTGCCGAGCAGATCGCGCGCGCGGCGAGCCGCCCGGTGCTGTTGCTGAGTTACGCGAACGGTATTTCTGGGCGGCTGGAGAATGCGATGCAGGATCGCGGGGTGGAGGACAAGGTGGTCGCCTCGACCTTCCATTCCTGGTGCTGGAAAATGCTGCGCACTTACGGCCTGCCGATACCAACCGAGAAGGATATTCCCGACTTTTCAGAGCGGCAGGCGGCCAGCGTGCAGGCCGTGCTCGATGCTGCTGAGCGCGGGTTGATTCCGGGCGGGCAGTACGACGCGGTGCTGATCGACGAGGCACACGACTTCGAACCGCAATGGCTGGCGCTGGCAGCGAAGATGGTGAACCCGGACACCAAGGCGCTGATGATCGTGTACGACGATGCGCAGGCGATCTACAAAGGACGGAAACGCCCGGTGTGGAAGCAGCTCGGCATCGAGGCCGCCGGTCGCACGACGGTGCTCAAGGTGAATTACCGAAACACAGCGCAGATATTGCGCTTCGCGCGCAAGTTTGCCGCCGATGTGATCGGCGCACCGGGTCTATGCGCCGGTGACGAAAATGCAATCCTGATGCCGGAAGACGGCGGGCGCGAGGGTGTGGAGCCTATGGTACGCAAGTGCGTGAGCCACGACGGCGAAGCCCATGCGATTGCGGAATGGCTGCTCGGACGCAAGGCCGCCGGGTATCGGTGGGGGCAGATGGCGGTGCTGTATCCCCGGAGCGTCATCGGCGAAACGTTCGAGAAAATACTGGCGAAACACGACGTGCCAGTGGACTTCGTTAAGAGAAATAAAAACCGGGTGCAGACAGGACGCGACGCAGTGCGACTCCTGACCATGCACAACGCCAAAGGTCTGGAGTTCCCCTGCGTGGCGATAGGCGGCTTGGGCGAGCTGAAGAAGATCGAGGACATCGAAGACGACATACGCCTGACCTACGTCGCCATCACGCGCGCCACGCATGAAGCATTCATCACTTACTCGACCATGACCGAACTAGTCGGTCGGCTGGTGGTATAGGGTCATGGCGCAGCAGTCGGGCAAATGCTCAACCAGACTCCCCTTGCGCGTGGCCAGACAGCGTTCCGGAGCAAACAAAGGCCCCTCTTGTTCTGCCCTCGGAACCTGCTAGGCCGCCTTGCGTCCGAGGCACCAGACCCGGTCGGCGCTTATTCGCTCCCCTTGTCATTCGATGGAGGGTAAAGGGACGCCCCCTCGTTTGATCGCCATGCCATGATTTCTCCAAATCAAACTTGGCGGATGGGCGAAACCTGTGATGAACTTCCTCATAAACCTCGACAAGGCCGTCGTCTTCTATGGCTCGGCATTCGCGCTGAAGGTCGGTCGTCGCTTCGGCGACCTCGGGGTCGAGATGCTCGGCGCTTCGGCGCCGATCCATCTGTTGCTCAAGGCGCCCGGCACGCCGGCGTCCTCGACAGCCTCGCAGTGCCGCAGCTATGAGCGCCACTGGACGCCGGCCCATCTGGATTTCGTCGTCGACGACATCGACTCTGCCGTCCGCAAGGCCGTTTCGGCCGACGCACAACTCGAAGGGCCGGTGGCGGTTCACGCGTGGGGCAAGCTTGCGCTGATGGCCGATCCGTTCGGCCATGGCTTCTGCTTCGTCCAGTTCCTCGGCCGGGGTTACGACGAAATCGCCGGGTAGGCGTCGCACCGCCGCTCCAAAGGACTCGTCACTGCCGCTCATCCCGTTCCCTCCCGCCCCTTCCCCACTGCCTGCACCCCTCGGACAAACAGGGACAGACCACGTTTCCAGCACCAACCCCTACGCACCGAATTGCCCTACATCAAACCCATTTCCGCTCGCCTGCGCGACAATCCGCCTTCCTTTTCGGTTCGACGAAACGGAACACGGTGCGAATCCGTGGCGGGCCCGCCGCTGTAACCGGGGACGGGCGCTGCATGATCGAATGATCGGCCACTGACGGGGCACACCCCGGCGGGAAGGCAGCAGCGCTCCGGACGATCCGGGAGCCAGAAGACGTGTCGAACCGATCCGGAGCCAAGGCAAGGGCTCCGGCTGACTGCATGCGAACAGCGTGCCGTCAGCCGGAGCCCTTTTCTTTTTCCAACTTCTGATTCGAGGATTCGATCATGACGCAAACCGTTCAGCCGCAACAAACCGCCCAGACCCAAACCGCCGCGCCGAGTGAAGGGAAGCTCGCCGCCCCGACCATCGCCACGCGCAAGAGCTGCAACCCGGATGGCATCGGCCTGTCGCATTACGTGCTGATGGACAAGAAGGCGGCGAAGTAAAGATGACTGCTGCCGCAACGATGAGCCGGACCGCAAGCAGCGGTCCGGCGCTGGTTCCCGTGGACATCGGCCACGCCGTCTACGCCGCCGTCACCGACCCGGCCACTGCCTTCTGGGGCCTGGTCGACAAGACGCGCGTCAACGAGGCGCTGACCGGCGGCCCGCTGTTCGAGGCCTATACGAAGGAATACGACCGCTTTGCGAAGGAGCTGCACGCGCTGCGCTTCGAGCTGAAGCCTTCCGGCGTCTATCTGAACCCGACCGAGCGCTGCAACCTCAACTGCACCTACTGCTACCTGCCCGGCGAGCAGCGCAGCGGCGGCGCACACATGCCGCTGCCGACGCTCTCGGCCTCGCTCGCCAAGCTGCGTGATTACTTCGCGTCGGTGATGGGCGACACGGAACGCAAGCCGCGCGCCATTTTTCACGGCGCCGAGCCGCTGATGAACCGCGACGCGGTCTTTGCCGCCATCGACGAGTTCGCCGACGACTTTGCCTTCGGCGTGCAGACCAACGGCACGCTGCTCGACGACGCGGCGATCGAGTTCCTGACCTCGCGCAGCGTCAGCATCGGCCTCTCGCTCGACGGCCCGGTCGCCGGCATCACCGACGCCACGCGCCGCACCTGGGGCGGCAAGAGCGTGCACGACAAGGTACTGACGGCGATGGAGAAGCTGCGCGGCTACGGCTCGTGGAGCGTGATCACGACGTGCAACACCGAGAACCTGCCCTACCTCACGCGCATGGTCGAGCTGTTCCACGCCGCCGAGGTACCGACCTGCATGCTCAACACCGTGCGCTGCACGCTGCCCGGCGCGCGGGGCGTCAAGCCGGCCGACGGCGACATGGCCAAGGCCTTCTTCGCCGCGCTCGACCGCACCTACGAGCTGTACCAGGAAACCGGGCGCAAGCTGATGGTCGCCAACTTCGCCAACATCCTGCTGGCGATTCTGGCACCGACCGCGCGCCGGCTGATGTGCGACATCTCGCCCTGCGGCGGCGGCCGCGCCTTCTTCGCGCTGGCGGCCGACGGCGGCCTCTACCCGTGCAGCGAGTTCATCGGCCTGAAGCGCTTCAACGGCGGCAATCTGCTTACCGACGGCGTCGAGGCGGCGCTGAAGTCGGCAGCCTTCCGCCCGGTGATCGAGCGCGACGTCGACACCTTCGACCCCTGCGGCTCGTGTGCGATCCGCCATTTCTGCGGTTCGCCATGCCCGGCCGAGGCGGCCGAGATGAATGGCGGCATGGACAAGATCGGCGCCTTCTGTGATTTCTACAAGGAGCAGGTGAACTACGCGCTGCGCCTGATCGCCGACGGCAAGGCCAACGACTACCTGTGGGACGGCTGGGACGACGGCACTGAAACGGTGTTCAACATCGTCAACTGACCAGGAGGAGGTGCGCTCCGCCGCGCGGCCCGAAACCCAGGCTGCGCGGCGGCAGGCGCTGTCTTTCGCGCGTCGCTTCCGGTTTCGCTTCCCGTATCACTTCCCGCGCCGCTTCCAGTTTCAATTCCCGCTGCAGTCCCCGCTTCACTCCTGCCGCTTCTTCAGCTCGACCAGCGGCACCACCTCCGGCAGGTGGATGCGCGGGCGATCCACCTCAACCGCCGCCAGCGGCGAACATTCGACCATCGTCGCCAGCGAGCGCCTGGCCAGATCCTGGTAGGTGCGCGTGCCGTCCGACTTCCACGCGATCTCCTCGGCGCTCACCGCCCGCACCACCTTCGCCGGCATTCCGGCAACCAGGCTGCGCGGCGGGATCTCGGCGCCGGCCTTGACGAAGGCGCAGGCGGCGACGATGCATTCCTCGCCGATCGTTGCGTTGTCCATGATCACCGCGTTCATCCCGACCAGCGCGTTGCGCCCGATGCGGCAACCGTGCAGCACGGCGCCGTGGCCGATGTGGCCGTCCTCGCCGACCACCGTGTCGGTGCCGGGAAAGCCGTGCATGACGCAGGTGTCCTGGACGTTGGCGCCGCGTTCGAGGATCAGCCGGCCGAAATCGCCGCGCAGGCTGGCGCACGGGCCGACGTAGCAGCCGGGGCCGACGATGACGTCGCCGATGAGGACGGCAGTCGGATGGACGAAGGCGGTCGGATCGACGACCGGGACGATGCCGTCGATGGCATAGACGCGAAGCGGGTTCATGGCGGGTTCTCCGGAAAGCGGTACGGGGACGATGGTACGCGAATGACAAAAGACAAAAGTACCGCCGGCCGTCACGGCACAGGCGGCAGCGGGATGGCGTCGCTGGTCGCGGCGCCGGCCGAGAATTCGCGGCACAGGTCGAGGAAGGCGGCGAGCCCGGCGCCGTGGAACTTGCCGCGATGCCAGACGAAGTTGAAGGTGCGCCGCAGGTCGAGCGCCGGCGTCTTCACCTCGGCCAGGCTGCCGCGGCGGAAGGCGTCCTTGAGGGCCAGCCGCGAGATGCAGCCGAGCCCCAGCCCGCTCTCGACGGCGCGCTTGATCGCCTCGGTGTGCTCCAGCTCCAGCCGCACCCGCAGCGCCGGCAGGTGGTGGCGGAAGGCGGCGTCGAAGGTCTCGCGCGTGCCCGAACCCGGCTCGCGCAGGATCCACGCCTCCTGCAGCAGGCGCTTCGCCGTCGCCTGGCGGCCGGCGAGCGGATGCCCCGGCGCGCAGAAGACGGCCAGCTCGTCGTCGATCCACGGCACCACCGTCAGGTCCGGGTGGCGGCAGTCGCCCTCGACCAGGCCGAGGTCGACCTCGTGCGTCGCCAGCGCATCGAGCAGGTGCGCGGTGTTGCGTACCGACAGCCGGACCCGCGCCTGCGGGTGGCGGTGCAGGAACTCGGCGACGATCAGCGTGGCCAAATAATTGCCGATGGTCAGCGTCGCGCCGACGTCGAGGTGGCCGATCGCCTCGTGGCCCTGCAAGAGGTCGTCGATCTCGTCGGCGCGGTCGAGCAGCTCGACCGCCTTCGGCAGCAGGCTGCGGCCGAGTTCGTTCAGCCTGAGCGACTTGCCGACGCGGTCGAACAGTCGGCGGCCGGTCTGCCGCTCCAGCTCGGCGAGCGCCGTGCTCGCCGCCGACTGGCTCAGCGAGATCGCCGCCGCGGCGGCGGAAACGCTGCCGTGGCGGGCGATGGCGGCGAAGATTTCGAGTTGCCTGAGGGTGAAGTGCATATCCGCAATCCAGATATATACGATCTATACAATCCGTTTTACGGATGTTACGCCGAAGCCTAGACTGGAACCATCCCAACTCGATGAACGGCAGGCAGGAAAACCATGAGCAAGTACGGCACCGAAACGGTCCTCGACGTCCGCCACTGGAACGAGCACCTGTTCAGCTTCCGCACCACGCGCGACCCCGGGTTGCGCTTCGACAACGGCCAGTTCGTGATGATCGGGCTGGAGGTCGACGGCAAGCCGCTGACGCGTGCCTACAGCATCGCCAGTGCCAACCACGACGAGCATCTGGAATTCTTCAGCATCAAGGTGCCGAACGGCCCGCTCACCTCGCGCCTGCAGCACCTGAAGACCGGCGACCCGATCGTCGTCAGCAAGAAGCCCACCGGCACGCTGGTGCTGCGCGACCTGAAGCCGGGCAAGCACCTCTGGCTGTTCGGCACCGGCACCGGGCTGGCGCCGTTCCTGTCGCTGATCCAGGACCCGGAGGCCTACGAGCGCTTCGACAAGGTGATCCTGGTGCACGGCGTGCGCACGAAGAGCGAACTGGCCTACTCCGACTTCATCGAGAACTCGCTGCCGAATCACGAGTTCCTCGGCGAGCTGGCACGCGACAAGCTGGTCTACTACCCGACCGTCACCCGCGAGCCCTTCCGCAACCGCGGCCGCATCACCGATTTGATCGACTCCGGCCAGCTCTGCGCCGACCTCGGCCTGCCGCCGCTCGACCCGGCCATCGACCGGGCGATGATCTGCGGCAGCCCGGCGATGAACCGCGACATGTGCGAACTGCTCGACGCGCGCGGCTTCAAGGTCTCGCCGTACATCGGCGCGCAGGGCGACTACGTGATCGAGCGCGCCTTCGTCGAGAAGTGATCCCCGCCGGCCGGCGCGTGCTGCACGAGCCGGCCGACCCGCGCCGGGGTGCAGCCCGGCGCCGTCCGCGCCAGCCGCGGCCGGAATTCCTCCGTAGACGCAGCGACGATCCACGGTGCCGGCCCCGCCTCGATGGCGATCAGTCCCGGCGCGATCAGCGCGAGCAATTTTCCCCGCGTGCTGGCGATATCCATGCGCACCTCCCGATTCCGTTGTCGTTCCGGCACCGCGTCGGCGGCGCCCGGAAACGGGAATAGCCACATCCGTGCCAGCCGGCGGAACAGTCGATAGAACAAGGACTTGCGGAAAAGCGACGGCAGAACCCGCCTTGCCGCCGCGTCGCCGGCAAGCGACAGGCCGCCGCGAAAATTCGGCCAGTGCCTGTCGCGGCGGGGATCAGCCGCGTCGCCCGGCGGCGACATCGTCGCCGTCGCCGCGGAACAGCGCCGGCGCCAGCGCGTGCTTCTGCAGCAGGCGGTAGAACTCGGTGCGGTTGCGCTCGGCCAGCCGCGCCGCATCGGAAACGTTGCCGTCGGTGAGCTTCAGCAGCTGCACCAGGTAATCGCGCTCGAAGCGCAGCTTGGCCTCGGCGTAGCTCAGCACCTCGCTGCTGCGCACGCGCAGCGCGCGCTGCACCAGCGCCAGCGGGATCAGCGGCGAGGTCGCCAGCGCGCAGACCTGCTCGACGACGTTGTACAACTGGCGCACGTTGCCCGGCCACGGCGCCGTCGCCAGCGTCGTCATCGCCTCCGGCGCGAAGCCGTTCACCGGCTTGCCGTACTTCGTCGCCAGCGCCTGCAGGAAATGACCGGCGAGCAGCGGGATATCCTCGCGCCGCTGCTCCAGCGACGGCATCGCCAGCGCGACGACGTTCAGCCGGTAGAACAGATCCTCGCGGAAACTCCCTTCGGCCATCGCCGCCTCCAGGTCGCGGTGCGTCGCCGACAGGATGCGCACGTCGACCGGCTGCGCCGCCGTCGCCCCGACCGGCCGTACCGCACGCTCCTGCAGCACGCGCAGCAGCTTGACCTGCAGCGGCGCCGGCATGTCGCCGATCTCATCGAGGAACAGCGTACCGCCGTCGGCGGCCTGGAAGAGGCCGCGGTGCTTCGCCGTGGCGCCGGTGAAGGCGCCCTTCTCGTGACCGAACAGCTCCGATTCGAGCAGCGCCTCGGGAATCGCGCCGCAGTTCACGGCGACGAAGGGCTTCGCCGCGCGCGGGCTGGCGCGGTGGATGGCGCGCGCCAGCAATTCCTTGCCGCTGCCGCTCTCGCCCTGGATCAGCACGCTGGCGTCGGAGGCGGCGACCAGCCGCGTCTCCTCCAGCAGTTCGAGCATGCATTTGCTACGGCAGACGATCTCCGCGCGCCAGTCGTCGTCGCCCGAGGCGTCGCCGGCCGGCGACGCCGGCGACAGCGACAGCGCCTCGCGGATCTTTTCGAGCAGCGCCTGGCTGTCGAAGGGCTTGGTCAGGTAGCCGAAGACGCCGCGCGAGGTCGCCGCGACGGCGTCGGGAATCGTGCCGTGCGCGGTGAGCAGGATCACCGGCAGCGCCGGATGGCGCGCGCGCAGCTCGTCAAACAGCGCGAGGCCGTCGCGCCCGGGCAGACGGACGTCGCTCAGCACCAGGTCCGGCCGCTCGACGGCGGCGCGCGCCAGCGCCGCTTCGGCGGAATCGACGGCGGTGACGCGGTAGCCGCTGGCGCGCAGGCGCATCGACAGCAGGCGCAGCAGGTCGGCGTCGTCGTCGACGACGAGGAGGTGCGCCGAGGGCGCCTGCAGCATCGCGGCGAGGTTCATAGGCCGCCTCCGGCCGGCTTCGCCGGCGGCCGCGCCGGCAGGCTGCGTTCGATCGCCGTCAGCGCGTCGATCTTCTCCTGCAGCTGTTCGGCCCGGCGTTGCGCGTCGCGCAGCTGCTGTTCGAGGCGCAGGCGCTCGCCGTACTGCTCGTGCAGCAGGCGCGCCAGCGGCGCGAGATTGGCGGCGTAAGGATGCGTGCTCTTCATGACGCTCTCCAGCAAGTTCGATGCCCGGGCGAGGTCCGGCGGCCGCGACTGGCCGGCGTGGATCGCCTGCTGCATCAGCAGGTAGGGATCGCCGGCCGCCGCCCGCTCGCGCGGCACTTCGGCCGCCGGCCGCGGCGCCGCCGCGTAGTAGGCGAGCAGCGCGCGCAGCGGCGCCTCCTCGCCGGCGGCGGTGTGGGTCGGCGGCAGCGCACAGGCGCTCAGCAGCAGGCAGCAGGCGGCGGCGAATGCCCGGCGCGGGCCGTTCGGAAGATCAGTGTTCATCGGGCAACTCCATCCGGAAACGGGCGCCGGCCGCAGCCGGCACGAGAAAGACGCGGCCGCCCTGCGCGGCGACCAGCTCGCGCACGATCGACAGGCCGATGCCGCTGCCCGGCGCGCCCGCCGGCGGCCGGCGCACGCCCTGCACGAAGGGTTCGAAGATGCGCTCGGCGTCCGCCGCGTCGACGCCGGGGCCTTCGTCGGCGCAGTCGATCGTCAGCACGCCGCCGGCGACCGTGCCGCTCAGCCGGATGCGGCCGCCCTGCGGGCTGTAGGCGATGGCGTTGGCGAGCAGGTTGTCGAGGGCGACGCGCAGCTTGTCCGGGTCGAGCGTCACCGTGCGCGGCGGCGCCTCGACCGTCGCCGACAGGCCGCGCGCCTGCAGCTGCAGGCGCTGCGCGTCGACGCAGGACTGCAGCAGCTCGTGCAGCGGCACCCGTCGGCGCTGCAGGCGCGCCGCGTCGAAGACCGTCGCGTGGTAGTCGAGCAGCGCCTCGATCTGCCGCTGCAGCGCACGCACGTTGTGTTCGAGGATGCCGGCGACCTCGCGCTGCTCGGCGCCGAGCGGGCCGACGACCTGTTCCTGGAGCAGCGCGACGCCTTCGCGCAGCGCCGCCAGCGGCGTCTTCAGCTCGTGCGAGACGTGGCGCAGCACGCGCACGCGGTCGGCCTCCAGTTCGGCCAGCCGCTGCCGCAGCCAGTCGAGGCGGCGTCCGAGGCGCTCCAGGTCGTCCGGGCCGCGGATATCCACCGGCGTATCGAAGCGGCCGCTGCCGAGCCGTTCGATCGCCGCCTCCAGCCGCGTCACCGGCCGCACCAGCCACCAGCCGAAGGCGGCGCCGATGGCCAGCGCGGCGACGATGGCGGTCAGCACCTGCGCCAGCAGCGCCAGCCGCCCGTCCTCCAGCGACTGCAGCAGCTCGCCATTGTGGCGGTCGATCGAGCGCCGGCCGGCCTCGGCCAGCGCGGCGTTCTCGGCGCCGAGGCGGACCAGCGCGGCGAGCGCGGCCGGGCCGTCGCCGGCGGCCAGCGCCGCCTCCGCGGCGCCGGCGGCCTCTTCCCAGGCGAGCGCCGGACCGGCGATGCCGTCGCTGCCGGCGACATCGAGCGCGCGCAGTCGGGCCAGCGCCGGCGTCGTCTCGGCGCGGATCGCGGCGAAGCGCTCGCGCAGCGCTGCGTCGCGCAGCACGAGGAACTGGCGGGCACTGCGTTCGAGGTCGACGCTGCGCTCGGCCAACCCCTGGATGTCGGCCGTCGCCTGCACCGCCGCTTCGGCGCCAGCGCGGCTGCGCGCGGCGAAGTCCTCAAGCACGAACAGGCCGCGCAGCGCGGCGGCGCCGAGGAGCAGCGCGACGAGCAGGAAGCCGAGCAGCAGGCTGAGGCGGAATGAGAGACGGGGCATCGGCAGCTGGCGTGAAAAGGCGGGAAGAGCGCCGCAGCTTACGCAGGCGGCGGCCGGCGGAACAAACTGTCGGGGAAAGGCGACAGCACAAATTATAGGCAAATCAGCGACCTGCGCGAGGCGATGGCGAGCGGCGTCGGGCGGCGGCAACGCCGGATGCCAGCACCGCTCCCGGCCAAGGCCGCCCGGTGCGGCGCAAACCCGCGTCTTGCCTTGCTGTCCGGCCGACTGGCACGGGACTTGATAGGGACGCGGCGAACCCAACCCAGGAGAGGCCCCGATGTTCACCAAGCCAAGCAATCCCTTCGCCCGCGACAACAGCATGGGCGCCGCCCGCGATGCGCTCTCGCCCACTGCCCGCAACGGCCTGCCGGCGACGCCGGCGGCCGCCAGCCCGGCACCGCCAGCGGCCGCAGCAGCAGCGGCCGCCGAAAAGCCGTCGCCGGCCGCCACGCCGGAGAAAGCGGAGAAGCCGGCCGCCGAGGGCGGCAGCCGCCTGATCGTCGGCCCCGACGTCAAGCTGAAGAGCGCCGAGATCCTCGACTGCGACACGCTGGTCGTCGAGGGCCGCGTCGAGGCGACGATGGACAGCCGCGTCATCCGCATCGCCGAGGAAGGCGTCTATGCCGGCAAGGTCAGCATCGACATCGCCGAAATCCACGGCAGCTTCGAAGGCGAGCTAACGGTGCGCGGCCAGCTGATGATCCACGCCACCGGCCGCGTCAGCGGCAAGATCCGCTACGGCAAGATGCTGATCGAGGAAGGCGGCCGCATCTCCGGCGAGATCCGCGCGCTCGCCGACGAGGAACCGGCCACCGTGCGCCCGCGCGGCGAAATGGTGGCCAACGTCAAGGTGGCGAACGCCTGAGACACCCGACACACAAGCCCCTCTTGCGCCGCGGCGGTCGGACGCTCTCCTCCGTGCCGGCCCCGCGGCGCCTTTTCCCACACTGCCGGTCGGGTCATTTTCCTTGAACGGCAAGGCTTTCCGGACCGCCGCGCGCGGTACAATGACGCCCTCTTCGCACAGGAGCGCGCCATCATGTCCGCCCACCTCATCCTCACCGTCATCGGCGACGACCGCCCCGGTCTCGTCGAATCGCTCGCCACCGCCATTGCCGCGCACCGCGGCAACTGGCTGGAATCGTCGATGTCGCAGCTCTCCGGCAAGTTCGCCGGCATCGTCCGCGTCGACCTGTCGGCGGCCGACGTGCCGGCGCTGAAGGCGGCGCTGGCGGCGCTGCCCGGCCTGCGCGTGACCGCCGAGGAAGCACGGCCGGCCGAGGCGCCGGCCGGGGTGCGCCGGCTCAAGCTGTCGCTGGTCGGCCACGACCGCGCCGGCATCGTCCGCGAGGTGTCGCAGGTGCTCGCCCGGCACGCGGTCAACGTCGAGGATCTGGCGACGCACACGGCGAGCGCGCCGATGTCCGCCGAAATCCTCTTCCACGCCGCCGCCCAGCTGACCGCCGCCGCAGACCTCGACGCGCGCGCGCTGATCGCCGACCTCGAACGCATCTCCAACGACCTGATGGTCGACATCAACCTCGACGAGACCATCGGCAAGTAACGCAATGAACGCACCCGTCGAAATCCGCATGCCCCGCTACCCGGAATGCTGGGAGAGCTGCGGCTCGTGCGCCAGCGGCGACGTCTTCGTGCTGGAGGTCTTCGTCCAGCCCGGCGACCGCATCGAGCGCGAGGACAACATCATCAGCATCGAGACCGGCAAGGTCGCCCTCGACATTCCCTGCCCGTGGTCCGGCACCGTGCGCGAAGTGTTCATCGAGGTCGGCGACAAGCCGGACGAAGGCGCACCGCTGATCTCGCTCGAACGCGACGCCTGAACCCGCCGTCGCAGCTTCCGGACTCCGCCCCATGCTCAGCTACCGCCACGCCTTCCACGCCGGCAACCATGCCGACGTCCTCAAGCACCTCGTGCTGGTGCAACTGGTCGACTACCTGAAGCAGAAGGACAAGCCCTTCTGGGTCATCGACACGCACGCCGGCGCCGGCCTCTACGCGCTCGACGCCGGCCAGGCGACCAAGCTCGCCGAGCACGAAGGCGGCATCTCCCGCCTGTGGGGCCGCGACGACCTGCCGCCGGCGGTTGCCGCCTACGTCGATACGGTGCGTCCGCTCAACGCGCGCAACGCCGACGGTTCGCTCAACGCCTACCCCGGCTCGCCGTGGATCGTCTGGAAGCTGCTGCGGCCGGAGGACAAGCTGCGCCTCTTCGAACTGCACACGACCGACATCAGGACGCTCGCCGACAACTTCCGCGACGGCGGCCGGCAGGTGATGGTCACGCACGGCGACGGTCTGGCCGGGCTGAAGGGGCTGCTGCCGCCGCCGCCGAAACGGGCGCTGGCGCTGATCGACCCGTCGTACGAAACCGCTGCCGACTACCGCAACGTGACGAAAACGGTCGACGAGGCGCTGAAGCGCTTCGCCACCGGCACCTACGCGGTGTGGTACCCGATCCTCGCCAAGCCCGAGGCGAAGGCGCTGCCGGAAAAGCTGAAGGCGCTGGCGGCGGCCGCCGGCAGACCCTGGCTGGACGCGACGCTGTCGGTGCGCAAGCAGCCGCCGGGGGTCTTCGGCATGCCGGGCAGCGGCATGTTCGTCATCAACCCGCCGTGGACGCTGGAGAAGACGCTGCGCGAAACGCTGCCCTGGCTGGCGAAGGCGCTCGCCGAGGCCCCGGACGGCTACGGCGCCGGCTTCACGCTGGCCGCGCAGGGCGACTGAGCACCGGCGCGGCGGAACGCCCGCCGCCATGACCGCGCGCGACGGCGCCACGGCCGACCGGCGGCAAGCGTAGACACTCAGCCGGCGGCGCCGTCGCCCATGCTGCGCAGCGTCGCCTCGGCCTCGTCGAGCAGCCAGGCGACGAAGCGGTCGACCTCCGGCCGCGCCGGACCTTTCGCCCGCACCAGATAGTAGGCACGCGCCGGCAGCTTCTCGCGGCGCACGGCGAGCGGCTTCAGCCGGCCGTCGGCGATGGCGCGCGCGACCAGCGGACCGCGCCCGAGGGCGACGCCCTGCCCCGCCTCCGCCGCGCGGATCAGCTGGTCGTACTGGTTGAAGCGCAGCACCGCCTTCGGCCGCGCCCCGGCCAGCCCCAGCCCGAGCAGCCACGGCTCCCACGACAGCCACGGGGCGACGCGGTCGTCGTCGTAGGCGAGCAGCACGATGTGCGAGAAATCCTCGACGCTGACCTGGCGCGGCAGGCTCGCCGCCAGTTGCGGCGCCGCCACCGGGAAGACCACCTCTTCGAAGAGCAGCGTCGATTCGGGCGGCACCTCGTCCGCCGCCAGGTAGCGCAGCGCGACGTCGAAGCCCTCGCGTTCGAGATCGACGACGCGATTGTCGGCCGAAATGCGCACGTCCACGTCCGGCTGCGCCTGCTGGAAGGCGGCCAGCCGCGGCACCAGCCACAGCGACGAGATGCCGACGGCGGCGGTGATCTGCACCTGCGGCCGGCGCTGCGCGGCACGCAGGCCGGCGCAGACGTCGGCCAGCCGTTCGAGCAGCTCGCCGGCGACGCGCAGCAGCGTTTCCCCCTCTGGTGTCAGCCGCAGCCGGCGCACCTCGCGCTGGAACAGGCGGACGCCGAGCTGCTCTTCCAGCGTCTGCACCTGCCGGCTGACCGCCGACTGCGTCAGGTGCAGCTCGTCGGCCGCGCGCGTGAAGCTCAGATGCCGCGCCGCCGCCTCGAACCCCTTCAGCGGGTCGAGCGAGGGCAGCCGGCGCAGGCGTTCGCCGCGACCGCCGGTTTTTTCCCTGTCGAATTCATCCATGCGAATTCCTCATGCGTCGAATGCATCTTTTCCGTTTGTAGCGACGTATGGCAAAGCCTAAATTGGCATCACGGCCACGCCGTACTTGAAATCGAATGCGCAACACGCATGGAGGATAGCATGGACACGACCCCGACCCGCTACACCCTGGCCCGCCGCGAACTGCTGGCGCTCGCGCACCCGCAGGGCTTCATCGTCGAATGCGTCGAAGGCGAACTGTGGATCACCGCCGAGGGCGCCGCCGGCGACACCGTCCTGCACCCGGGCGAGCGCATGCGCTTCGCCGGCAGCCCGCGTGTCATCGTCTCGGCGCTGGCGCCGGCGGTCGTCGCCGCCCGGCCGTGCTGCGGCGAAGGGGCAATCCGCCGGCTGGCCGCCGCCTGCGCGGCGCTGCTCGCCGACCGCCTGCGCCGCTGGCAGCACGCGCCGCTCGCCAGTTACCCGGTGATCCGGCTGCGCTGAAGCGGCTGGAAAAATCCGGCACGGATGTTGCATGGAAGACGGTCGTCACTGCATCGACCGCAAGGAGTCCGCCATGAAAGTACACGCCAATCCGCTGCCGCCCACCGCCCGCGATTTCGCCCGCCCCGGCGCAGCCGGCGGCGGCAGGCCCGCCACCGAGGCCGCAGCCGCCACGACTGCCGCCGGCGCCGGCGAAACGCCGGCCACCCCGGCCACGGCAAAATCTGCCGACGCGCAAGGACCGAAGGGCATCCCGCCGGGGCTAGAAAAGGTGCAGGCCCGCCTGCAGGAGCTGGCCGGCGAACGCACGCGCGGACAGGACAGGGCGCTCGGCTCGATCAGCGCCAACATCGCCCGCTATCTGGAACAGCACGCCCTCGCCACGCCGGTGACGCCACCGCCGGCCAGCGAGGCGCCGGCAGGAGCCCTGCCGGGGGGAAGCGACACGGCGACGCCGCCGGTCGTCGAAAGCCCGGCTGAAACGGAAACGCCGACGGCCGGGGCTCCGAGCGAAGCGGAAGCGGCGACGGCGGGCATCGACACGACCGCCTGAGCGCGCGGCGTCTGCCGGCGGCGATCAGAGCCGGTCGTACTTGGCGCGCGACCCGCGAGCCTTGTCGACCGGGTACTTGCGCGCGTTCTTCTCCAGCTTGGCGAGCGTGGCCGCATGCAGGTCGATGCCGGCGGCGTCGGCGATCAGCAGCAGGTAGAGGAGCACGTCGGCGCATTCGTCGGCGAGCGCCTCGCGCGACGCCGGGTCGGCGGGCAGCGCGGCGATCTCGTCGTCGCGCTGCCACTGCGTCAGTTCGAGCAGCTCGCCGGCCTCAAGATTCAGCGAGACGATCAGGTTCCGGAGCGAATGGAACTGC
>JANJTW010000207.1 GCA_024710925.1 Rhodocyclaceae bacterium | reverse complement strand
CGTGCGCCTCTACGAAACCCCCAACTGCTGGGCCGACGCGGTCCGCGCCTAAAGCAGCGCGCGCAGCGCCAGCGCGACGATCAGCAGCAACAGCAGGCCGTAGCCGGCCAGCGCGTAGTCCGAGCGCAGCGGCGGCTCGCGCGGCGCCTGCGGATCGATGAAGTCCTTCGGAAACGGCCGCGGGCCGACCGGGACGATCTGCCGATGTGCCGGATTCTTCGGTACGCGCCGATGGTATTCGCGGCTGTCGACCACCGGGTAATCGCCCCAGGCGCGGCTCGACGGCAGTTGCGGGATGTGTACCAGCAGCAGCGCGTCGAGGTCGCCGGCGAGCGTTTCCTCGAAAGCGGAGAGCGGCCGCCCGGCGGTGCCGCTGGCGAGGCGCAGCAGGTCGGCGCCGATTTCCTCGAAGGCGGCCGCCGGGTAGAGGCGGGTACGGTCCTCGGTGAGGTAGTCGAACGTCGCCTTGCCTTGGCGCAGGCTGCCGTTGGCCAGCGCCACCGCCGGCAGCGCGGCGATTGCCCGCAGCCAGCTTTCCGCGCCGCGCACCGGAATCCGCCAGCCGAGCGCGCGCAGCGCCGAGACGCTGATGCCGGCGCAGTTGGCGCGCGCGTGCTGGTAGGAGAACTGGTGGCGGTAGAACTGGTTATAGACGCGGCCGAGCGCCGACTGCACGTGCGCGGCGGTGCGCGCGTCGCGCAGCACGGCGACCAGCAGGTACGATGGCCGGTACCAGGCTTGGCCGGCATTGACGTCGGCGAGGTAGTTGTCGAGCGGTACCGGCGCCGCGACGATCCCTTTCTCGCTTTCCGTATCGAGCGCGTAGTAGTTCGCCGCCAGCCAGTCGTGGATCGCACCGTCGGCGCCGATGCGGCCGGTGAGCGCGGCGAAGTGGCCGCCGTGCGCCTCGTCGTCGTCGCCCTGGGCGCCGTTGAGGACGAAGGCGAGCACCGGCCGGCTGGCATCGTCGGCTGCGCTGCCGGGGCGCCGCCACAACTGTTCGACCGCGAACGGCGAACGGGCGCCGCCCCGCGGTTGCTCGCGGACGCGTTCGCGCAGCGCCAGCGGGTCGGCGGCCAGCGGCCTTGCCGGCGGGGCTTCCGGCAGCCGGAAATCGAGCGGCCACAGCGTGCGTGCGACGAAGCGTCCGTCCCGCCAGTCGCCGCGCACGCGCAGCGGCCGCTGCGCGAGGAAGTTCATGCTCGACTCGTCGAGCCACGAGCGGTTCAGCGGATGGCGGGGCGCGAGAGCGCAGGGCAGACGGCAGTCGCCGATATGCAGGGCACGGCCGTCGGCGGAAAGGCGTGCGCCGGTCACGACGCCGTCGGCGGCGGTCCAGACCAGCGGCGGATAGTCGAGCGCCGCCCCGACCGGCGTCGCCGCGTGCCAGGCGGCGAGATCGCCGGCCAGCGGCAAGGTGCGCGAGAAGGCGGCGAGCGGTCGGTCCGGCAACGGCACCGCGATCCGCTCGTCGCGAAAGAACCACAGCGCCTGCGGGATTGTCGCGCAGTCGTCGCAGCGGCCGCTGGTCAGGCGGAAGCCGGCGGCGGGCAGCAGGCCGAAGGCGCCGGTGGCGGCGGACTCGATGACGGAAGGGGCAGGGGGAACGTCGGTGGTCATGGCGACAGGCTGTTGCGTTCGTTCCGCTGCGCGTTGACGGGCATCCGGCCGGACCGGGTGGCGGAAGCGGTGAGATTCGAACTCACGAACCCTTGCGGGTTGCCGGTTTTCAAGACCGGTGCAATCGACCACTCTGCCACGCTTCCGAAGGGCGCCGATGATAGCACGTCACAAATCGTTACCATCGGGCGCCGCCGGCGTTGCAACTTTCAGCGCCTTTCAGTAGTCTCACGGCCGTGTCAATTCGAGTCCTTCGGAGGATCAAGCGTATGCAAGAACAACAGTACCAATGGGGTTCCGGCGCCCAGGCGACCCGCGACGTCGCCGTGCAGCAGAACCGCGTCCTGCGCAACACCTATCTGATGCTCGCGCTGACGATGGTACCGACGGTGATCGGCGCGCTGGTTGGTGTGCAGCTGCAGTTCTCGTTCTTCACCGGCAGCCCGCTAATTTCCTTCCTGCTCTTCCTCGGCATCGCCTTCGGTTTCTTCTGGGGCATCGAGAAGACCAAGAACAGCGCCATGGGTGTCGTCCTGCTGCTCGGCTTCACGTTCTTCATGGGGCTGATGCTGTCGCGCATCCTGCAGGTCGCGCTCGGCTTCTCGAACGGTGCATCGATGATCGCGATGGCTGCCGGCGGCACCGGCGCCATCTTCTTCACGATGGCCGGCATCGCCACGGTCAGCAAGCGCGACTTCACGAACATGGGCAAGTTCCTGTTCGTCGGCGTCGTCGTGCTGCTGCTGGCCATCGTCGCCAACATCTTCCTGCAGATTCCGGCGCTGGCGCTGACCATCTCGGCGGTCGCGGTGATGCTGTTCTCGGCCTACATCCTGTACGACATCAGCCGCATCGTGCAGGGCGGCGAAACCAACTACATCACGGCGACGCTGGCGGTGTACCTCGACATCTACAACGTCTTCGTCAGCCTGCTCAACCTGATCATGGCCTTCACCGGCGAGCGCGACTGAGCGCTGCTCGGCAAACGGAAAAGGCGGCCGCGGCCGCCTTTTTCATTTTCTCTCGAACAAGGCGATGGACTCGACGTGGGACGTTTGTGGAAACATGTTGGCGATACCGGCACCGCGCAGGCGATAACCTTTCTGCACGACGAGCACTTCGAGGTCACGTGCCAGCGTGGCCGGGTTGCACGACACATAGACGATCCGTGACGGCGCTGCGTCATCGGTCGCGTACGGCAGCGACTTCACCAGTT
>JANJTW010000228.1 GCA_024710925.1 Rhodocyclaceae bacterium | reverse complement strand
TCGCGCTCCTCGGCCGGCAGCGAGCGGAAGACGTCCTCGATGACCGCCTGCGGCAGGTCCGGCGCGAGGTCGGCCAGCTCGTCGGTGTCCAGGCTCTCGGCGGCGGCCTTCAGCTCGGCCGGCGCCATCGTCTCGATCAGCGACTCGCGGACGGCGTCGGAGACTTCGAGCAGGATCTCGCCGTCGCGGTCGGCGCGGACGAGATCCCAGACCAGCAGGCGCTCCTGCGGCGGCAGCGCTTCGAGGACGTAGGCGATGTCCGCCGGGTGCATCTTGTCGAGGCGTGCGTGCAGCTGCTGCAGGTGCTGCTTGTGCACGAGGTCCTCGACCAGTTCGTGGCGCGGCATGTCCTGGCGGTGGACGAGATCCTCCACCAGCCGGTGCCGGGCGAGCAGTTCCTGCACCTCGGCGAGGTGGGCCTGCAGTTCTTCCGCGTCGGAGTGGCGCAGTTCCTCGTTCATGCTGCCCCTCCGTCGCGCCTGACGATGACGATCTTCATCGCGACTCCTGTCCGGGCGCGCCGCCGCACGGCACGCACCGGTCTGCGCGGCTGCGCTCGGGCAGCCGCCGGTTGCATCGAAGAATGGTCGCTACGGGGAGTCGGGAACCGGGAGTTCCCGCGGGTGCGCACCATCCTGCCAATCTGATCGGGCAGGACGGCGGCCGGGACGGCGCTATCCTGCCATGGTGCCGGCACTGGCCGGCCTGTTGCTACACGGGCAACTGTCCACGTGGATGACCCCGGAAATGAGATGCGGCGGAGTGTACACCTTTTTGCCCCGTTTGCGGCATCGCAACAATCGTGGCCGACGGTGATTGCAGGCGGTTTACGCGGCTACGGCACGGCCGCCGACGGCATCCGGGCGAGGATGATCTCGGCCTTGCGCGCGAGCCCGGGTGCACCGCGGTTGCGGTCGTAGAAGCGCGGGCTGGGCACCATCGCCGCCAGCCGCGCCGCCTGCTCCGGACCGAGCCGGTCGGCGCCGACGCCGTAGTAGTGGCGGGCGGCGGCCTCGGCGCCGAAGACGCCGTTGCCCCACTCAATGACGTTGAGGTACACCTCGAAGATGCGCCGCTTGCTCCACGCGGCCTCGATCATCAGCGTGATCACCGCCTCCTCGCCCTTGCGCACGAAGGAGCGCTCCGGCGTCAGGAAGAGGTTCTTGGCCAGCTGCTGCGAGATCGTCGAGCCGCCGGCGACGGCGCGCCCCTTCTTCTCGTTCTTCTCCATCGCGCGCTGGATGCCTTCCCAGTCGAAGCCCTCGTGATGCACGAACTTGGCATCCTCGGCGGCGATCAGCGCACGCTTGAGATGGATCGAGATGCGCTCGTAGGGCAGCCACTGCTGCTTCAGCGTCGCCGCCGGCCGCGTCGCGCGCAGCTCGTCGAGGCGGAGGTCCATGAAGCGCGTGCTGCCCGGATTGAACCAGCCCCAGAAGAGCACCCAGCCGAACAGCCAGAGCAGGTAGAGCAGGGCGAGTGCCAGCAGCGCCAGCAGCGTGCGCCGCAGCCAGCCGGCAACGCGCGTCACCGGACGCTCCGCCGGGTGCTGCGCCCGCGCCGCGTCGGGCGGGTGCGCCCCCGTTCGGGCGGCCGGGCGCAGGCGCTCATGCCGCGCGCAGCGCGGCGAGCACCGGCAGCGTCGCCGGCCGCACGCCACGCCAGACGAAGAAGGCTTCGGCGGCCTGCCCGACAAGCATGCCGAGGCCGTCCGCCAGCCGCGCCGCGCCGAGGCGGCGGGCAAGCGCGAGGAAGGCGGTGTCGCCCTGGCCGTACATCATGTCGTAGGCCAGCGCGCCGGGCGCGAAGGCGTCCGCTGGCAGCGGCGGCGCCTCGCCGGCGAGGCTCGCCGAGGTGGCGTTGACGACGACGTCGAAGGCGCCGCCGGCGAGGTCGGCGAGCGCGTCAAAACCGCCGCCGGTCAGTCGCGTCTGCGGATACAGCGCGGTGAAAGGGCGGACCAGTGCGTCGGCACGCGCCGCCGTGCGATTGGCGACAACGAGCGCCGCCGGCGCCTGTTCGAGCAGCGGCCCGAGCGCACCGCGCGCCGCGCCGCCGGCGCCGAGCAGCAGGACGCGGCGGCCGGCGAGCGGCGTCCGCAGGTTTTCCATGAGGTCGCGGACGAGGCCGGCACCGTCGGTGTTGTCGCCGGCGATGCGGCCGTCGGCGAAGGACAGCGTGTTCACCGCGCCGGCCAGCCGGGCGCGCGCGCTGAGCGTGTCGCACAGGCGGAAGGCTTCCTCCTTGAACGGCACGGTGACGTTGGCGCCGCGGCCGCCGCCGGCGGCGAAGTCGCGCACGGCGGCGGCGAAGCCGTCGAGCGGGGCGAGGCGCGCCTCATAGACGAGGTCCTCGCCGGTCTGCCGCGCGAACAGCGCATGGATCGCCGGCGATTTGCTGTGGCCGACAGGATTGCCGAAGACGCAGTAACGATCGCTCATGCCGGTTGCTCAGCGGGTCTGCAGCGCGTCGCCGCGCGTGAAGGACCAGGTGCGGGTGATCTCGATGATATCGGTGTCGCGCTGGATGTCGGGCGGGAAGGGCGCATACGGCGAGGCCATCTGCACGATGCGGCGGGCCGCTTCGTCGAGCACCTTGTGCCCGGAACTGCGGTTGATCTCGATCTTCTGCACGACGCCGTCGCTCTGGATGCTCACCGACAGCACGAGGTTGCCGTAGACCTTGCCCTTCGCCGCCTCCGGGTAGTTCAGCGTGCCGACGCGCTCGACCTTCTGCCGCCAGTCCTCGACGTACTGCGCGAAGCGGTACTCGTCGGCGCGCGTGCCGATGTTGCGCTTGCGCGGCCGCTTGTTGTATTCGTCGACGCTCTTGGCGATTTCGGCTTCGAGGCGGGCCATGGCCAGCGCCGACGACGCCAGTTCGCGGCCGGTGAGCGCCGGCGTCGGCTCCGGCTGCGCCTCGGCCTGCTCCTGCGGCGCGGCGACAGCCTTGCTCTGCGACTGGGCAAGCAGCTTCTGCTGGCGCGCCTCCAGTTCGCGCACGCGGCGCTGCTTCTGCTCCAGTTCGGCGCCGGTCTGCTGGCTGGCCGACGGCGGCAGCGGCGTCTTCGCCCGCCGGTTCTCGTCGATGTTGCCGCCGCCGTCGAGGTTGGCCTGGGCCAGCGCCTGCGCCTCCGAAGGGCGGCGCGCCGACTTGGCGTTGACGAGGATGATTTCCAGCGCCCGGTCCTTGACCGCCCGCGACGCATCGGGGAAGCGGAAATGCAGCGACAGGAGGAGACCGTGCAGTAGCAGCGAGAAGCCAAGCGCCAGCCACAGCCGACGATCCGACCGCGGATCGCGCAGCAGCGGCAGGGCCGTCGCCATCTCAAGCCTCCCGCCGGGCCGCCCCGGGACGGGGCTGCGCCACTGCGGCGGGGCACGAGCGGGACGCACGCGGCAGACCTGCCATCTCAGTCGCCTGCCGCCTCGTCGTCGGCAACGGCTTCCGCAGCGCCGAGGGTTGCCAGATAGCGACAGTCGAACTCCAGCGTCAGCTCGTCCATCCCGCCGACCGCCAAGCGCACGCGCTGCCCCGGCGGCAGCTCCGGCAGCGATGGCACGCGCTGCACGAGCGGCAGGTAGTCGAGCTTGACCAGGTTCTCGCGGCGCACCGTCGCGTCGATTTCGGCAAGCCCCTGCTGGCGCAGCCAGCGCAGGCACCAGTAGCGCTCCATGCCGCGCTGGAATTCGGCGTAGGCGGCATAGGTCAGGTCGAAGTCGCGCATCGCCGCGAACAGCGCGTCGTTGCTGGTCTTGCCCTTGCCGCCGAAATGCGGCGTCAGGTCCTGCAGGTGGGCGATCAGCTGCCACTGGTTGACCAGGTCGACGTAGCGCCGCAGCGGCGACGACGACCACGCGTACTGGGCGACGCCGAGGCCCTCGTGCGGCAGCGGCGAGGTGGTCATGCGCACCTTGCCGGCGGTCTGCGCGCGGTAGATGGCGGCGATGCCCTTCTCGGCGAGCAGGCCGCCCCAGGTGCTGTTGGCGACGATCATCAGCTCGGCGACCAGCTTGTCGAGCGGGCTGCCGCGCTTCCTTTCGCTGATGTCGACGCGGCAGTGCTCGGCGTCGGCGAGGTCGCCGTCGATGGCGAAGTTGTAGTCGTTCACGCCCTGCACCGCCGACGGCTTGCCGCGCCGCCCCTCGCAGGCACAGGCCAGCTGCCACAGGAGCAGCAACTCGTCGCGGAAGGCAAACCCGTCCGGCAGGCCGGCGGCCAGGGTTTCGTCGTTGAACAGCGGCTCGATCTCGTGGTGGCGCAGGTTGGCGACCACCGGCACGATCTCCAGCCGCGACTCGTGGCCGGCGATCTCCAGTTCCGGTGTCACCGTCAGGTACAGCGACACCGCCGGGCAGTCGCGGCCGGCCGACAGCGTGTAGCGCTCGACCACCGCATCCGGCAGCATGGTGATCTTGTTGCCCGGCATGTAGACCGTCGACAGTCGCTCGCGGGCGACCGCGTCGAGCGGCGCACCGGGCACGATGCCGAGGCCGGGGGCGGCGATGTGGATGCCGACGCGCCAGCCGATGCCGGGCAACGCCTGCACCGAGAAGGCGTCGTCGATCTCGGTGGTCGCCGCGTCGTCGATCGAGAAGGCGCGCACCTCGGCGCGCGGCAGCGTCGCGCTCGGCTCGG
The DNA here is from genome assembly GCA_024710925.1 of Rhodocyclaceae bacterium. GTDB lineage: Bacteria > Pseudomonadota > Gammaproteobacteria > Burkholderiales > Rhodocyclaceae > Proximibacter. Next base: position 13,488 of record JANJTW010000228.1, on the reverse strand, counting down.
GCACCGCCGCATCGGGAAAGCCGGTGCCGCGCGGGAAGTATTCGTTGAGGAAGCGCTGGAAGTGATAATCGTGCGCCGAGCGGATGGCGCCGCAACGGGCGAGCAGATGCACGGCGGCGAGACCGAGGTCGGCGCAGGCGGCTTCCAGCGCCTTGGTTTCCGGCTTGTTGCGGTCCGGCTGGTAGAGCAGTTCGCGCAGCAGCGGCGGGAACTCCGGCGGCAGTTCGCCGGCCTTCAGCGTTTCGACCATGCGCTCGATGGCGAGCGCTTGCTGACGCTTTTTTTCAAGACCGGCCAGAGCGGCTGCCAGAATGTCGGCAGGGGCCTTGCGGAAGCGGCCTTTCCCCTTGCGGTGGAAATAGACCGGCGCTGCGTGCAGGGCCAGCAGCAGCGCAGTCGCTTCGACCGGCGAGGCTTCATGGCCGTAGTAGTCGCGGGCAAAATCAAGAAAAGAAAATTCGCCATCGCCAGCACACTCCCAGAGAAACTCGGCCTCGACACCCTCGGCCAGCGACTCCGCGGCATCGAGCAAGGCGCTCGCCGCAGGCTCCCGGAAACGCAGCAGCACGTTCGCTGCCTTGATCTTGGCGCGCTTTCCCGAAACCGTTTCGACCTGCAACGACGCATCGTTGTCGGCGAGCAGGGAACCGGTCTTGAAGGCGCCGTCTTCTTCGAATAGGACAAACATCGTGCCGATTATAACCCGCAGGATTCAATGATTTGCGGCACGAATTCGGGAAAGCGGGTGAAGCTGTGGTCGCCGCCGGCAAGCACCGTCTGCCGGCCGCCGGCATAGCGGCGGACGGCTTCGCGGTAGTCGAGCACCTCGTCGCCTGCTTCGACCAGCAGCCAGTAGCGTCCCGGCGTGATGCGCGGCACCTCCAGCGCACGCAGCGCGGCGATGTGCGCGGCGGTGAAGTCGAAGACCTCGCCGCTGTAGAGGTTGGTCTGCGGGCCGACGTAGGCTTCCAGCGACAGCGGCGCGAGCACCGCCGGATTGACCAGCACCGCCGGCAGGCCGTGCCGTTCCGCCAGCCAGGTCGCGTAGTAGCCGCCGAGCGAACTGCCGACCAGCGTGCACGCCGGGTGATCGGCGAGGATCGCCTCGGCCTGGGCAATGGCCACAGTCGGGTCGGGCGACAGCGCCGGGCAGTGAAAACGGTCGGCGAGGCCGCGTTCGGCCAGCGCCGCGCCGAGCAGGCGGGCCTTCCAGGACTGCGGGGAGGAGCGGAAGCCGTGCAGGTAGAGCAGCGACGGCGCGGCGACGGCGGTCAACGGCCGACCAGCAGGCGGCCGACGACGTGGCCGACGACCTCGATGGCACCGGACTCCAGCGCCGTCTCCGACAGGGTTTCGCTGCCGAAGCGGGTGTTGTCGCAGATCAGCCGCATGCCGTCGAGGGTGCCGCGCTGGATGCGCCGGACGACCAGCGCGCCGTGGATGCGCAGCACGTAGACGCCGTTGGCGAGGATGCGATTGACGCGCGGGTCGTAGAAAACGACGTCGCCCGGGCGCAGGTAGGGGTCCATGTCGTCGGCAGCCACACGCATCGCCGTGACACCGCGCGGCATGCCGATCTCGCGCAGCGCCTCCGGCAGCATGTACAGCGTATGCGCCTCGTCCTCGTCGCCACCGTGGATGTCGATCACCGTGTAGCGCTCGTCAATGACGTGGGCACCGCTCCCCGGCGCCCCGACGACGAGCGCCTCGACCGTCGTGTTCAGCGTCTCGGCGATCTCCGGCAGGCGCGCCAATTCCGGTACGCCGTCGCCGCGCAGCCAGTTCGCCGCGGTGTTCTGGCTGACGCCGAACAGTTCGGCGACGGCCGTCACCCGGCCATAGCCGACCGGGATCGCGCCGCGTCGATCGAGCGCCGCATTGAGGTTTTCCGCGAACTGCTTGCGGAAGGCCTTCTGGCGCAGCGCCTTATCGTCCTGATTGTCGAGCGGGATAACGGTATTCATGCGCCGATTATAGAACGCCTTTCCCGTCGGCCGCACAAGGGCCCCGGCACCATCCGCCGGTCGGGCCGGAGCGTGCGTCGCGGCAGGATCGCGGGCATCGCCGCCGGCCTAGCGCCGGACGAACAGATCGCTTGCCGCCAGGCCGGCGGCGGCGCCGTCGAGCCAAGCCATCGCCTCGACATCGGCCGCCAGCCGGGCCCGCCAGAAGGCCGTGCTCGCCCCCTTGAGCAGCGCCCGGCGGCGCGGTGGGCCGCCGACGGCGGCATCGCCGGCGAACTCCGCATGCGTCGCACCGTCGAGTGCCAGCAGGTACTTGCCCGGCCCTGGCATGTGGTCGAACGGCAGACGGCGGTCGGCGGCGACGATGTCGCCGGGGCCGATGCCGTCGTCCCGGCTGCCGGTGAGGTGCAGGCACGGAATCGCCACGCCGGCGTAGCGCTCGGCCAGCGGCAGGCTGCCGCCACGTGCCGAGGGGCTGAAGAGGACGGCGGCGGCGACGCGCGGGTCGGCCGGCCGGTCGCCGCCGCCACGCCGTTCGCCGATCAGGCGCAGCGCGCTGACCGCGCCGAAGGAGTGACCGGAGAGGCCAATCGCCGGCGGCGTCTCTGCGGCGATGCGGTCGAGCGCGAACAGCAGGTCGTGCTGGCGGTCGGCAAGCCGGCCGGCGTCGGTCGCCGCGCGCAGCAGGCGGCGCAGCGCCAGCGGCGAATCGGAAGCGAGCGCGTCAACGTCGGTGCCCGGATGCTGCACGGCGAGGCCGGCGATGCCCCACGAGGCCCAGTGCGCCAGCCAGTCGGCGCCACTCTCGCGCGAACCGCCGAGGCCGTGCGAATGCAGGACGAGCGGAGTCTGTGCGGCAAGCGGCGGACGCGGAGCAGGCGCCGCGCCGGTCGACGGCGCGCCGGCTTGCGGCCGGTAACGCCGCCAGCGCAGCGTCCGTCCGCGGGCCGCATCGAGCCATTCGCCGTCATCGTTGACGACGGAGTACGGCCCCGGTGCGTCGTAACGCGGCAGCCCGACGGGCGCCGCCGACGGGGAGTCAGCCATGCGACCAGTTGACGGCGCCGGTCCACGCGCTGGCCAGCACGATCACGCCGAAGACGATGCGGTACCAGGCGAAGGCGACGAAGGTGTGGTTCGAGACGAACTTGATGAAGCCGCGCACCGCCCACATCGCGGTGACGAAGGAAGCGACGAAGCCGACGGCGAACACCGGCAGATCCTCGACGCGCAGCAGCGCCCAGTTCTTGTAGACGTCGTAGACGGTCGCCGCCAGCATGGTCGGGATGGCGAGGAAGAACGAGAACTCGGCTGCCGTCGTCCGCGACAGGCCGAAGAACAGCCCGCCCATGATCGTCGCGCCGGAACGCGAGGTGCCGGGAATCATCGCCAGCGCCTGCGCGAAGCCGACCTTCAGCGCATCCGGCCAGCGCATCGCGTCGACCGTTTCGATGCGCGGATGGTAGGCGCGCTTCTCCAGGTACAGGATGACGAAGCCGCCGACGATCAGCGCCGTGGCGACGGTGATCGGGTTGAACAGCACCGCCTTGATCGTCGAGTGGAAGAGGAAGCCGAGCACCGCCGCCGGCAGGAAGCCGACAAAGAGCAGGCCGACGAAGCGGCGCGCCGCCGGCTCACTGCCGAGGCCGGCGGCGACCTTCGTCAGGCGCTCGCGGTAGTCCCAGCAGACGGCAAGGATGGCGGCAAGCTGGATGACGATCTTGAAGACCTTGCTCGTCTCGTCGTTGTAGCCGATCAGGTGGCCGACGATGATCAGGTGCCCGGTCGAGGACACCGGCAGGAATTCGGTCAGTCCCTCGACGATGCCGAGGAGCAGGGCTTTCAGGAGGAGGATGGGTTCCACGAGATTAATGGCGCTGCGCAAAAACCGGGGTTGCGCAGCCGCAGAAAGTAGGCAAGGAAAAGGGCGGAGTCTACCAGCACCAAGCACGACGCATATTTTTGACTTCAATCAAAAGCCAAACAAATTCCGCAATGCGGAAATGCATATGGCAAGTTAGAATTTTTTGCTTTGCCAAAAAACGATTCGCTACAGACTAATCGGGGGAAATCAATGAAGAAAAGACTGTTGGCCGTGTTGCTTTCAGCGGCGTGTGTGACGGCATTGGCCGCACCAACCGATGATATGCGCACACTGCTTGAGCAGAACAAACCACGCGAAGCTTATGCCCTCGGCAAAACACATGAAGACATGCTGGGCGATCCGCTGTTTGATTTCTGGTTCGGCATCGCCGCGCTCGATGCCGGATCTCCCGGCGAAGGTGTTCTGGCGCTGGAGCGCTATGCGCTGCACTTCCCCGACAACCGTTCAGGACGCTTCCACTTGGGACGCGGCTACTACATTCTCGGTGAAGACCAGCGGGCACGCGACGAGTTCGAAAACTTGCGTCCGAATGCAACAGGCGAAGAGAAGGTTGCCATCGAGCGCTATTTGGACGCGATTCGTGCCCGCGAATCGCGCTACCTGCCGACAGCCAACGCCTGGGTCGAAGCCGGGCTTGGCTACGACAGCAACCTCAATTCCGGCGTCAAGTCGAATTCGGCGGTAACCATCCCCGACATCATCACGTTCCGCGCCGACCCCAATTCGATCAGTACCAAGGAGTCCGATTACTATTTTTCAGCCGGCACTGGCGTGCAGGGCACCATGCCTGTAGCCCCTGGCGTGGCACTGTTCGGTTCTCTTGCGCTGAATACGCGGAACTACTTCAGTTCGAACAACCGGGTCTTCGACCAGCAGACCTACGGCGGGAATGGTGGCGTTTCGGTACTGTTCGGAAAAAACCTCTATCGCGCCGGTCTCGGCATCACGCAGCAGGTCGTCGATAGCCAGAACTACCTGGCGACCTACGGACTGTTCGGCGAGTGGTCACACCAGTTCGATCAATTCGACCGGATATCGCTCGGCGCCAGCTATGGACGACACGACTACAGCGACATCGATGTTTATGCAACGAAGGACCGGACCGGGGGCAAGCGTAACTCCGGCTCATCGCTGCGTACCGACGACTACTGGGGATTTTCCGCCAACTGGACGCATGTTTTCGGCATCGCATGGCAGCCCGTCCTTGGACTGTCCGCCGCCTATCAGCGCGAAGAAAACCAGCGCGACCGGGACGATTTCTCGCGCGACATATACAACCTGCGCGCCCAGATCAGCTTCACACCCGCTCCGAAATGGGGCCTCATGTTCGGCCTCGGCTACATGAACGCTCGCCACGACAAGATTTTCGGCAATCTTCCCATCGGCGAGAAGCGCAAAGACCGTAATCTCAGCGCAGACATGGCAGTTGCCTACCACTTCAACAAATCCTGGTCGGCACGCTTCGAAGCACAAGCAAGCGACCAACACTCGAACATCGAGCTGTTCGACCATTCACGTTGGTCGGTCGCCAGCAAGCTGCGCTATGAATTCAATTAGGAGCGAAGAGATGACCACAATGAAATTGAGCTTCGTCGGCACCGCTTTGCTGCTCGCCTGGGGAGCGCTTCACGCGGCCGAACCGGCGGGTAAGGTTCTCGTACTGCAAGGAACGGCAACGGCGACCCGTGCCGGCAAGGACATCAAGATCGAGAGGGGCAGCGCGGTCGAATCGGGAGACATCGTGCGCGTAGGCGAAATGAGCAGCCTGCAAATCCGCTTCAGCGACGAATCGATCGTCGCGCTGCGAGCAAATACCGTATTCAACATCGAGAATTACCGTTTTGCGCCGAAGGAAAAAACAGGCAGTTCGGTATTCAGCCTGATCAAGGGCGGCATGCGCACGATCACCGGCCTGATCGGCAAGTCCAACCCCGACAGCTACGCCGTCAAAGCCAGCGTGGCAACCATCGGCATCCGGGGGACCCATTTCACCGCCGTCAACTGCGCGGGCGACTGCTTCAATGCGGACGGCTCTAAATCTGAAGATGGGCTTTTCGGTAGCGTTACCGACGGCCGCATCGTCGTACGCAACAACGCCGGAGAGTCGGAATTTGGACGCGATCAGTTCTTTACTGTCCGCTCTATCGATGCTTCCCCACAACCGCTGCTGACTCCTCCAGGATTCCTGCGCGACCGGCTCGACGGCCAGGCACGTACCAAGGGCAACCTGCAGGCCACCGGCAGCCCGGCGACATCCGGTACTGCCAATCAGGCGACTACCGCAACGACGGCCGTGCAACCGACGACAACCACTGCCCAATCAGTTATTCCCTCTGAAACGACGTCAACCTCGTCTCTCGGAACGCTGACGACAGAAACAACCTATACGCCACTAACCAATCCTGGCACGACATCCGTAGTCACAGGCGGGGCTGTCGGCGGAGTGACGACTGGCGGAACTTACAGCTGGGCTGAGGTATATACGGGAATTCAGGCCTATTCGTACACGAACAACAGCAGTTCTGGGTCGGGTGTGGATGGATATACCGACAGCTATCAATACGTTGGCATTCCCGATCTATACATGGATGAAGAATACGCTTTAACTTCGGGCACAACGTATCTTACCGACTGGTACAAGAACGCATATTCCGGTTCATTCTCCGGAACCTCTGACATCATTGATGGCTCAACAGGAACTGTAATCGGTACTTATACTTATAGCAGCACTATCGACAAGACCGCGTCCGTCGACCAAGGGTACAGTGCCGCAGGCAATGTATACTGGGGACGCTACTCGGAAAACCGCACGTACGCCTCCTCCGATGGCTATTCCGACACGTGGGATGGCACCTATCACTGGGCTGTCGGCGATCCGGTCACGGCAATGCCGACCTCCGGAATCTTCACCTACACGCCGGTTGGCGGTACATCGCCAACGGACCAGTTAGGCAATGTCGGTACCATGACTAGCCGAGGATCATGGACCGTTGACTTCGGGAATCAAACAATCGGCACGGCATCACCGATCACCTGGTCCATGCCGAATGGCGCATCCTTTACAGTTTCGGTGCCCTCGCAGGGATTCACGATGCAAACCACCACATTGAGTTCTGGCGGAACATATTCTTATCCGACCCCCAATTTGGTACCAAGTGCATCATGTACCGGATGCACCAATTTTAATTACGCCTATGTCGGGGTTGGCGGATTCGGAGCCCAAGCCGAAGGCCTGGCTGCCGCGGTAACAGCGAGTGGCACGGTTGGCGGACAAGAGTCCGTTTCCGGCATGGTCAACGTGTACAAGCGTTAATCTGCGGATTTCGGCTGAGTCACCATCTCGAGGCGCTGGAGCCACCCCAGCGCCTCGTTTGCATTGTTCCCGCACATTTCCTCGGAAGGCTGCAATCCGGAGCAGCAAGCGGGGCGCTGCGAACTTCCCCATAAACCGCAACGCAAATCCGCCGTCAGGTTGCGACAGGGGATGCCAGCCAGCTTGCCCGCAGGATGTCCAGGCATGGCTGAACTGATCGAAGGTGTGATGCAACAGGCGGCGCAATGCGGTCGACAGTTCATGGCGTCCTGCGGCCAATCCTAGCAAGAGCAAGCGCCCATTTCAGATTCGGCACCTGCACCGCTCAGACCTTGCGATAGACCTCGGCGCCGGCCTTCACGAACTCGACCGCCTTCGTCTCCATGCCCTTCTGCAGCGCCTCGGCTTCGTCGACGCCCTGCTGCGCGGCGAAGTCGCGCACATCCTGCGAGATCTTCATCGAGCAGAACTGCGGGCCGCACATCGAGCAGAAGTGGGCGACCTTGGCCGATTCCTTGGGCAGCGTCTCGTCATGGAATTCGCGCGCCTTGTCCGGGTCGAGGCCGAGGTTGAACTGGTCGTCCCAGCGGAACTCGAAGCGCGCTTTCGACAGCGCGTTGTCGCGGATCTGCGCGCCGGGGTGGCCCTTGGCGAGATCGGCGGCGTGCGCGGCCAGCTTGTAGGTGATGATGCCTTCCTTGACGTCGTTCTTGTCGGGCAAGCCCAAGTGTTCCTTCGGCGTCACGTAGCAGAGCATCGCCGTGCCGTACCAGCCGATCATCGCGGCGCCGATGCCGCTGGTGATGTGGTCGTAGCCGGGGGCGATATCGGTGGTCAGCGGGCCGAGCGTGTAGAACGGGGCTTCCTTGCAGTATTCGAGCTGCAGGTCCATGTTCTCCTTGATCAGGTGCATCGGCACGTGGCCGGGGCCTTCGATGATCGTCTGCACGTCGTGCTTCCACGCGATCTCGGTCAGTTCGCCGAGCGTCTTCAGCTCGCCCAGCTGGGCGTCGTCGTTGGCGTCGTAGATCGAGCCGGGGCGCAGGCCGTCGCCGAGCGAGAAGGCGACGTCGTAGGCCTTCATGATCTCGCAGATGTCCTCGAAGTGCGTGTAGAGGAAGCTCTCCTTGTGGTGCGCCAGGCACCACTTGGCCATGATCGAGCCGCCGCGGCTGACGATGCCGGTCATCCGGCTGGCGGTCATCGGCACGTAGCGCAAGAGCACGCCGGCGTGGATCGTGAAATAGTCGACGCCCTGCTCGGCCTGCTCGATCAGCGTGTCGCGGAAGATCTCCCAGGTCAGTTCCTCGGCCTTGCCGTTCACCTTTTCGAGGGCCTGGTAGATCGGCACCGTGCCGATCGGCACCGGCGAATTGCGGATGATCCACTCGCGCGTCTCGTGGATGTTCTTGCCGGTCGACAGATCCATCACCGTGTCGCCGCCCCAGCGGATCGACCAGGTCATCTTCTCGACCTCTTCCTGGATCGACGAGCCGAGCGCCGAATTGCCGATGTTGGCGTTGATCTTGGTCAGGAAGTTGCGGCCGATGATCATCGGCTCGCTTTCCGGGTGGTTGATGTTGTTCGGGATGATGGCGCGGCCGCGGGCGACCTCGCTGCGCACGAACTCCGGCGTGATCTCGGCCGGGATGCTGGCGCCGAAGTTCTGCCCCGGATGCTGGCGGGTCAGCAGGCGGGCCACCTTGTCGCCGGTCGGGCCGGCGTTCTTCAGCGACTCGATGTAGGCGGCGCGGTTCAGGTTCTCGCGGATGGCGACGAACTCCATCTCCGGCGTGACGATGCCTTTCCGCGCGTAGTGCATCTGCGAAACGTTGGCGCCAGCCTTGGCGCGCAAGGGCTTGCGGTGCAGGCCGGGGAAGCGCAGTTCGTCGAGGCTCGGGTCGGCGGCGCGCTGGCGGCCGAATTCCGACGACAGGTCGGGCAGCTGCTCGGTGTCGCCGCGCTCGGCGATCCACTGCGCGCGCAGTGCCGGCAGGCCGGAGCGGATGTCGATCTTCACCGCCGGGTCGGAGTACGGGCCGGAGCAGTCGTAGACGAAGATCGGCGGGTTCTTCTCGCCGCCGAACATCGTCGGCGTGTCGTCCTGGCGGATCTCGCGCATCGGCACGCGGATGTCCGGGCGCGAACCCTCGACGTAGATCTTCTGCGAGTTGGGCAGCGGCTGGACGGCCGCTTCGTCCACATGCGCGGCGGCGGCGATGAATTTTTCGTTGGCGTTCATGGAGGCTCCTTGCGAGGCAGGCGTGACGTGAGGCAGTGCGCAAGGGAGGAGGGGAGTGATACGAAGGCGATCAGCTCACGCATCCCTACGGCGGCATTACCCGACCAGGTTCAAAGGGTATTTCTCAGCCCGGCAGGCCATCGTGGCAACGCCACCGGGCACCCCTAACGTGTCCCGGCAAATTACTTGAAAATCAGGGCGATGGCAAGGAATGACGCGGCCCGGCAGCCGCCGCGGCTAAAGTTTTGCCGCTTCCGGCCGATTCGTTTACGTTACGAGAACAAAGAACCGATTGTCGAGGGAGTTGCCCCATGCGCCAGCATCTTGCCGCCGCGTTACTGCTCGCCGCCTCCGCCCCGTTCGGCGCGCAGGCGGCGTGGGTCGCCATTTCGTCCGATGCCGGCCGCCGGATCGAGATCGATCCGGCCAGCGTGCAGAAGGAAGACGGCAACCGGCAGGTCGCGCTCGGCCGCATCCTGTTCGAAAAGGAATTGGTCGATCCGCGCAGCTCGGAGAACTACAAGAGCATCGAGGCGCTGACGCGCTACGACTGTGCGTTGCGCACCTTCGCCACGCTCAAGCGCACCTGGCGCAAGGCCGACGGCGGGCTGCTGCGCGAGGAGGAAGTGCGCTCGGTCGCCGAATTGCCGGTGCGTTCCGGCAGCCTCGAAGACAAGCTGCTGCGCGAAGTCTGCCGGCCGCGCACGGCGGTAGCGGCGCAGGGCGCGGCGGCGGCGCTGGCCGAGAAGGCGCAGGCGGCGGCCGGCGACCTGCGCCGGGCCAACGAGGCGATGATCCAGCAGCAGGTGAACAAGGATATCCGCAAGAACGTGAAGACGGCGACGCTGCCGGTCGCCACCGGCGAAAGCGCCCCGCCGCCGGCCAAGCCGGCCGCTGCCGCGCCGAAATCCCCCGCGATCGCAGCCGCATCGAAACCTCCCGCGACCGCCGCCGCGCCGACGTCGCCGATGCAGGTGGCGCGCGCCGCACCGCGTCCGGTGCCGGCCGGCGAGCCGGTCCGCAGCTATGCGAACGTCCCCTGGTCCTACGAGGGCGAGGGCGGCCCCGACCACTGGAGCAAGCTGAAACCGGAATACGCGACCTGCGCCAGCGGCAAGCGGCAGTCGCCGATCGACATCCGCGACGGCATCCGCGTCGACCAGCCGGCGATCGAGTTCGCCTGGCGGCCATCGCAGTTCCGCATCGTCGACAACGGCCACACCGTGCAGGTGGCGGTCGGCGGCAGCAGCATCAGCCTGCTCGGCAAGACCTACGAGCTGATCCATTTCAACTTCCACCGGCCGGGCGAGGAACGCGTGAACGGGCGCGCCGCCGAGATGTCCGCGCACTTCGTGCACAAGGCCGAGGACGGGCGGCTGGCGATCGTCGCCGTGCTCCTGGAACGCGGCGAGGAAAACCCCTTCGTGCAGACGCTGTGGAACCACCTGCCGCTGGAGAAGCACGAGGACGTGACACCCCCCAACGTCATCGTCGATCCCGCGAAGTTCCTGCCGGCCGACCGCGCCTACTACACCTACATGGGTTCGCTGACGACGCCGCCGTGCACCGAGAACGTGCAGTGGCTGGTGCTGAAGCAGCCGGTGCCGGTCTCGGCCGAGCAGATCGCCATCTTCTCGCGCCTCTACCGCAACAACGCCCGCCCGGTGCAGCCGAGCTTCGGCCGCCTGATCAAGGAATCGCGCTGACCGCCGGCGCTCAGGCGCCGGTCAGCCGCGGCAGCGCCTCGCCGAGGTAGCGTTCGAGCCGCTTGTCGAGCGCGTAGGCGACGTTGAAGCGGAGGAACGGCGACGGCTGCTGCTGCGGCCGGAAGATGCTGCCCGGCGCGAGCATGATGCCGGCCCCGGCAGCGTCGCTGGCCAGGCAGGCGGCGTCGCCGAGGCCCGGCACCTCGGCCCAGACGAACATCCCCCCCTTCGGTTCCCCGTGCGGCTTCAGTCCGCTGCGTTCGAGCAGGCGCAGCGTGCGGCTGGTGGCATCCGCCAGCCGCCCCTGCACGCGCTCGATCAGCTTGCGGTAATGCCCCTCGGTGAGCATCAGGTAGACCAGGCGCTCGGCAAACTCGGAGGTGGACACGCAGGAGACGATCTTGACGTCGGAGAAGCGCGCGCGCAGATCCGGGTTGCAGGCGATGAAGCCGACGCGCAGGTCGGCCGACAGCGTCTTCGAGAAGCTGCCGACGTAGATCACGCGGTTCAGCTGGTCGAGCTGCGCCAGCCGCGTCGCCGGGCCGGGATGGAAGTCGCCGTAGGCATCGTCCTCGACGATCAGGAAGTCGTGTTTCTCGGCCAGCTGCAGCACGCGGAAGGCCGCCGCCGGCGTCAGGTTGCCGGAGGTCGGGTTGTGCAGCACCGAGTGCGTGAAGAAGGCCTTCGGCCGGTGCTCGGCGAGCAGCGCTTCGAGCGCGTCGGGGTCTGGGCCGTCGTCGTTGCGCGGCACGCCGACGAGGTTGGCGCCGTACAGGCGCAGGTTGGCGAACAGGTTCCAGTAGCCCGGGTCGTCGACCAGCACGCAGTCGCCGGGCTGGATCAGCGTGCGGATGACGATGTCGAGTGCCTGCGTGGCGCCGTGCGTGAGGATGATCTGGTCCGGCTGGGCGCCGATGCCGAAATCGGCGAGCTTGACCTGCAGCTGCTCGCGCAGCGGCCGGTAGCCGAGCGCCGTGCCGTAGGTCGTCGCGTGCACGTCGGGGCGGCGCGACAGCGCGCGCAGGTTGCGGCGCACGCCTTCCTCGTCCATCCACTCCGGCGGCAGCCAGCCGACGCCGGCCTTCAGCCGCGCCGGCGCGTCCTCCAGGCTCTGGTACATGACGCCGGCGTTGTCGAAGGCGCGCTCCAGCTCGCCGCTCTGCGCCTCCGCCGCCGGCGCCGGCTTGCGGCCGGCGACGTAGAAGCCGGAGCCGCGGCGCGAGGTGACGTAGCCGAGCGCGACCAGCCGGTCGTAGGCCTCGACGACGGTGAAGCGGCTCACCGCGTGCTGTTCGGCGAAACCGCGGATCGGCGGCAGGCGCATGCCGGCGCGCAGCAGGCGGTCGTCGATGTGCGTACGGATGCCGCCGACGATCTGGTCGACCAGCGGCAGTGCCGATTCGGGGTTGAGGCTCAACTGCAGCATCTGTCTGCTCCTTCGGACGGACTGTACCGCCGGAACCGCCGGTACGGCGTCCCCGACACCCTGCGGAATTGTACATGTGGCATGGGTAAAGTGTCCGGTAGTGTCTGCTTGCCGTCAACCTCGACGGCGACACTTCAAGGAGACCGACATGACTGCCCTGACTGGCACCCGCCGCGGCCTTGCCGCCGGGTCTTCCCTCTTCCTCGCCACGCTGCTGCTCGCCCTCGCCGCCTGCCGTCCGGCCGGCGACGCCGCCATCGGCAAGCGCGTCGAGGTCGAATGGAAGGAGCGCCAGTTGCTGTTCGTCGGCGACGCGCGCAGCGGCAACGCGCGAATTTTCCACATGCGCGCGGCGCCATTGCTGATCGGGGAGATGCGCGCCCCGGACCGGGGCGCGGTGCGCGACCTGCGCATCGACCGCGAACGGCAGCGCGTCTGGATTCTCGGCGAGGCGGCGGTCTACGTGCACGACGCCCGCACCTGGTCGCTGATCCGCCGCGTCGCGGCGCCGGCCGCCGCCGCCGAGCGCCTCGACCTCGACGCCGACGGCGCGCCGCTGCTGCTTGGCGGCGACGGGCGCCGGCTGGCGCGCATCGAACCGGCGCGCTTCGCCGTCGAAACCTTCCGTCTGGCCGGCGGCGCCTAGGGAAACACGGCGGGCCGGCGCCCTGCCGGCCCGCCGGCGGCTCAGCCGCCGAAGCCGAACACCTTCTTCAGCAGCGCGCTGCCGGTGGCCACCGGATCCTTGCGGATCGACCGCTCCTGCTCGGCAACCATCAGGAACAGGCCGTCCATCGCCTTCTGCGTCACGTACTGGTCGAGGTCGGCGTCTTTCTCGTCGAGCAGGCCGAGCTTGGCAGCACGGCCGGCGTAGTCGTTGTACTTGTCGGCCAGCTGCACCTTCGCCGTCGCCTGCTTGACGATAGGCAGGAACTTCTTCGCGATGTCGGCC
>JANJTW010000208.1 GCA_024710925.1 Rhodocyclaceae bacterium | reverse complement strand
TCGATGCCGTGCAGCTGCGCCAGCTTTTGCCGGCGCTCGTTCTCGTCCGGGTACTCGATCATGAAGGTCGCCTTCCAGTTGCTGCCGTCGGGAATCAGCGGGTTGTAGACGTCGAGTTCCTCCTGGATCGCCTCGGGTTCGAACATGCGCTCCAGGCGCAGCATCTCCTGCACCTGGTACTGCATCGTCAGCGCGTCCTCGAAGTGCAGCGTGGCGTGCTCGCCGAGCGGCACCCGCCGGCTCTTCTTGTGGGCGATCACTTTCGCGCGGAACTCGGGGCGCAGGCGGGCGTACTGTTCGAGGCTGTAGAGGTCGGTGTGGGTGAGCATCGGTTCTTCTCCCTTCAGATGCCGTAGGCCTGGCGCAGCAGGGTCATCGGGTGTTCCGGCGCCGTGCCGTCGGCGCGCGCGTGCGCGATGTGGTGGCCGGCCATCGCGCAGTCGCTGCCGTAGTGGTCGGGCTGCGCCTGGTTCACGCGGCTGACGACCGGCTTGACGATCTTCATCGCGTGTTCGTGGAACTCGGCCTTCACCGCGTAGGTGCCGTCGTGGCCGGAGCAGCGCTCGATGATGTCGACCTCGGTGCCGGGCACCAGCGACAGCACCTCGCGCGTCTTCTGGCCGATGTTCTGCACGCGCTGGTGGCAGGCGGCGTGGTAGGCGACCTTGCCCAGCGCGTGCTTGAAGTCGGTCTTCAGCCTGCCTTCCTTGTGCCGCAGCAGCAGGTATTCGAAGGGATCGAAGAAGGCGGCGCGGACCTTCTGCACGTCCGGGTCGTCGGGGAACAGCAGCGGGATTTCCTGGCGGAACATCAGCACGCAGGAGGGGATCAGCGCGGTCAGGTCCCAGCCGTCGTCGACCAGTTTCGCCAGCACCGGGATGTTCGCCTCCTTGGCCTTCTTCACCGATTCGAAGTCGCCGAGTTCGAGCTTGGGCATGCCGCAGCACTGCTCCTTCACCGCCAGCGTCACCGGGATGCCGTTGTGCGCGTAGACGGCGGCGAAGTCCTCGCCGGGGCCGGGCTCGTTGCGGTTCATGTAGCAGGTGGCGAACAGCGCGACCTTGCCGCGCGTGCGCCCGGCCGGCTCGCCCGGGGTGTCGGCCGGCAGTTGCGCGAGGCGCTTGCGGAGCGGCTTCGAATCGAATTCCGGCAGCCAGGCCTCGGCGTGGATGCCGGCGACGCCCTGCGCCACCTTGCGCAGCGCGCCGACCTTGTTCACCGCATTCACCGTCGGCGCGACGATGGGGATGCCGCAGAACTTGCCGACGAGGTCGGTGCTGGTCAGCAGCTTGTCGCGCAGCCTGGTCGTGCCGGTCTTGAAGTGCACCGCCTTGGCGCGCAGCATGAGGTGCGGGAAGTCGACGTTCCACTGGTGCGGCGGCACGTAGGGGCACTTGGTCATGTAGCACAGGTCGCACAGGTAGCAGTGCTCGACGACCTTCCAGTAATCCTCCTTGGCGACGCCGTCGACTTCCATCGTCTTCGACTCGTCGACCAGGTCGAACAGCGTCGGAAACGAGCTGCACAGGCTGACGCAGCGTCGGCAGCCGTGGCAGATGTCGAAGACGCGCTCCATCTCCTCGAACAGCGCCCCGCGGTCGTAGAACTGCGGGTCCTGCCAGTCGATCGGGTGGCGGGTCGGGGCTTCGAGGTTGCCTTCGCGAGCGGGTGCGGGCATGACGTCATCCTCCTCCTGCGTCCTGCGACTGCGTGTTCTCGTGTTCCGCCGCCACCCGCCGGGGATGGTCGCCGGCGGGCGGCTCTCCTTGCCGGGCGCGATCCGCCCGGCAGCGGCTCAAACCATGTCGTTCAACGCCTTCTGGTAGCGGTTGGCGTGCGAGCGCTCGGCCTTGGCCAGCGTCTCGAACCAGTCGGCGATCTCGTCGAAGCCTTCGGCGCGCGCGTCCTTGGCCATGCCCGGATACATGTCGGTGTATTCGTGCGTCTCGCCGGCGACGGCCGATTTCAGGTTGTCGACGGTCGGGCCGAAGGGCAGCCCGGTGGCCGGGTCGCCGCATTTTTCGAGATATTCGAGGTGGCCGTGGGCATGGCCCGTCTCGCCTTCGGCGGTGGAGCGGAAGAGCGCCGCGATGTCGGGCTGGCCTTCGACGTCGGCCTTGTTGGCGAAGTAGAGGTAGCGGCGGTTGGCCTGCGATTCGCCGGCGAACGCATCCTTCAGATGCTTTTCGGTCTTGGAACCTTTCAGTTGCATGTGAGCCTCCTATGAATAGTGGTACATGGAACGTGAGCAAGGCCCGCCACGGTCGCGGCATGAAGCCCTGACCAACTCACCATAGACACTCGCGCCGGATGTTGCATAATTAATTTTGACTAAAGTTTGAATAGCCGGCGGCTATCGTGCCGGCGACGAACCGCGATGCAAGGATCATGAACGAAAGCGTTTCCACCCCCTCCCCCACCCCGCCGCGCCGCCGCTGGCTGCTGTGGGCGGCGATCGCGCTGCTGGCGCTGGCCGTGGCCGCCGCCGTCGGCGTCCGGCTGGCCACCGAGCGGCTGAAGACGGCGGTCGAAGCGGCGCTCGGGCCGAATGCCGAGGTCGCCGGCATCGAGGCCGGCTTCTCGTCGATCGCCATCCACGGCATCCGCATCCGCGCCGGCAAGGACTGGCCGGCGGCCGACGAACTGGCGGCGAAGCGGGTGCTCGTCCGCCCGGACTGGAACGCGCTGCTGGCACGCGAGATCCGCATCGCCTCGATCGACATCGAGGAAGGCTACCTGTCGCTGCTGCGGCGCCGGGACGGCCGGCTGGTGCTGCTGCCGTCGCTGCTCGGCGGCGCTGCGGAGAAGCAGGCGCGGCCGGCGGCGGGCGACGGCGGCAAGGCGGAGCAGGCCGCGTCGCCGCCGGAGATCGTCATCGACCGCATCCGCTTCGCCGACGCGGCGGTCGATTTCTTCGACGCCTCGGTGCGCCAGCCGGCTCACCGGCTGCGCCTGGAGAAGACGAAGGCCGAGCTCGGCGCGCTGCGCCTGCCGGCGCTGACCGGCAAGACGAAGATCGACCTCGCCGGCACGGTGAAGGGCGTGCAGCGCGACGGCAAGATGGCGGTGAACGGCTGGGCGGAGATCGCGACGAAGGAGTCGGAAGTGCGGGCGAGCCTCGCCGGCGTCGACCTCGTCGCCTTCCAGCCCTACCTCATCAAGGCGGCGGAAACCGGCGTGCGCAAGGGTACGCTCGACCTCGACCTGCAGTCGACGGTGCAGCGGAACCGCCTGAAGGCGCCGGGCCGGGTCGTGCTCTCCGGGCTGGAGCTGAACGCCGGCCGCAGCTTCATGGGCATGCCGCGCGAGGCGGTGGTGCAAATGCTGAAGAACAAGGACGGCCGCATCGTCGCCGACTTCGTGCTGGAGGGCGACATCGCCGATCCGAAGTTCTCGCTCAACGAGAACCTGCTGGCGCAGGTGGCGACGGCCAGCGCCGGCATGCTCGGCATCAGCCTGGAAGG
>JANJTW010000195.1 GCA_024710925.1 Rhodocyclaceae bacterium | reverse complement strand
GACGGCGGTGGGCGGCGAACTGGTGCGCTGGCTGGCCGGCCACATCCTCGCCGAGGACAAGGTGCTGGGCGAACAGATCGGCGCCATCGGGCGGGGCATGGCGCCCGACGAAGCCTACCGCTCGACGATGCTGGCGGCGGCGCTGGAATGTCGCTAGGGCATTGCGGTGGCGCTCGGTGGCCGCTTGCGCCGGCCGTCAGCGCCGGCATGTCGTGCAGCGTGCGCGCCGGCGACAACCCCTATCGACATGCCCGCGCCCTCGGCGGCTGGCGGCGCGAAATCCTGCAATTGTCGGCGGGCCCGTTCGCTGGCCGCGTCAGCGAGGTTGCCGGCGGCGGCTGCCGCAGCGCCGCCGAATTCCTGTCGCGCAGCGCCTTCCATATCGGTCCCGCCTACCCCGGCGGTCTGACCCTGGGCGTCGTCGACGGTGCGGGCGGGGCGCTATGGAACGGCGTCCGGGTCGGCAGCGATTGCGTGCTGTGCGCCTTCGGCGATCTGGAGATGGTCCTGCGGACCTACGACGACGCCTGCCTGCGCTGGCTGTTCGTGCCGCAGACGGCCCTTGCCGACTACCGGGCGCTGCGCGAACTGGTCGATACCCAGAAGCATGCGGCGGCGCTCTGCCTGGGCGACCGGGGGCTGGCAGAACGCTTGCGCCGTTGCACGGACGGGCTGCGGGTGCACGCGCAGGGAATCGCTGCGCGGCCGCCGGCGCCGTCGATTGCCGCCGAAATCGGCGAAATCACCGAAATCGCCGCCCGCTTCGTTGATGGCTACCTTGCCGGCGCACCCTTCCTGCACGCCCGCGCCAGCCATGCGATGCGCGCGACGTCCGCGGTGCGGCGCTTCTTCCACGAGCATCCTGGCGCCAGCGTCAGCATCCTCGACCTCTGCGCCATTGCCGCGACCTCCGAGCGAACCTTGCGCAACGCCAGCGAGGCCATCGCCGGCGAGTCGCCGATGGCCTTCCTGCGTGCGATGCGCCTGAACCAGGTGCGGCGTTGCCTGCTCGCCGCGACGACGCCGGTGCGGATCACGGAGGTCGGCATGAAGTACGGCTTCCTGCACATGCCGCAGTTTTCCAAGGATTACCGCGCGCTTTTCGGAGAGCTGCCTTCGGAAACGATACGGCGGCAATTGGCCGCCGCCGGCGCCGCCTGAACCGGGCCTTTTGTTCCACGTGAAACAAAAAGGGCCGCCATTGCGGCGGCCCCTGGATGCGGCATGGCCCGATCAGGCCGACTTCTTGCGGGACGTTGCCGCTTTCGCTGCCGGCGCCTTCCTGGCCGCCGGCGCGGCCTTCGCCGGGGCCTCGTCCTTGCCGGCCGCGGCGGCCTTGGCCGGTGTCTTCGCCTCGCGCTTCTCGAACTCGAAGCCGACCTTGCCGTCCTTGCCACGCACGAGGAAGGCCGAGAACTTGCGCCGCGTGCGTGCCGAGACGAAATTCTTCAGCAGGTCGGTGCGTCCCGTTTCAAGCAGCTTCTGCATCTGGTCGCGCTCGACCGGCTGCTGCAGGATGATCTTGCCGGAACGGAAGTCGCAGGTCCGCTCGGGGCCGACCGATTTCTCGCAGACGTAGGCCAGTCCGTGCTCGAAGACGTGCGCCTGGCACTTCGGGCAGGCGCCGAGCGGCGTCTGCCCGGAGAAGTCGACTGCCTCGCCGCCGCCGTCCTCGCCGCCGGCGCCCCGGCCGAAGTCGAACTCCGGCGCGTGCTCGGCGTTGAGCTTGATCAGCGCGTTGAACGGCCGGCCCATCTTGTTGCGGAAGCCGGTCAGCGGACCGATGACGCGCTCGGTGAGCAGCGTCTCGATCTCCGCCGGCTCGAACTGGCGGCCGGCGACGATTTTCCACAGGCCGTAGTCGCAGGACTGGCACTGGAATTTCTTGTAGGTTTCCTTGATCCTGCCGTTGCACTTCGGGCAGGCGGCGGCCAGCTCGCCGAAGTCGCCGGGAATGGTGTCACTGTCGTAGCTCTTGGCGCGGTCGACGATGTGCTGCGTCATCGCGGCGATTTCCTGCATGAAGGCGTCACGCGACAGTTCGCCCTTCTCCATGCGCGCCAGTTTCCATTCCCAGTCGCCGGTCAGTTCCGGGTGGGTCAGCTCGGGGATGCCGAGGCCGTTGAGCAGCGTCATCAGCGAGAAGGCCTTGGCGGTCGGGATCAGCTCGCGGCCTTCGCGGTGGACGTACTGCTCGTTGATCAGGTTTTCGATGATCTGCGCGCGCGTTGCCGGCGTGCCGAGGCCGCGACCGGCCATCGCCGCGCGCAGCTCGTCGTCGTCGACCATCTTGCCGGCGCCTTCCATTGCCGAGAGCAGCGTCGCTTCCGAGTAGCGCGCCGGCGGCCGCGTCTCGTTGGCCTTGACCTGCACGTCTTCGGTCCTAACCTTCTCCTTCGGCTGCACCGCCACCAGGTTGGCCTCCTCGTCCTGCGCCTCGCGGCCGTAGACGGCGAGCCAGCCGGGATTGACCAGCACCTTGCCCTCGGTCTTGAACGGCTCGCCGGCGACGCGCGTGATGCGCGTCGTGACCAGATATTCGGCGGCCGGGTAGAAGACCGCGAGGAAGCGCTTGACGACCAGGTCGTAGAGCTTCTGCTCCGGCTCCGAGAGGTGCTTCGGCGCCTGCAGCGTCGGGATGATCGCGAAGTGGTCGGAGATCTTGGCGTTGTTGAAGATGCGCTTGTTCGGAACGACCCAGTTCTTCTTGCGGATCTCGTCGGCGAAGATGCCGTAGCGGTTGGCCAGCGACGGATCGGCGCCCTTCTGCAGGTCGCGGCCGGAGAGCATGTCGAGCGTCGCCTGGACGGTGCCGATGTAGTCCTCGGGTAGTGCCCTGGCATCGGTTCGCGGGTAGGTCAGCACCTTGTGCTTCTCGTACAGCGCCTGGGCGAGGCCGAGGGTGGCCTTGGCCGAGAAGCCGAAGCGGCCGTTCGCCTCGCGCTGCAGGCTGGTCAGGTCGTAGAGCAGCGGCGACAGCTGCGTCGACGGCTTGGCCTCTTCCGTGACCTCGCCCGGCTGGCCGAGGCACTTGGCGCGCAG
>JANJTW010000184.1 GCA_024710925.1 Rhodocyclaceae bacterium | reverse complement strand
GACTGCATCACCAGGTCGGCCGAGAAGCCGAGGCAGGCCAGATCCTTCAGTTCGTCGCGGGTCATCGGGCCGGTGGTGTCCTGGGAACCGACGGTGGTCATCTTCGGCTCGCAGTAGGTGCCCGGCAGGATGCCCTTGCCTTCGGCCAGGCCGCAGGCGCGGCCGACCATCTTCTGCGCCAGCGAGTAGCCCTTGCCCGGGTCGTTCGGCTGCTGCGGCAGGCGGAACAGCGTCGACGGCGGCAGGCCCAGCGCTTCGCGCGCCTTGGTCGTCAGGCCACGGCCGATGATCAGCGGAATGCGGCCGCCGGCACGGACTTCGTCGAGGATGACCAGGGTCTTCAGCTGCGACTCGGCGATGGTGGCGCCGTTCTTGGTGGCGGTGACCTTGCCGGTGGCGGCATCGATCTTCAGCTCGATCTCGTCGCCCATGTCCATCTGGCCGGCGTCGATTTCGATCGGCAGCGCGCCGGCGTCTTCCATCGTGTTGAAGAAGATCGGGGCGATCTTGGAGCCGAGGCAGACGCCGCCGAAGCGCTTGTTCGGCACGAACGGGATGTCTTCGCCGGTGAACCACAGCACCGAGTTGGTGGCGGACTTGCGCGAGGAGCCGGTACCGACCACGTCGCCGACGTAGGCGATCAGGTTGCCCTTGGCGGCGAGCTTTTCCAGCTGCTTGATCGGGCCGCGCGCGCCCGGCTCGTCGGCTTCGATGCCCGGACGCGGGTTCTTCAGCATGGCCAGCGCGTGCAGCGGGATGTCCGGACGCGACCAGGCATCCGGTGCCGGCGACAGGTCGTCGGTGTTGGTTTCGCCGGTGACCTTGAACACGGTCAGCTTCTGCGAGGCCGGGACTTCCGGACGCGAGGTGAACCACTCGGCGTCGGCCCACGACTGCATCACGGCCTTGGCGTTGGCGTTGCCCTTCTTGGCCAGTTCGGCGACGTCGTGGAAGTAGTCGAACACCAGCAGGGTCTTCTTCAGGCCAGCGGCGGCAACGGCGCCGACGGCGGCATCGCCGAGCAGGTCGATCAGCGGCTTGACGTTGTAGCCGCCGAGCATCGTGCCGAGCAGCTCGGTCGCCTTCTCACGCGAGATCAGGCCACAAGCTTCTTCCCCCTTCGCGACCTTGGCCAGGAACTCGGCCTTGACCTTGGCGGCGTCGTCCACGCCGGCCGGCACGCGGTAGGTGATCAGTTCGACCAGCGCCGCCTCTTCGCCCTTCGGCGGGTTCTTCAGCAGCGCAACCAGCTCGGTGGTCTGTTGCTTCGACAGCGGCAGCGGCGGGATACCGAGGGCAGCACGTTCAGCGACGTGGGCGCGATAGGCTTCAAGCACGGCGACTTCCTTTCGATAACGGGTGGCTCGAAAAAACGTAATTCTACGAAGTTTCCACGACAGGGCGCAAAACCCTCGGACACCGGCTTTTGGCGCTGGTTCGGGAAGAATTGCTGTCAGTCTTATATATATTATCTTTTACCTAAACTCCGATCAACCGCAACGGCGGATCGGCCACGGCGACAGCGACGCTGCGGCACGGCCTCGCCGCACCGGCCAAAGCGTCCGCACCGGACACGCCAGCGCCCCTTCCGCCGCCCCCCCACCGCGCTTCGCCAGCGGCCGCGGGACAACGAACGGCTGCGCAACCGTCAGCGGCGTCGCTCACAGGAAGGGCGGTGGACGGCGGGCGACCGCCGTTACCGCGAAGCCACCCCAGGTGTCGGCGTAGGCACGCAGCTTGGCGCCGCCGCCCGGACGCGCCTCGATGCCGAGTGCCGGCACGCCGAAGGCACCGGCGACGAGCAGCGCGTGCAGGCTGGAGGCAACGCAGCCGCGGGCGCCGGCGAGCAGCGCACAGGTTTCGCCGAGGCCGGCCGCCGCAACCAGCGTCGCCGGCACGCGCAACCGCGCCGCCAGCCGCCGGTAGACGGCGGGATCGTCGTGCCATGGCGCCAGACCGGCGGCGAAGAACTGCACCGGCAACGCCTGCGCATCGAGCAGGCCGGCGAGCGCGGCAAGCGTCGCGTCGTCAGCGAAGCTCGCCGCGCATTGCACCGCGAGGTAGTCGCCGGCCGGCCGCGGCACGCCGGCCGCCAGTTCGGCGATGACGTCCGCCGCCTGCGCCACCGGGTCGCGTTCGAGCGCGGCAACGACGCCCAGGGCGGCGAGCGCCGCCTGCGTCGTCCGTTCGCGCACGCCGACCGACTGCGCGCTGCGCAGCGCCGCGCCGACTTCCCGGCGGAAAGCCGGCGGCCGGGCCGCCAGCCCGACGCCGCCGACAGCGCGGAACGCCGTGACCCGACGCCCATCCCGCCCGGCATCGAGGACATACGGCGCCCGCCGCGCACAGCCAAGGAAGGCCGCCGCCCAGGCCGCGCGCGCCGCGGGCTTCCCGTCGAGCGCGGCAATGCGCGCTGCCGCCTCGCCAACCGGCAACAGCATCACCGCCGCCTCCCAGGCATCGGTATCGAGCACCTCGCCGCCGACGTGCAGCACCTCGATCGGCGCCTCGCCATAGCGCTGCGGCCACGCTGCGATCAATCCGGCGAGGGCCTGCACGCGGCGGCCGCCGCAGGGCCGCAGGTCGGCCGCGCGCAGCCCGGCGAACAGGCACCGCCGTGGCGCCGCGCGGCGCGCGGCCACCTCCGCCAGCAACAGGTCGCCGAAGGTGTGGCGATCGAACGCGCCGAAGAGGACGAGGGGCGTTTCCGGAGGGGTCGTCATCGGCCAAGCCTGCGCCGGCGGCAACAGGCTGGCAAGCCCGGCGACGGCCGTCTGCCCATTTTTTCGGCAGCGCGTTTTTTCCCTGCCGCCTCAGACGCTTGCCCCGCTTATCCAGTGCTTATCCACAGACTTGCTCCACGCCGCCGGGGATAACTCCGCTTTATGGATGGGCGAAAATCCCCGCAATCGCCGACGGCACCGGGCTTGCACAAAATTTCGGCAAGCGTTTTTTTGGCTGCGGCGTCAGTCTCTTATTGATCCGGCCCGTAAAACTCATGATGCGGCATAGCGGACATGGGGATCGCGGAAGTAGGCCATGACGCGTTCCGGTTCCCGTTCGAGTTGTTCCATGTGCGCAGCGGTTGCCGCCCGCAGCTTTGCCTTGGTCCGA
>JANJTW010000169.1 GCA_024710925.1 Rhodocyclaceae bacterium | reverse complement strand
CAGGACTTCCTGGCCATCGACCTTGACCGTCTGGCCGGCGTACTTGCCGAACAGCACGCGGTCGCCGACCTTCAGGTCGACGGCGATGTGCTTGCCGTTGTCGTCGCGCTTGCCCGGGCCGACGGCGAGGACTTCGCCCTGGTCCGGCTTCTCGCCGGCGGTATCGGGGATGACGATGCCGGAAGCGGTGGTGCGCTCGGCTTCAACGCGCTTGACGATCACACGGTCGTGCAACGGACGGATTTTCATCGAATTCTCCTTGGTTCAAAGCGATAGTGATTGCTGACAACGCCAACAGCGGCTGTCCTGATGCTGCCGGTAACGGGGGTCACGACAGACGGCGTTAGCACTCAAAGCCAACGAGTGCTAATAATAGGGGCGCCCTTTTCGGATTTCAAGTCAACCGAACGACAAGTCGTCCTCCAGCCTGCGCTCCGGGGCCGCCGTCACCGCCTCCCCGCCGATCGCCCCGCCTCCTGCCACTGTCCAGACACCCAACAGGCAGCGATTGTAGATAAAAAAGAAACAAACTGATTCTGATCGGCCAGCTTATCGCCCGCCGGAGAAGCGAATAGGATGGCGAAAACACAGGAGAAAACGCGCCGATCGCGGGCTGCATGAATGGCCGGGCAGCATGGCAATTGTCGTTTTCAGGGAACGGTTGCCGAACACACCCCACTCCGGCCGACACGAAGGAGCAAAAACGATGGATACCGCGGTCGACACGCTGCATTGGGATGTCGCCGAGTGCGACGCCTTCGGCCGCCTGGTCGGACTGACCGCGGCCCGTGGCCGCCAGGCCGACCAAACGGCCCGCCGCCTGCTCGTCCCGGTCGACGGTTCGCCCGCATCGCTCGACGCCCTGCGGCTGGCCATGCGCATGGCCGCCCCGCCCGCCGGCGCCGAACTGCACCTGCTCAACGCGCAGGCCATCCTCGGCAGCGCCGAACGCGACCAGACGCTGCAGCAGCGAGGGCTCGCCGACACCCGCACGGCCTTGGCCGCCCTCGCGGCGGCGCAGCTGCCGCATGTGCTGCGCCTGGTCGCCGGCAATCCGGCCGAGGCGATCATCGCCTATGCGCACCGGCACGGCATCGCGGAAATCGTCATGGGCACGGCGGGCGCCGGCAGCGTCGCTGGCGCCCTGCTCGGCTCGGTCGCCATGGACGTGCTGGCAAGGGCCGACGTCCCGGTGACGCTGGTCAAGTCCGGCCAGACGGTCGCCGAAGGCGGCGACTGGCTGCTCGCCTGCGACGGTTCGGACGCCTCGCTGCGCGCGCTGCGCCATGCGCTCACGCACCGCGCCGACGGCGCCCCCCGGGCCCGCATCCACCTGCTCAACGTGCGCCTGCCGGACGGCCACCTGCCCGGCGGGCGCCCGGACGCGCCGACGCTTGCCAGCCGCCGCACGCAGGCCGCCGTCGACTGCCGCAGGGCGCTGCGCCTGCTCGCCAGCGCCGACGTCGCGCACGACTTCCACATCGCCACCGGCGACCCGGTGGCGGCGATCCTGATGGCCGCCGAGGATACCGGCTGCGGCCGCATCGCGATGGGCACGCGCGGCCTCAGCTGGCTCGGCAGCCTGCTGCTCGGCTCGATCTCCGGCGGCGTGCTGCGGCGCAGCCACCTGCCGGTCACCCTGTGCAAGTAAGCGCACGCCCACAGAGCGCCTCGACCGATGAATCCCGTCTACCCGATCGAACAGCTGGCCACCGGCACGCCGCCGGATTTCGTCCGCCGGGCGTACGAATTGCTGGCCGGCAGCGATGAGATCGCCGTCGAAGCGGCGCACGACGGCCTGCGCCTGCTCGCCCATGCCGAACCCGACCTCGACGCACCGCGCCGGCGGCTGCGCGACGTCTTCGGCGACGCCGTCCGCTTCGCGCCACCGGACGTCCGCCTGCTCTACGCCGGCGGCTGGCAGCAGCCGATCATGGGCTTTCGCATCGTTGCCGACCCGCTCCAGTTCCGGCAGGTCGAGGCCAGCCTGGCGCGACGCGCCGCCGAAATCGCCGATGTCGAACTGCGGCCGGGCAGCGGCGTCATCCGCGGCCAGGCGCCGCTGGCCGCGCTGCTCGGCTACCCGCGCACGCTGCGCCGCCTCGGCGGCGACGCCGCGCACGCAACCCTCTGGCTCAGCCACTACCGGCCGCTGTGGTCGTACGCCTCCGAAACGATGGCCTGCTATCCGGGATAAACGATCATGAACAGACTCTTTACCGAACTCGCGCGGCAGCAGTCCGCCGCCCTCGACCGCGCGCTGATCATCGGCCGCAGCAGCCTCGCCGCCGCCGGCCGCCTGCACGAACTGCACCTCGCCGTCGCACGCGCCGGCCTCGACGACGCGGCGACCGTCTCGCTGCGCCTGCTCGCCGCGCCCGCGCCGGCCGAAGCGGCGGCAACGCTGACGGCGGCGCTGCAGGCCCAGGCCGACCGCTGCGTGCTCTATTGCTACGCCCTGCGCGAAATCGGCCGCCGCATCGACCGCGAGGCAAGCCGGCGCCTGCTGCGGGCGGACCGCGCGGCATGAGCGGCATGTCACCGCCGGCGACGGCCGGCGAGATGGATTTCACGCGCCATTTCGTCCGCGCCAAGAACCCCTGCAGCGACGGCTTCCGCTGGTTCCTGCGCCGTTTCCGCGACGGCGGCAACTATCAGGAACTGCTCGACGCGCTCGTCGCCGACGGCCGCATCCGCGACGCCTGCTGGCTGCTCGACCAGTTCGGCCCGACCGACAGCGTGCTGACGCTGACCGCCCTCGATGCCGAGGCGCTGGTCTTCGCCGGCGCCATCGAGGTGCGCGGCAACATCGACGTCGCCGGCCTGCTGCGCAGCGGTCGCGGCCTCCGCAGCGGCGGCAGCATGCGCGTCGGCGGCCGGCTCGTCGCCGGCGACGACCTGCGCGTCGACGACGACATCGCCGTCGCCGGCGACCTGCGTGTCGGCTGGGGCATCGAGGCGGGCGGCGGCATCGCCGGCGGCGGCGACCTGCGCGCCGGCTGGGGGCTCCACTGCCGCGGCCCGCTCCGCCTGGCCGGCGGCGCCGCCATCGGCCAGGAGATCATCGTCGACGGCGAGATCCGCTGCGCCAAAAGCCTGCGCGCCGGCGAGCACATCGTCGGCGGCGCCGACCTGCGCGTCGTGCACGGCATCGACGCCGGCGGCGACGTGCGCGGCGCGGGACATCTGGAAGCGGGCAGGGGAATCCGCGCCGGCGGCGACATCGTTGCCGCTGCGGCGATCCGCGCCGGCGAGAGCATCCTCGCCGGCGGCGAAGTGGCCGCCGGCGCCGGCTACGGCATCTTCGCCGGCCTCAGCGTGCGGACCGACGCCTGGGAAAGCAGCGCCCGCGTCGCGGCGCGGGTGCGGCCGGAAAGCCTGATGAGCGGTTATTGGCAGGCGTCCGGCGCGCGCTGAAGCGCCCCCGGCGAACGGTGGGCGCGACGCGGCCGGCGGCGCGCGGCTCAGTCGGCCGGCGCCTCGGTGCGCAGCACGCGCAGGCGGCGGACGTTGCCGTCGGGGAAGAAGGCCCAGTCGATGCTCTGCCCTTCCTCCAGGCCGAGCAGCGCGGCGCCGACCGGCGCCAGCACCGACACCTTGCCGGCGGCGGCATCGGCCTCCTCGGGGAAGACCAGCTCGACCTCGCGGCGGTCGCCGGCGCCCTCGATCTGATAGGTGACGCGCGAATGCATGCGGACGACGTTTTCCGGCATCCGCGCCAGCGGCAGGACGGTAGCGCGGCCGAGTTCGTCGGCCAGCACGTCGCCGCGGGCCAGCGCGGCCAGCCGCGCGTAGTCGCGATCGGCGATCAGCAGTTCGTCGTTTCTCATCTTCGTACCCCGTGCGCAAAAAACAAAAGCCCCGCCGCATGCGGCAGGGACCAAGGGCATCATAGGGGCGATCGGCACGGCGCATAAGCCGTCGGCAGGGCACAAGACTGTTTCCTGAAAAGCTACAATATGCGGATGCAGGATCTCAACTTGATGGCCGTCTACGCCCACGTCGTCGACGGCGGCAGCTTCTCTGCCGCCGCCCGCCGGCTCGGCATGTCGCGTTCGGCGGTAAGCAAGGCGGTGGCCAAGCTGGAGCATTCGCTCGGCGTCCGCCTGCTCCACCGCAGTACCCGCCACCTCAGCGTGACCGAGGTCGGCGCCGCCTTCGCCGAGCACTGCAGCCGCATCCTCGACGAAATGAAGCGCGCCGAGCAGGTGGCGAGCAGCCTGCACGCGCAGCCGCGCGGCGTGCTGCGCGTCGCCGCCTCGGTCGCCTTCGGCACGCTGCACGTGGCGCCGGCGCTGGCCGACTTCCTCGGCCGCTACCCCGACCTCGACATCGACATGACCATCGCCGACCGCGGCATCGACCTCGCCGAGGAAGGCTACGACGTGGTCGTGCGCGTCGCCCGCGAGCTGCCGCCGAACCTCGTCGCGCGCAAGCTGGCGCCGGTGCGGCGCAAGCTGTGCGCGACGCCGGAATACTTCGCCCGGCACGGCCTGCCAGAGGCGCCGCAGGATCTGGCGCGGCACAACTGCCTCGACTACACGCATTCCGGCGAGCAGGGGCTGTGGCGCTTCACCGGCCCGGCAGGCGAGATCGCCGTGCCGGTCGCCGGCCGGCTGCGCATCAACGACGACGAGGCGCTGTCGCAGGCGGTGCTCGGCGGCCTCGGCCTCGCCCTGCTGCCGACCTTCATCGTCGGCCGCGACCTGCAGGCCGGCCGGCTGCGCGCCGCGCTGTCCGAATACATCCCGGTCGAGCGCCACGTCTACGCGCTCTACCTGCCGACCCGCCACCTGCCGGCCAAGGTGCGCGCCTTCATCGACTTCCTCGTCGAACGCTTCGGTCCCGACCCGTACTGGGACCGCGACTGAGGCCGGCACGCTGCCGCCGGGCGGCTCAGCGCGGCGGCGGCAGCGGCTCGCCGAGCAGGCGCCGGCCGAGCCAGGGCAGGCCGCGGTCGAGCGGCACGCGCCGGCCGACGCGCCGGGTCGGCGGCGGATCGTCAACCGGCGCATCGCCCGCCGCCGCCAGGTCGAAGTCGAAGCTGTAGTACGGCGCCTGCCCCATGCGCAGGTCGGTCAGCCAGACGCGCCCCGCCGCCTCGCGCATCGCGTAGAAACCGTGGCTGAAGGCGGCGATGCGCGGCACCGCCCAGTGCCCCTGCCAGCGCCCGATCAGCGCAGCGCCGCGGTCGAAGCGGTCGAAGCGCACCGCCGGCTGGCCGGCCGTCGGCGCCGCGTCGAACAGGCTGTAGAAGCCCTCGTGGTAGGCGTCCGGGCCGACCGCGACGACGCGCCAGAGGACGCTGTTGAAGGCCGTCGGCGTCACCAGCAGGCGCTCGGCGGCGATGCCCTGCTGGCGCAGCGACGCCTGCGCCAGCGCCGTCGCGTGCTGCTGCACCGCCGCCCCCCAGGCCAGATAGGCAGTCGCCAGCGCCAGCCCGAGCGCATTCGCCCGCGTCCGCCCGGAAACCAGCGTCCAGCCAAGGCCGGCGAGCAGCGGCAAGGTATACAGCGGGTCGATGATGAAGACGCTGCCGAGCGCGAAGGGATGGTCGCTGAACGGACGCAGCAACTGCGTGCCGTAGACCGTCATCAGGTCGAGCAGCGGATGCGTGAACAGCGCCAGCCAGGCGGCCAGCGCCCAGCGCCGGGCGGGTGCCGCGTCGCCGCACAGGCGGGCGGCGAGGAGCCCGAGCGCCGGCCCGAGCAGGCTCAGGTAGAACAGCGAATGACTGTCGGCGCGGTGCAGCACCATGTCGAGCACGGCATCGCCGTAGTCGATGACGACGTCGAGGTCGGGCAGCGTGCCGAGCACGCCGCCGACGGCAGCGCTCTTCCATAGCGCCGTGCGCCGCCCCATGACGGCGACGCAGACGCTGGCGCCGAGGGCGATCTGCGAGACGGTATCCACGGCAGGAAGGCGGTGATGGCCAGAGCGTGCGCGGGCGGGCGGAAAATGCGGGACGGCCGGTGGACCCGGCGCGGCGGCGGCGGGTTCCCCGCCGGCCGCCGATGCCGCCTCAGTCCTTCACGACGAGCAGGCTGTCATCCCAGCGCGCGTGCTTTTCCAGTCCGAGCAGATTGGCGGCCGTCGCGGCGAGGTTGGAGAGGCCGGCGGTGTCGCGCTGGGCGAGGCCGAGGCGGCCGCCGGAGACGTTGTCGTAGAGGATCAGCGGCACCGGATTCAGCGTGTGCGCGGTCTTCGCCTTGAACGAGCCGTCCGTGTTCTGCGCCGGCTGCTTCGTTTTCTTGTCCAGTTCGTACATCTCGTCGGCGTTGCCGTGGTCGGCGGTGATCAGCGCGACGCCGCCGGCGGCGTCGATCGCCGGCAGCAGCCGCGCCAGCGCCAGGTCGACGGCCTCGACGGCCATCGTCGCCGCGCGGAAGTTACCGGTATGGCCGACCATGTCGCCGTTCGCGTAGTTGCAGCGCAGCAGCCGGTATTGGCCGCTCTGCAGCGCAGCGACCATCGCGTCGGTGATCTCGGCCGCCTTCATCCACGGCCGCTGCTCGAAAGGCACGACGTCGCTGGGGACTTCCTGCCAGGTCTCGCCCTCGAACTTGTTCGAGCGGTTGCCGTTCCAGAAATAGGTGACGTGGCCGAACTTCTGT
>JANJTW010000123.1 GCA_024710925.1 Rhodocyclaceae bacterium | reverse complement strand
AGGGCGCCGACGCGCTCGCCGTAGAGCGAGAAGTTCTTCGAGAACGAGGACGAGGCGAAGAATTGCAGGCCGGAGGCCGAGAAGGCGCGAACGGCGACGGCGTCGGCGTCGATGCCTTCGGCAAAGCCCTGGTAGGCCATGTCGAGGAAGGGGACGAGGCCGCCGGCCTTGCACAGATCGACGACTTCGGCCCACTGCGCGTCGCTGAGGTCGGCGCCGGTCGGGTTGTGGCAGCAGGCGTGCAGGACGACGACCGAGCCTGCGGCCATCGCCTTCAGGCTGGCCTTCATGCCGTCGAAGTTCACGCCGCGGCTGGCGGCGTCGTAGTAGGCGTAGTTGTCGACGACGAAGCCGGCCGATTCGAACAGCGCACGGTGGTTTTCCCACGACGGGTCGCTGATGTAGACCTTGGCGTCCGGGTTCAGGCGCTTCAGGTAGTCGGCGCCGATCTTCAGCGCGCCGGTGCCGCCGAGGGCCTCGACGGTGACCACCTGGCCGTTGGCGAGGAGGGCGGAGTCCTTGCCGAAGAGCAGGTTCTGCACCGCGTTGTTGTAGGCGGCCGGGCCTTCGATCGGCTGGTAGCCACGCGGCGGAGCGGCCTTCAGGCGGGCTTCTTCGGCGGCCTTGACGGCGGCGAGCAGCGGGATCTTGCCGTTATCGTCGAAGTAGACGCCAACGCCGAGGTTGACCTTGGTGGCGCGGGTATCCGCGTTGAACGCTTCGTTCAGGCCAAGGATCGGGTCACGGGGAGCCATCTCCACCGCCGCAAAGATCGAGGAACTCATATGCACTCCATGGGATAATCGGAAAAACGCCCGGGTCGTCGATGCCGGGCCTGAAGCAGCGCAAAATTCTATCATGACCGCACCCGACAGCAGCCGCAAAATCGCCGGCGGAATCGCCCCCGAAGCGAAGTCCGGCGTCGTCACCTTTCCGGGCAGCCCGTTCCGCCTGCACCAGCCGTTCCCGCCGGCCGGCGACCAGCCGGCGGCGATCGCGCAGCTGGTCGAGGGGCTGGCGGACGGCCTGTCGTTCCAGACGTTGCTCGGCGTCACCGGTTCCGGCAAGACCTATACGATGGCCAACGTCATCGCCCGCACCGGCCGGCCGGCGCTGGTGATGGCGCCGAACAAGACGCTGGCGGCGCAGCTCTATTCCGAGTTCAAGGAGTTCTTCCCCGAGAACGCGGTCGAGTATTTCGTCTCGTACTACGACTACTACCAGCCCGAAGCCTACGTGCCGTCGCGCGACCTGTTCATCGAGAAGGACAGCGCGATCAACGATCACATCGAGCAGATGCGCCTGTCGGCGACGAAGAGCCTGCTCGGCCGCGAGGACTGCATCATCGTTGCCACCGTCTCGTGCATCTACGGCATCGGCGACAAGGAAGACTACGCGCGCATGGTGCTGACGATGCGCGTCGGCGACCGCATGGACCAGCGGGCGATCGTCAAGCGGCTGGCCGAGATGCAGTACGAACGCAACGAGCTGGATTTCCACCGCGGCAGTTTCCGCGTGCGCGGCGACGTCATCGACATCTTCCCGGCGGAAAACGCCGAGCACGCGGTGCGCGTCTCGCTGTTCGACGACGAGATCGAGAGCCTGCAACTGTTCGATCCGCTGACCGGCCACATCCAGCACAAGCTGCTGCGCTTCACGGTCTTTCCGTCGAGCCACTACGTGACGCCGCGCGACACCGTGCTGCGCGCGCTGGAGGCGATCAAGATCGAGCTGCGCGAGCGCATCGAATTCTTCAATGCCAACCAGCGGCTTGTCGAGGCGCAGCGGATCGAACAGCGCACCCGCTTCGACATCGAGATGCTCGACCAGCTCGGCTTCTGCAAGGGCATCGAGAACTATTCGCGGCATCTTTCGGGGCGGAAAGCCGGCGAGCCGCCGCCGACGCTGCTCGACTACCTGCCGAAGAACGCGATCGTCTTCGTCGACGAATCGCACGTCACCATCGGCCAGACCGGCGGCATGTACAAGGGTGACCGGTCGCGCAAGGAGAATCTCGTCGATTACGGTTTCCGCCTGCCGTCGGCGCTCGACAACCGGCCGCTGAAATTCGACGAGTTCGAGCGCATGCTGCCGCAGACCGTGTTCGTCTCGGCGACGCCGGCCGACTACGAGAAGACGCATCAGGGACAGGTGGTCGAGCAGGTGGTGCGGCCGACCGGCCTGATCGACCCGGAGGTGATCGTCCGCCCGGCGTCGACGCAGGTCGACGACCTGCTGTCGGAAATCCGCAAGCGGGTCGAGGTCGGCGAGCGCGTCTTGGTGACGACGCTGACCAAGCGCATGGCCGAGGATCTTACCGACTACCTCGGCGAGAACGGCGTGCGCGTCCGTTACCTGCATTCGGACATCGACACCGTCGAGCGCGTCGAGATCATCCGCGACCTGCGGCTGGGCGAATTCGATGTGCTCGTCGGCATCAACCTGCTGCGCGAGGGGCTCGACATCCCCGAGGTGTCGCTGGTGGCCATCCTCGATGCCGACAAGGAGGGGTTCCTGCGCTCCGAGCGCTCGCTGATCCAGACCATTGGACGGGCCGCCCGGCATCTGCACGGGACAGCCATCCTCTATGCTGATACCATTACCGAATCGATGCGTCGCGCCATGATGGAAACGGAGCGGCGCCGCACCAAGCAGATCCGCTTCAACGAGGAACACGGGATCACGCCGAAGAGCGTGTCGAAGCGGATCAAGGACATCATCGACGGCGTCTACGACGCCGATGCCGCGCAGCGCGAACTGAAGGCCGCCCAGGAGACGGCGACCTACGAAGCGATGAGCGAGCGGGAACTGGCGCGCGAGATCAAGCGCCTGGAGAAGGAAATGCAGGACTTCGCCAAAAATCTGGAGTTCGAGAAGGCCGCCGCGGCACGCGACGCGCTGTTCCGGCTCCGGGCGGGGGCCTTCGGTGCGGCCACGCACGACACGGAGCCGAACGCATGATCAAAGTTTTATTCGTGTGCATGGGCAATATCTGCCGCTCGCCGACGGCCGAAGGGGTGTTCCGCAAGCTGTTGCAGGAGCGCCGTCTGGAAGGGCGGGTCGAGGTCGATTCGGCCGGCACGCACGGCTACCACGTCGGTGAGGCGCCCGACCCGCGCACGCAGCGCGCGGCGGCGGCGCGCGGTTACGACCTGTCTACCGTCCGCGCACGCAAGGTGACGCCGGCCGACCTCGAATATTTCGATCTGGTCCTCGCCATGGACCGGAACAATCTCGACGTCCTGCGTACCCTCTGCCCGCCGCACCTGGCGGACCGCCTCGCGCTGTTCATGCGCTACGCCCGCAACTTCGACGACGACGAAGTGCCCGATCCCTACTATGGCCTCGGCCACGGCTTCGACCTCGTCATCGACATGGTCGAGGACGCCGCCATCGGCTTGCTCGACGACATCGAAAAGCGACTGCCGCCGGCACCGGCGCTGGCCAGGAAGGCGAAGAAATCCGAGTCGGCGGTGTGATCCGCCCCGGGAAGCGGCGGAAGAGGCGGCAGCAGGCCTTTCCGGTCAAGGTATAAGCCAAAAAAACGGGGCGCCGCAGCGCCCCGTTTCCTTTGCATCGTCCGATTTACTTGCGCGTCTCGATCATGACCATCGGCTCATCGCTGGTCGCGACCGGCGCCGCTTTGCGGCGGCGCGGCTGGGGGGCCGGCGGCGGTTCCGGCGCCCATGTCCGGGCTTTGTCCTGTGCCGTTTCGACCATCACCAGGCCGGACGAGGCAAGCGCGGCGTCAACCGGTTCGGCCGCCACTACGGCGATCGGTTCCGCCGCCTTCGGCGGTTCGGGTTGGACGGCCACTTCAACGACGACCTCGGCGGTTGCCGCAGGCATCGCGACGGCAACTTCGGTCGCCGTTTCGGCTGGCGCGGCGGGAGGGGCTTCGACGGCTTCCACGGTGGTTGGCACGGCGGCCTCGACGGGCGGCTCGACGAATGCGAAGGTCGGAGCCGGAACGGCTTCGACCGGGGCTGCGGCGGTTGCTTCAACCGGCGTGCCTGCGGCGGCGGGTTCGCTGGCGGCAATCGCTGCCGGCGCTTCGGCGACGGGTTCGGCCGGGACCGTTGGTGCTGCCACGGTATCGGCGGTCACTGCGGCAGGGGTCGAAGCAAGAGCTTCGTCCTGGCCTTCCGGACGGCCTTCGCCGCGTTCGCGGCGGCCGCCACGACGGCCGCGGCGGCGACCGCGGCCTTCCTCACCGGCAGCCTCCGCCGGTGCTGTCGCCTCACCGTCAATCTGCGTCGCGGCGGCAGCGGCTGCCAGCTTGGCCTCGTCGGTGACGACGGCCTGCGGTGCTTCCCCGTTGCGTTCAGGGCGCGGCTCGCCGCGCGGACGACGGCCTTCGCGCGGGCCCTGCGCCTGCGGGCCGTCCTCGCGGGCGGCGGCGGGTTGGCGGGCTTCCTTCGGCTCCCGGGGTTCGCGCGGCGGGCGTGGCTGGCGGGGTTCGCGACCCTCGCGCGGCTCGCGGGCCTCGCGGCCTTCGCGTTCCTCTTCGCTGCGGTTGCCGCGACCGCGACCGCGGCCGCGGCCGCCTTCGCGCTGAGAATCGCGTTGGCCGTCGCGCTGCCCGTCGCGCTGCCCGTCGCGGCTGCGCTCGCGGTTCTGTCCCGGCCGGCGCTCCTCGGCCTTCTTGGCCGGTGCCGGCGCCGGTTCGGCGGCCTTGCTGCTGCGGAACCACGAGAAAATCTTGGCGATGATGCCGGGTTCCTGCACCGGTGCGGCCGGTGCGGGCGCTGCCGCGGGTTTTTCCTCGACCATCGGTGCCGGCTGTTCCGGCGTGATGTGCTTGATCGCCGCTTCCTGGCGCGGCTGGCGGCCTTCAGCCTGGGCGCCGGCGGTCTTGATTTCCTCGGCCGGCGTTTCGACCATCCGGTACGACGGCTGGTTCAGGTCTTCCTGGTTCAGGTCGTCGTGGCGCAGGCGGACGATGGTGTGTGCCGGCGTTTCCAGATGGATGTTCGGGATGAGCAGGATGGTGACCTTGTGGCGCAGTTCGATCGCCGCGATATCCGGCCGCTTCTCGTTGAGCAGGAAGGTGGCGACGTCGACTGGCACCTGCGTATGCACGGCGGCCGTGTTGTCCTTCATCGCCTCTTCTTCGAGGATGCGCAGGATGTGCAGCGCGGCCGATTCGGTCGAGCGGATGTGGCCGGTGCCGGTGCAACGCGGGCAGGTGATGTAGCTGGTCTCGGCAAGTGCCGGACGCAGGCGCTGGCGCGACAGCTCCATCAGGCCGAAGCGGCTGATCTTGCCCATCTGCACGCGGGCGCGGTCGTGGCGCAGCGCGTCGCGCAGGCGGTTCTCGACCTCGCGCTGGTTCTTGCTCGACTCCATGTCGATGAAGTCGATCACGATCAGGCCGCCGAGGTCGCGCAGGCGCAGCTGGCGGGCGATTTCGTCGGCCGCTTCGCAGTTGGTCTTGAACGCGGTTTCCTCGATGTCCGCACCGCGCGTGGCGCGGCCGGAGTTCACGTCGCAGGCGACCAGCGCCTCGGTGTGGTCGATGACGACGGCGCCGCCCGACGGCAGGTTGACCTGGCGCGAGTAGGCCGACTCGATCTGGTGTTCGATCTGGAAGCGCGAGAACAGCGGCACGTCGTCGCGGTAGCGCTTGACGCGGCCGATGTTGGCCGGCATCAC
>JANJTW010000077.1 GCA_024710925.1 Rhodocyclaceae bacterium | reverse complement strand
CCGGTGTTGCGGCGCCCCGCCTGCACGGGGCGCCGAACGATCTACTTGCTGTTCTGGACGGTCGTGTAGCTGTTGATCAGGTTGCGGTAGTCGGGGATATGGTTGGCGAACAGCGTTCCCAGGCCCTCGATGTCGTTGCGCCAGTCGCGGTGCAACTCGCAGGCGACGCCGAACCACGTCATCAGTTGCGCGCCGGCGGCGGACATGCGGTCCCAGGCGGATTGGCGGGTGAACGCGTCGAAGGTGCCGGAGGCGTCGGTGACGACGAAGACCTCGTAGCCTTCCTCGAGGGCGGAGAGGGCCGGGAAGGCGACGCAGACCTCGGTGACGATGCCGGCGATGATCAGCTGCTTCCTGCCGGTAGCCTTGACGGCCTTGACGAAGTCCTCGTTGTCCCAGGCGTTGATCTGGCCGGGGCGGGCGATGTAGGGGGCTTCCGGGAAGGTCTCCTTGAGCTCGCTCATCAGCGGGCCGTTCGGCCCGTTCTCGAAGCTCGTCGTCAGGATCGTCGGCAGCTCGAAGTACTTGGCCAGGTCGGCGAGCGCCAGCACATTGTTGCGGAAACGGTCGGGGTCGCTGTCGCGGACGAGCGACGACAGGCCGGCCTGGTGGTCGACCAGCAGGACGGCGGCGTTGTTCTTGTCGAGGCGGACGTAGGGCTTGCTCATGGTGAATCTCCTTTTCGGGGGTTGGGGGGTGCTGCGCTTTATCGGCCTATCTGTCCGAAGCGGCCGCTGTTGAAATCGTCGATCGCCTGGACGATCTCGTCCCGGCGGTTCATCACGAAGGGTCCGTAGCCGACGACCGGTTCGTCGATCGGCTCGCCGCTGAGCAACAGCAGCGTCGTATCCGCCGTCACGTCGAATTCCAGGCGGCTGCCGGCGCGCTCGAGCACGGCCAGTTCGGCGCTGCGGACCTCGTGGCGATCGTCGAGGCGGATCGCGCCGTCGAGCACGAACAGCGCCGTGGTGTGCCCTTCCGGCAGGTCGAAAGCGACGCGATGGCCGGCCTTCAGCCGCAGGTCCCAGACGTTCATCGGCGTGAAGGTGCGCGCCGGGCCCGCCGTTTCGACACCGCCATCGGCGTAGCGGCCGGCGATGATGCGCGCCGTGCCGGCGCCGCGCGGCAACGCGACTTCGGGAATCCGGTCGGCGGCGATGCCCTGGTAGCCGGGCGCGGACATCTTGTCCTTCGCCGGCAGGTTGACCCACAGCTGGACCATCTCGAAGGCGCCGCCTTGCTGCGCGAATTCCGGGCTGTGGAACTCCTCGTGGATAACGCCGGCGGCGGCGGTCATCCACTGCACGTCGCCGGCGCCGATGGTGCCGCCGCCGCCCGAGGAATCGCGGTGCGCGACGCCGCCCCGATAGACGATGGTCACCGTCTCGAAGCCGCGGTGCGGGTGCTGGCCGACGCCGAGCTGGCGCGTGGTCGGCGGGAAATCGGCTGGGCCGGCGTAGTCCATCAGCAGGAAAGGCGACATCTCGCGCGCGATGTCGTTGTAGGAAAAGATGCTCTGCACCGGAAAGCCGTCGCCGACCCAGTGCCGGCCGTTGCTGCGTTTGATGAAGGCCAGTTTTTTCATGCTGCGCTCCGTTCGTTGGTCGATGGACGTACTTTAGGCAGCAGACAATTGATGCACTAGATGGTTAAATACGAAAACACTTTCCATTGGATTGGATAATGGACCTGAACCAGGCCGCCGTCTTCGTCAAGGTCGTGCAGGCCGGCAGCTTCAGCGCCGCCGCCCGCCGGCTCGGCCTGCCGACCTCGACGGTCAGCCATCGGGTGATGACGCTGGAAAAGCGGCTGGGCGTCACGCTGCTGCAGCGGACGACGCGGCGGCTGCATCTCACCGAGGCCGGCGAGCTGTACTTCGCGCACGCCGCGACCGGGCTCGGGCACATGCTCGATGCCGAGGCCGCCGTCACCGAAGCGCTCGGCGAGCCGAGCGGGCGGCTGCGCGTGACGGCGCCGGCGGATCTCGGGGACCGCATCCTGGCCGGACTGATGACCCGGATGCGGCGCGAGCAGCCGAAAGTGCAGGTCGAGATGCTGCTGACGGATCGCTACGTCGATCTGGTCGCCGAGGGCGTCGATGTCGCGATCCGCACCGGCCACCTCAAGGATTCGTCGCTGATCGCCAGGCAGCTCGGCGTCGCGCGCTGGGAGCCGGTGGCCAGCCCCGACTACCTGAACGCCGCGCCGCCCCTCGATTCGCCGCAGTCGCTCCGCCACCACTGCTGCCTGCAATTCACGCCGCTCGGCAAGGATGCGTGGACGCTGACGAACGACCAGGGCAGCATCGTCGTGCCGCTGCCGGGACAGGTCATGGTCAATGACATCCGCGTCGTGCGCGCCATGGCCATCGCCGGCGAAGGCGTCGCCCTGCTGCCACGCCACCTGTGCCGCGAGGCGTGCGAGGCGGGCCGGCTGGTCCAGGTGCTGCCGGCGTGGCACGCCAAGGCGGACCCGATCCACCTCGTCCATCCGCGGCAACGCTTCATGCCGCCCAAGCTGCGCGCCTTCATCGACCTGGCCGCCGCAACGCTACGCGACAGCCTGCGGACGGACTAAACACCTCGCACCGCGCAGCCCCAGCCCCGACTACCCCTCCGCCAGCGCCTCCTTCAGCATCTCGACGAACACCCGCGTCCGCGCCGGCAGCAGGCGGCGGCCCGGCGTCACGCTCCACAGCCCCACCGTCGGCAGATGCCAGTCCGGCAGCACGCGCACCAGCCGGCCCTGCGCCAGCCAGTCGCGCACGTAGCGGTCCGAGAGGCCGACGATGCCCATGCCGTGCGCGGCGAGGTCGCGCATCAGGTTGAGCGAGTTGGCGGCGAGCGTGCCGTCGGGAATGCCGGTCCACTCGCGCCGGCCGTCGGCGAGTTGCCACGGGATCACCTCGCCGGTGCCGCCGATCAGGCGCAGGCCGACGTGGCCGGCGAGCAGGTCTTCGGGCGCTTGCGGCGTGCCGTAGCGCTTCAGGTAGGCCGGGCTGGCGTAGAGGCCGTTGTGCATGTCGCACAGCTTGCGCGCGACCAGCATCGCGTCGTCGGGCAGGCGGGCGGCGGCACGCAGCGCCAGGTCATAGCGTTCGGCGACGAGGTCGACGCGGCGCGGCGAGAGGTCGAGTTCGAGCCGCACCTCCGGGTAGCGCGCGGCGAACTGGAGCAGGAACTGCGTCAGGTCGAGCTCGGCGAAGTTCGGCACCATCGACACGCGCAGCACGCCGCGCGGCGTCGCCTGCCGGTGCTGCGCCAGCGCCGCCGCGGCGTCGGCCTCTTCCTGCAGGCGGCGCGCATGTTCGAGGATGCGCTCGCCGAACTCGGTGAGCGTCAGCCGCCGCGTCGTGCGCGTCAGCAGGCGCTCGCCGAGCTTCGCTTCGAGCTGCGTGATGCGCCGCGACAGCGTCGACTTCGGCAGCCCAGCCTGCGCGGCGGCGGACGAAAAGCTGCCGGCATCGACGACGGCGGCGAAGAGGATCAGGTCGTTGGCGTCGAGGCTCATCGCCCCTCCTTTTGTTCCGAATATGGAACAGTGTAACCAGTCCAACCGGATTTATCAGCGCATTATGGATCAATAGAATAGCTTCCATGCATCGGGCCACCGCGGCCCGGTCCCGAACCCCCACCCGGAGAAGCCATCATGAAAATCCTGCAGATCAACGCCAGCGCGCGCGCCAGCGGCGCCAACTCGACCCGCCTCGCCGACGCCATCACCGCCCGCCTGCGCGCGCAGCATCCGGAGGCCGTCGTCGAACTGCGCGACCTCGCCACCGACCCGCACCCGGTGCTCGACGAGCCGGCGCTCGGCGCGCTGTTCACGCCGGCCGGCGAGCGCACGCCGGAACAGGCGGCGCGCGTCGCCCTCGACGACGCGCTGATCGCGCAGGTGCAGGCGGTCGACGTCATCGTCCTCGGCGTGCCGATGTACAACTTCGGCGTGCCGGTGCAGCTGAAGACCTGGATCGACGCCATCGCCCGCGCCGGCGTCACCTTCCGCTACACCGCCAACGGCCCGGAGGGCCTGCTCACCGGCAAGAAGGTCTATGTCGCGCTCGCCCGCGGCGGCCTCTACCGCGACACCCCGGCCGACTCGCAGGTGCCCTACCTGAAGAGCGTGCTCGCCTTCCTCGGCATGACCGACGTCGAGTTCGTCTACGCCGAAGGGCTGGCGATGGGCGCCGACGCGGCGAGCAAGGCCTTCGCCGAAGCCGAAGCGCAGCTCGAAGAATTATTCGCCTGAGCGATGCGCGTGGCGCATCGCGAAGAAGTCCTCTTGGGGGGCGCCTGAGCGATGTGCTTCGCGCATCACGAAGAAGTCCCCTTGGGGGATGCCTGACGCCATCCCGCCGTCGGCCCGGGCAACCGGCACCGGCGGCCCCTTCCCTTCCGCGGAGTCCCGTCGATGTCCGTTCCCGAACGCCTGCAAGCGCCGCTCGCCACGCTCGTCACCGCGCTCGCGCCGGTGATCTGGGGCAGCACCTACGTCGTCACCAGCGAGCTGCTGCCACCCGACCGGCCGTTCCACGCGGCGCTGCTGCGCGTGCTGCCGGCCGGCCTGCTGCTGCTTGCCGCCACCCGGCTGCTGCCAGCGCGCGGCGAGTGGTGGCGCTTGGCGGTGCTCGGCACGCTGAACATCGGCGCCTTCCAGGCGCTGCTCTTCGTCGCCGCCTACCGCCTGCCCGGCGGGCTGGCGGCGGTGCTCGGGGCGACGCAGCCGCTGCTGGTGATGGCGCTCATCTGGCTCGCCGAGCGGCGGCGGCCGCCGGTGCTGGCGCTCGCGGCGGCGGGCGTCGGCATCGCCGGCATGGCGGCGATGCTGCTCGGCCCGGACAGCCGCTGGGATGCGCTCGGCGCCGGCGCGGCGCTGCTCGGCGCCGCCTGCATGGCTGCCGGCACCTGGCTCGGCAGCCGCTGGCGGAGCGGGCTGCCGGTGCTGGCGCTGACCGGCTGGCAACTGGGTATCGGCGGCCTCGTCCTGCTGCCGCTCGCGCTCGCCTTCGAGGCGCCGCTGCCGCCGCTGGCGCCGGCCGCCGTCGCCGGCTACGCCTACCTGTCGCTGTTCGGCGCGCTGCTCACCTACCTGCTGTGGTTCCGCGGCGTCGCGCACCTGTCGCCGGTCGCCGTCTCCTCGCTGGCGCTGCTCAGTCCGCTCACCGCCGTCGTCCTCGGCTGGGCGCTGCTCGGCCAGGCACTCGGCGGCGTCGCCCTCGCCGGCCTCGCCGCGGTGCTCGGCAGCGTGCTGGCGATCCAGTGGGCGATGGCGGCGCCGCGGCGCGGCGCCGGCTGACGGCCCACGGAGAAAGTGGCGTGCGCTCCCGGAGGTTTTCCTCGCCCGGCCCCGCGCTTCGTCAGGAGCCGGCCGCCGCGGCGACCGGCGCTTCAGCGCTACAGACGCGGTTCCGCCCGCCCTGCTTCGCCGCGTAGAGTGCCGCATCGGCGGCGGCCAGCAGGCGCTCGGGGTCGCCGTCGCCGTCGGGAACCCGCACGGCGGCACCGACGCTGACGGTGACGACAGCCGCCACCGACGAAGCGTCGTGGGCGATGCCCAGCCCCTCGACGGCGGCGCGCAGCGCCTCGCCGACGACGACGGCGCCGGCCAGGTCGCTGTCGGGCAGCAGGCAGACGAATTCCTCGCCGCCATAGCGCGCAACCAGATCGTACGGACGGCCGAGCTCCGCCTTGAGGGCGGCGGCCACCGCCTTCAGCGCCTCGTCGCCGGCCTGGTGGCCGTAGCGGTCGTTGAAGCGCTTGAAGTGGTCGATGTCGATCATCAGCAGCGCCAGCGGCAGCCCTTCCCGCCGGCAGCGCCGCCACTCGGCCGCCAGCGCCTCGTCGAAGCGGCGGCGGTTGGCGACGCTGGTCAGGCCGTCGACATAGGCCTGCGCATGCAGCAGCTCAGCCTGCGC
Organism: Rhodocyclaceae bacterium; assembly: GCA_024710925.1. Taxonomy (GTDB): domain Bacteria; phylum Pseudomonadota; class Gammaproteobacteria; order Burkholderiales; family Rhodocyclaceae; genus Proximibacter. The sequence continues at coordinate 13,157 of JANJTW010000077.1, read as the reverse complement.
CAGCAGGCGATCGTTCAGTTCGCGCAGCCTGTCCTGCGTCAGCCGCTGCTCGGTGACGTCGCGCGCGGCGCCGTAAAGCAGGCCGGCCTCGGGCACCGACACCGAATGCCATTCGATGTAGCGATAGCCGCCGTCGGCCGCGCGGTAGCGGTTGGTGAAATCGACCACCCGTTCGCCGGCGGCAAGCGCAGCGGCGGCCGCCAGCGTCGCCTCGCGGTCGTCGGGATGCACCAGCTCGACGAAGCGCCGGCCTTCGAGCTCGGCGAGCGGATAGCCGAGCGTCTGCTGCCAGGCCGGATTCAGCTTGACGAAGCGGCCCTCGAAATCGGCGATGGAGAGCAGGTCGAGGCTGACCGCGAAGAAGCGGTCGATCTCGGCGCTCTTTTCGCGCAGCGCCGCCTCGACCCGCGCCGCCTCCAGTTCGGCGGCCCGGCGGCGCCGCTGCAGCAGCGCCAGGCCGCCGCAGCCGGCCAGCGCCAGCAGGCCGAACAGCCCACCGGAGAACCAGGCCTGCCGCTTCCAGGCGGCGAACTGGGCATCCCGGTCGCGGCTGGCCGCGACCATCAGCGGCTTGTCCATGCGCAGGCCGGGCGGATGGATCGTGCGCAGCGCCGCCATCCGTTCCTCGCCGGTGGACAGCATGGTGCCGACGAAGACGTTCGCATCGCGGCCGCTGGCCGCATGGCGCGAGAAGAAGCTGCCCGGCTGGTCCAGGTTCTTGCCGTAGAGATCCTCGCGCGGCGGCGCGGTGAGGAAGATCGAACCGTCGTCATGGTTCAGGCCGACCCGCATGTCCGCCGCGTAGCGCACCGATTCGAGCAGGATGGCGAACTCCTCCGGATCGAGCGTCGCCGAGACGATGCCGGCGAACTCGCCTTGCGCCCCCGGCAGCATGCGCACGACGTTGATCGCCCAGACGCCGAGCGAAGTCCTGAACGGCGGGCTGACATAGAAGGTGTCGGCATCCGGCTTCCGCACCACCGCCTGGAAATAGGGACGATCCCGGAAATTGCCGTCGAGCAGTTCAGCCCGGCTGGCGGCGACGACCCGGCCATCGGCGTCGAGGACGCTCATCGTGCGCACGCCGGGCATCGCGTCGGCAAAAGCGCGCAGACGGTGGCTGGCCCGCGTCATGCCGCCGGCCTCCGCCCGCCAGCGCGGCAGGTCGTCGCGGATGCTGGCCAGCGCGCGGTTAACGGCCTCGAGCTGGCGCGCCAGATTGTCGTGGACGACCCGCGCCTGCGCGCCCAGACGCTCGCGCTCGCGCGCGTCGATGCCGCGGTGCTCGTCGTACAGCGAAATGACGAGGACGCCACCGAGCAGCAACAGGCCGCCGAGCATGAGCAGCCACTCGACGAGAAAATGGCTGGCCTGCGGCTTGGCGGCAAGGGGCGCGGACTGGGCATCCATTACTTCATTCTATGCCATAAGGCATAGAACGCTATGCCTTATGGCATAACCCGGCCGGCGCCTCAGGCCGCCAGCGTCATCAGCGTCGTGTTGCCGCCGGCGGCGGCGGTGTTCGTGCTGCGCACGCGCTCGACCAGCAGGCGCTGCAGCGGGTAGGCCGGCGGCGTGCCGGCGGCGACGAGCAGCGGCACGCGCGGCCCGTCGCCGGCAGCCAGCGTGCGGCGGACGGCAGTTTCGTCGCCGCCGGCGAGCAGCACGCCGTCGATGCCGGCAAAGCTTGCCGCCGGCTGTATCGCCACCTGCGCGCGCAGCGCCGCCGGCAGCAGCGCCAGCGTCTCGCGCGCCGTCGGGTCGTCGCCGACGACCGCCGTATTGCCGGTGGCGACGACCGCCGCCAGCTGTTCGAGCAGCGCATCGACCTCGTCGGCGAGGCACAGCATCCGGCCGCGCGGCGCGAAGGTGAGCGTGTTGCGCTCGCCGGTCGGGCCGGGCAGCGCCAGCCGCATGCCGAGCAGGGTCTGCTGCGCGTAGTCGCGGCAGCGCGCGGCGAGCACCGGATAGCCCCACTTTTCCGCCCACACGCCCAACGCAGCGAGCCTTGCCAAAGACTCGGGCGGCGCTTCGGATGGCACGGCGCCGAGCATCGCCGGCGTCACCGACGGCGTCTCGGCCAGCCGGTGCAGGTAGAGCGGCCCGCCGGCCTTCGGGCCGGTGCCGGAGAGGCCCTCGCCGCCGAAGGGCTGGACGCCGACGACGGCGCCGACCATGTTGCGGTTGACGTAAAGGTTGCCGACGCGGGCGCGCGCGGCGATCAGGTCGACGGTCTCGTCGATGCGGCTGTGCACGCCGAGGGTCAGCCCGTAGCCGGTGGCGTTGATGGCGTCGACCAGCGCCGGCAGTTCTTCCGCGTCGTAGGCAAGTACATGCACGACCGGGCCGAAGACCTCGTTCGTCAGTTCGGCGACCGATTCGATCTCGATCAGCGTCGGCGGCACGAAACAGCCGGCGGCGCAGGCCGTGGGCAGCGGCCGCTGGAACACCGGCCGGCCGGCGGCGCGCAGGCGCTCGATGTGCGCGAGCAGCTTGTTGCGCGCCGCGTCGTCGATGACCGGGCCGACGTCGGTGGCGAGCTCGGCCGGGTCGCCGACGACCAGTTCGTGCATCGCCGCCTTCAGCATCGACAGCGTGCGCCCGGCGATCTCCCGCTGCAGGCACAGCACGCGCAGCGCCGAGCAACGCTGGCCGGCGCTGTCGAAACCGGAGACGAGCACGTCCTGCACGACCTGCTCGGGCAGCGCCGACGAGTCGACGATCATCGCGTTCTGGCCGCCGGTCTCGGCGATCAGCCGGACGCCGGAGCGCGCGGCGATGCTGCGGTCGATCGACTGCGCGACCTCGGTCGAGCCGGTGAACACGACGCCCTGCACGCGCGCGTCGGCGACCAGCGCGGCGCCGACGACGGCGCCGTCGCCGGGCAGCAGCTGCAGCACGTCGGCCGGCACGCCGGCTTCGTGCAGCAGGCGCACGGCGAGATGGGCGACGAGCGGCGTCTGCTCGGCCGGCTTGGCCAGCACCGGGCTGCCGGCGGCGAGCGCGGCGACGACCTCGCCGGTGAAAATCGCCAGCGGGAAGTTCCACGGGCTGATGCAGACCGCCGGACCGGGCGGCGTCGGCGGATTGTCGAACTGCCCGGCGATCAGCTGCGCCGCGTAGTAGCGGCAGAAATCGACCGCCTCGCGCAGCTCGGCGACGGCGTTCGCCCGCGTCTTGCCGGCCTCGCGCAGGCACAGGCTGAGGATTTCGTCGCGATCCTGCTCGAACCGGTCGGCAGCGCGCCGCAGCAGCGCCGCGCGTGCGGCCGGCGGCGTCGCGTGCCAGCGTCCGCTGGCGGCGGCGGCATTGGCCAACGCGCGCTCGACGGCCGCCGCGTCGGCGTCGAAGACGGTGCCGACGACATCGTCGCGGTTCGCCGGATTCGCCACCGGCCGCGCCGCGCCGGTCGCCACGTCGAGTCCGGCGACGAGCGGCGCCGCCTGCCAGGAGCGCCGCGCCAGCCGGGCGAGCGATGCATCGAGCGCGGCCAGCGTCGGCTCGTCGGCGAGGTCGACGCCGGGCGGATTGCGCCGCGCGTCGCCGTAGAGATCGGGCGGCAGCGGGATCGCCGGATGGCGCCTGCTGCCGCCGGCGCGCACCGTCGCCAGCGGCTCCGCGATCAGTTCGTCGATCGACACCGCCTCGTCGACGAGGCGGTTCACGAAGGAACTGTTGGCGCCGTTCTCCAGCAGCCGGCGCACGAGGTAGGGCAGCAGCGTCTCGTGCGTGCCGACCGGCGCATAGATGCGGCAGCGTTTGCCCAGGTTGTCGCTGCCGACGACCTTGTCGTAGAGCGGCTCGCCCATGCCGTGCAGGCACTGGAACTCGTAGTCGTGCACGCCGCGCGCGTGCGCCAGGTGGACGATGCTCGCCAGCGTCTGCGCGTTGTGCGTGGCGAACTGCGGATAGACCGCGTCCGGCGCGGCGAGCAGGCGTTCGGCGCAGACGAGGTAGGCGAGGTCGGAGTGCGCCTTCCGCGTATAGACCGGGTAGTCGGCCAGCCCGTCGACCTGCGCGCGCTTGATCTCGCTGTCCCAGTAGGCGCCCTTGACCAGCCGGATCATCAGCCGCCGGCGTGTGCGCCGGGCGAGGTCGACGAGGTGGTCGACGACGAAGGAGCAGCGCTTCTGGTAGGCCTGGACGACGAAGCCGAGGCCGTGCCAGCCGGCCAGCTCCGGATCGGCGGCGAGCGCGACGAAGAGATCGAGCGAGAGTTCGAGGCGGTCGGCCTCCTCGGCATCGATGTTGAAGCCGATGTCGTACTGCTTCGCCAGCAGCGCCAGCCCTTTCAGCCGCGCCAGCAGTTCGCTCATGACGCGACCGCGCTGGCTGCGCACGTAGCGCGGGTGCAACGCCGACAGCTTGACCGAGATGCCCGGCCCGGCGACGACGCCGCGGCCGGCGGCGGCCCGGCCGATGGCGTGGATCGCCTCCGCGTAGGCGGCGTCGTAGCGTTCGGCGTCGGCCGCGGTCAGCGCCGCCTCGCCGAGCATGTCGAAGGAGTGCGTGTAGCCGCGCGATTCGTTCTCCTGCGCGCGCTTCAGCGCCGCGTCTATCGTCTCGCCCATGACGAATTGCTGGCCCAAGAGGCGCATCGCGAAGTCGACGCCCTTGCGGATCAGCGGCTCGCCGCCGCGCTGCAGGATGCGCGACAGCGCGCCGCCGAGCGCCGTTTCGCTGTGCGTGGCGACCAGCCTGCCGGTGATCATCAGCCCCCAGCTGGCGGCGTTCACGAACAGCGACGGGCTGCCGCCGAGGTGCGCCGCCCAGTCGCCGTGGGCGAGCTTGTCGCGGATCAGGCGGTCGACGGTGGCAGCATCGGGAATGCGCAAGAGCGCCTCGGCCAGGCACATCAGCGCGACGCCCTCCTGGCTGGACAGCGAGAACTCGTGCATCAGGTGGTCGACGCCGCTGGCGTGGCTGCGCTGCGCACGCACCGCCTCGACCAGCCGGCGCGCCAGCGTGGCGACGGCGGCACGGTCGTAGTCGGCGGCGGCCTGTTCGGCGAGCAGCGCCGCCACGCAGTCGGCCTCGTCGCGGCGGTACGCCGCGCGGATCGCTTCGCGCAGCGGGTCGCGGACAGGATCGCGGGTCGGGTCGTTCATCGTCGTCTCCTCAAGGCGTCGCTCGCAAGCGGGTGATTCATGAACGCATCGTCAGCCTACGAAGCAAACCGGCAATCGCCAACGATTTTCTCACTGGCCGCCGGCGACGGGCAGCGCGGCGTCCACGGCATAATTCCATCGACACCGACCCGTTCCGGGAGACACCGATGCGCCCGATCCCGTTCCGTATGCTCGCCGCCGCGCTCGTCCTCGCGCTGCCGGCGCCCCTCCTTGCCGCGCCGCCGACCGCCTGCGGCGAACCCGGCCAGTGGCTGCGCCCCGGCGCCGTCGACGCGCCGCTCGACAGCGCCGCCGTCATCGACCGCCTCGCCGACCATCAGGCGGTGCTGCTCGGCGAGCAGCACGAAAGCGCCGAGGATCACCGCTGGCAGCTGCACACGCTGGCCCAGCTGCACGCGCGGCGACCGCAGCTGGCGCTGGCGCTGGAGATGTTCCCGCGCCGGCTGCAGCCGGTGCTCGACCGCTGGGTCGCCGGCGAGCTGAACGAGGCCGATTTCCTGCGTCAGGCGGAATGGGACAAGGTGTGGGGCTACGACGCGCGCGACTACCTGCCGCTGTTCCACTTCGCGCGCATGCACCGGCTGCCGATGCTGGCGATGAACGTCGAGCGCGGCCTCGTCGACGCGGTCGTGCGCGGCGGCTGGGAAGCGGTGCCGGAGAAGCGCCGCGAGGGCGTCACGCGCCCGGCCGAGCCGTCGGCCGACTACCTGAAGGCGCTGCGCGAGGTCTATCGCCACCACCCGGAAAAGGACAAAAGCAAAGGGGACAAGGGCGAGCAGGGCTTCCGCCGCTTCGTCGAGGCGCAGACGGTGTGGGACCGGGCGATGGCGCAGACCATCGCCGAGCACCTCGCGCGCCAGCCGGAGGCGCTGGTCGTCGGCATCCTCGGCGCCGGCCACGTGCGCCACGGCCACGGCGTCGCGCACCAGCTGCGCGACCTCGGCATCGAGCGCGTCGGCGCGCTGCTCACCTGGGACCGCAGGGACGCCTGCGCCGGCCTCGTCGCCGGGCTGGCCGACGCGGCGCTGGTCGTCGCGCCGCCGCCGGAACGGCCGCCGCGCCTGGGCATCGCGATGGAGCGCGGGAAGGGCGGCATCCGCGTCGCCTCGGTGACGCCGGGCAGCGTCGCCGAACAGACCGGGCTGAAAGCCGGCGACCTGATCGTCGAACTCGCCGGCCAGCCGCTGCGCGACATGCAGGCGCTGCGCGGCGCCGTGCAGCGGCAGCTGGCCGGCACCTGGCTGCCGCTGAAAGTGCGGCGCGGCGGCGCCGACATCGAGCTCGTCGTCCGCTTCCCGGTCGGCAAGTGAGGCCGGCGGCGATGCGGCGCCTGGCCTGCCTCTCCGTTGCCTTCCCCTTCTCCGTTGCCGCGTTCGTTTCCGGTGTCCTCGGCATCGCCCTCGCACTGCCGGTGACGGCGCGGCCGCAGCTCGACCTCGACGTCTCGCTCGACCCGGCGACGCGCGCCTTTGCCGCCACCGCCCGCCTGTCCGACGACGAACCCGGACGGCCGCTCGCCGGCTTCACGCTGGCGCCCGGCTTCGAGATCGTCGCGCTCAAGGTCGATGGCCGCGCCGTGCGCCCCGTGGCGACGCCGCGCCAGGGCCGGCACTGGTTCCGCCTGCCGGCCGGCGCGAAGCAGGCGGAGATCCGCTACCGGGCGACGCTCGCCCCGCTCAAGGCGCTCGACCACCGCGAAGTGCTGCGCTCGCGGGCGCCGACCGCCGACGCCGACGGCAGCTTCCTGCCGGCCGCCGCCGGCTGGTATCCGGACCCCGGCGAACTGTTCTCGTACCGCGTCGCGCTGGCGCTACCGCCCGGCCAGAAGGGGCTGACGCCGGGCGAACTGGTGAACGAGCGCGACGATGCGAGCGGCTACCGCGCCGAATTCCGCTTCCCGCAGCCGGCCGACGGCATCGACCTGATGGCCGGGCCGTACGTGATCGGCGAACGCGCGCTGACGCTGGCCGGCGAGCGAAAGATCCGCCTCCGCACCTGGTTCCACGCCGAGCTGGCGCCGCTCGCCGCCGGCTACCTCGACGACTCGGCGCGCTACGTCGAGCGCTACGACCGGCTGATTGGCGACTACCCGTTCGCCATATTCTGCGTCGTCTCCAGCCCGACGCCGACCGGCTTCGGCATGCCCGGCCTGACCTACCTCGGCCGCGACGTGCTGCGCCTGCCCTTCATCCGCGCCACCTCGCTCGGCCACGAGGTGCTGCACAACTGGTGGGGCAACGGCGTCTATCCGGACTGGGCGAAGGGCAACTGGTCGGAGGGGCTGACCACCTTCCTCGCCGACTACGCCTACAAGGAGGACGAAGGCGAAAGCGCGGCGCTCGACATGCGCCTGGGCTGGCTGCGCGACCTCGCCGCGGTGCCGCCGCAGAGCGAGGTCGCGCTGCGCGACTTCACGGCGCGCCGGCACGGCATCTCGTCGATCGTCGGCTACAACAAGGCGGCGATGCTGTTCCTGATGCTGAAGGACGAGATCGGTCCGGCCGCCTTCGAGCGCGGCCTGCGCCGCTTCTGGCGCGAACACAGGTTCCGCAGCGCCGGCTGGGCCGAGCTGGAGGCCGCCTTCGCGCACGAAGCCGGGCGGCCGCTCGCCGCCTTCTTCCGGCAGTGGGTTGCGCGCGCCGGCGCGCCGGCGCTCGGGATTGCCGCCGCCGAACGCCGCGGCGGCGACCTCGCGCTGACGCTAACGCAAAGCACTGGCAGCGGCGGCGAAGCCTACGCGCTGCAGGTGCCGCTACGCCTCGTCTTCGCCGACCACGCAGAAACGCGCCGGGTGACGCTGACGCAGGCGCGGCAGACGCTGACGCTCGCCGGTGCCGGCGGCGCACTGGCGGTCGAACTCGACCCCGACTACCGCCTGTGGCGGCGCGTCGATCCGGCGCTGCTGCCGGCGATCCTGCGCGAGGTCTTCGTCGCGCCGCAGTCGACGCTGCACGCGGTCGACACCGAGCCGGCGCTGCAGGCGGCGGCGCGTTCGCTGGCGGCGCGGCTGCTCGATTCGGGCGTGAAAGAGGAAACCGCGGAAGAGGCGCCGATGCTGGTCATCGGCAGCGCGCCGGCGGTCGACGCCTGGCTTGCCGCCAACGGCCTGCCGCCGCGACCGGCGAACGCCGCCGGGCGCGGCACGGCGCAGGTGTGGGCCGGGCGCGACGCGGCGGGCGTGCCCTACGCCGTCGTCTCCGGCCGCGATGCAGAAGCGCTGCGCGCGCTCGAACGCGGACTGCCGCACTACGGGCGGCAGAGCTGGCTGGTGTTCGACGGCGGCAAAGTGGCGGACAAGGGGGTGTGGCCGCCGCGGACGGAGCGGATCGCGGTGAGCGGAGGACGGGCGCCGAAGTGACGGCGCCGGCCGGCCGCGGCTACACCGACAGGCGCAGGATCTTCAGCGGCGGGTTGCCGTCGCGGCTCGGGAAATCCTCTTCGGGGAGTATCCACTCGGCTTCGCGGATCGGCCGTCCGGCCTTGCGCGCGCTGCGTTCGAGCTGGTCGAGCCAGGCCAGCCGGTCGACCTCGGCGACGTTGTTGCAGCAGTAGAGCGTGCCGCCCTCGGCGGTGGTCAGCAGCGCCGGCTTGAAGACCGCCGGGTAGTCGTGGACCAGGTCGACGACACCGAAGGCGCTGCGCGCATAGCGCGGCGGGTCGAGGAAGACGAGGTCGAAGCGGCGCGCGTCGAGCTTCGGGAAGTCGGGCAGGCGCTTGCCGCGGACGACGCGGTTCTGGCCGAGGCCGGCGTACTGCCGCAGCGCCGCGAAGAAGTCGCTGCGGATGAAGCGGACGGAAATCGGGATGCGGTTCAGCCCGGCGTTTTCCTTGCCGACGGCGAGCGCCGATTCGGCGAAGTCGACGTTCACCACCTCGCTGGCACCGGCCACCGCGGCGGCGATGCCAACGCCGCAGGTGTAGGCGAAGCAGTTGAGCACGCTGCGCCCGGCCGCCTCCTGCATGACGCGCCGGCGCGCCGCGCGCAGGTCGAGGAAGAGCCAGGGGTCCTGGCCGTCGTGGCGCGCGCGGAAGCGGTAGTTGACGCCCAGTTCGCTGAAGGTGCGCGGCTGCGCGGCGAGCTTCGCCGCATCGTGCGCGAGCAGGTTGGAGACGCGCGAGTTGCCGGCGCTGCGGTCGTTGTAGAAGGCCGTCAGGCCGGGCTGCGCGTCGCGGTAGAAGGCTTCGATGGCCGGCCATTCGCCGTCGGCCAGCGGCCGGTGGAAGGACTGCACGAGCAGCGCGTCGCCGTAGCGGTCGATGCTCAGGCCGCCGTAGCCCTCGGCGCTGCCGTGGAACAGCCGGTAGGCGGTCGTGCCTTCGGCGGCGCAGCGGGCGAGCAGTTCGCGACGGGCGGCGAAGGCCGCCGCCAGCAGCTCGGGCAGCGGCGTTGCGCCGCCGCCGGCGGTCTCGTTCGCTTCGTTCAACTCGCTCATCTCGTTCCTTTCATCCGCCCTCCGGAAACCGCCGGCACCGGCCGGGCACGGCTCATTCGGTCGGCGCGAATCCGTAGTACGAACCGTAGGCCGACGGCGCCGGCGCGTAAGCGGCGACCTTGACCGCATCGGCCAGCGTGATGCGGTCGGTGAACGCATCCACCCCGCCCTCTTCCCTCAGCCAGCATTCCTCGACTTCCTTCTCGCTCAGCCCGTTCAGGTTGAGGTGCCGGTCGAAGCGTTCCGAACGGTACTCGAAGGCGGTGTCGTGGGCAATGAACAAGGTGTGCTGGCAGGCGGTGATGCGGGTCTCGTCGACCGGGTCGGCGCCCATCACGCGGGTGCCGCAGAAGGGGCAATGCACGGGGGTGTAGTAGTAGGTCTTGAGTTCGGTGCGCTGGATGGCGTTTTGCATGATGGGCTCCTGGTCGCGGGTAAACGGCGGGGCTCGACCGCCGCGGCGGGTCGGTCGAAACGGCTGCGGCCGCGATGGCGCGGCATGGCCCCGGAACGGGGCGAGATCGAGAGGGCGAGGTGAAAATGGGGGAAAGCCGTCGCAGGGCTGCGGCAACCAAACCGGCAAGACAACAACACTATCCGAAAATCGCTGCGGTGCACAATACGCGCCGCGGGGACGCATGGCAAACGATATCGCTGTCGCAGCCGTCCGCAGGCTCCCTTCCCGTCGTATTTTTGCCGCACCTCCCGCCGTACGCCACGACGCCTCCCCGGCGGAGGCGGCAGGCGCCGCGCGGGCCGGCCGCCATCCTGGCGGCGCCGCTCAGAACGGCAGGCTGGCCTGCGCCGCGACCGGCGCCGCGTCCGCCTCGTCGGCCGGCAGCAGCGCGCTGGCGCGCACGCCGAGCAGGCGCAGCTTCTGCGTCAGCGGCACGCGCTTCAGGCATTCGCCGGCGGCGCGGCGCAGGTCGGCGGCGTCACGCACGGCGGCGGGCAGCGTCAGGTCGCGCGTCACCGAACGGAAGTCGGCGTAGCGCAGCTTGATGCCGACGGTGCGCGCGGCATAGCCCTTGCGCGCGAGGTCGCCGGCCAGCCGCTCGCACAGCCCGGTGAAGATTTCCGAGAGCAGCGCGCGGTCGTGCCGCGCGTGCAGGTCGCGCTCGAAGGTCGTCTCGCGGCTGATCGACTTCGGTTCGGATTCGGTGACCACCGGCCGCCGGTCGATGCCGTTCGCCGCGTCGTGCATCCAGGCGCCGGTCGACCGGCCGAACTGCTCGACCAGCCACGCAGCCGGCGCCGCCGCCAGTTCGCCGATGGTACGGATGCCGAGCCGCTCCAGCCGCGCGCCGGCCTTCGGCCCGATGCCGTTGATCTTGCGCACCGGCAGCGGCCAGATGCGTTCGGGAATTTCGGCCGCGTCGAGGACGGTCAGCCCGTCCGGCTTGTCGAGGTCGGAGCAGATCTTTGACAGCAGCTTGTTCGGGCTGACGCCGATCGAGCAGGTCAGCCCGGTCGCCTCGCGCACCGCGCGCCGGATGCGTTCGGCGAGCGCGCGCGTCTCCCCGGGGATGTCGGTCAGGTCGATGTAGATCTCGTCGATGCCGCGATCCTCGATCTGCGGCGCGATGCGCGCGACGGCCGCCTTGAACAGCCGCGAATAGTGGCGGTAGGCGTCGAAGTTGGCTGGCAGCAGGATGGCCTGCGGCGCCAGCGCCGCCGACTTCATCAGCCCCATGCCGGAGAACACGCCGAGCGCGCGCGCCTCGTAGGTGGACGTGGTGACGACGCCGCGCCCGGCGTAGTCGGCGAGCCGCGCGTAGCGCCGACTGCCGTCGGCCTCGACCACCGGCGCCGCGTTGCGCCCGCCGACCACCACCGCCTGCCCGCGCAGCTCGGGATAGCGCAGCAGCTCGACCGAGGCGAAGAAGGCGTCCATGTCGAGGTGGGCGATGCGGCAATCACTGTTCATACGTACAGTATATCAAGCCCGGCAGCCGGACCGATTGCCGGGTACCATTCGCCCTCCCGATCCACCCTCCCCACCCGAGATCCCCCGCAATGCACCGAGAAGCCTCCGACAAACCCGGCAACGCCATCGTCGCCGCCGTCCAGCTGCCGAACGTCAGCGACTTCGAGTTCGAAGCCTCGCTGGCCGAACTGCGCGAACTGGCGAAGACGCTCGGCCTGCAGGTCGTGCACACCTTCACGCAGAAGCGTTCCGGCTTCGACACCACGGCCTACCTCGGCACCGGCAAGCGCGAGGAAATCCGCCGCTACGTGCACGGCATTCCCGAGGACGAGGAGTGGGACAAGTACGGGGACGCGGCGCCGGAAGACAACGCGGCGGCCGGGCGGCCCGGCGCGCAGGAGATCGACGTCATCCTCGTCGACCACGAGATCTCGCCGTCGCAGGCGCGCAATCTGGAGAAGGAGACCGGCTGCGAGGTGATGGACCGGACCATGGTCATCCTCGAAATCTTCCACCGCAACGCCCGCTCGCGCGCGGCCAAGGCGCAGGTCGAGATCGCCCGCCTCGGCTACATGGCGCCGCGCCTGCGCGAGGCGGCCAAGCTGGCTGGACCGCAGGGCCGGCAACGCAGCGGCGTCGGCGGCCGCGGCGCCGGCGAATCGGGCACCGAACTCGACAAGCGCAAGATCCGCGACCGCATCGCCGAACTGCAGCTCGAAATCACCGCCATGGAAGCCGAACGCAAGACGCAGCGCGCGCGCCGGCAGGAGCGCCAGGGCGGGCTGGCCGGCGTCGCGCTGGTCGGCTACACCAACGCCGGCAAGTCGACGCTGATGCGCGCACTGACCGGCAGCGAGGTGCTGGTCGCCAACAAGCTGTTCGCCACGCTCGACACCACCGTGCGCACACTCTACCCGGAGAGCGTGCCGCGCGTGCTGGTCAGCGATACCGTCGGCTTCATCAAGAACCTGCCGCACGGCCTCGTTGCCTCGTTCAAGTCGACGCTCGACGAGGCGCTCGACGCCGAGCTGCTGCTGCACGTGATCGACGCCAGCGACCCCGGCTTCGAGCGCCAGCTCGAAGTCACCGACAAGGTGCTGGAAGAGATCGGCGCGCACGAGGTGCCGCGCCTCCGCGTCTTCAACAAGATCGACCACGTCGGCGATGCCGACGCGCAGGCCGAATGTGCCGCCGCGCTGCACGCGAAGTACCCCGACTGCGTCGTCATGAGCGCCCGCCGCCCGGACGACGTGGCGCAGCTGCGGCGGCGCATCGTCGCCTTCTTCCAGAAGGATCTGGTCGAGGCCGAACTGTTCCTGCCGTGGTCGGCGCAGCAGCTGCGCAAGGACCTCTACGCGAACTGCGAGGTGATCGACGAGCGCGCCGACGAGGACGGCGCGTTCTTCCGGCTGCGCGGCGAGGCCGGCACCATCGCGACGCTGCGCGAGCAGTTCGCCACGGCAGGCTGAGGCAGCCGATGACCGACACGCAGAAGAACAATCCCCTGCACGGGGTGACGCTGGAAAAGCTGCTGAACGAACTGGTCGCCTTCTACGGCTGGCAGGGCCTGGGCGACCGCATCGACATCCGCTGCTTCAACCAGGACCCGAGCATCGCCTCCAGCCTCAAGTTCCTCCGCCGCACGCCGTGGGCGCGCGAGCGGGTGGA